>NZ_LHCD01000010.1:0-154704 GCF_001262595.1 Methylobacterium sp. ARG-1
CAGTGCCGGTAGCGTTCGGCCAGGGCCATGAGGGCCTGGGCGAGTTCGGTGAGGTTGGCCGAGGCCGCCTCGACCTCGCGGGTGCCGGCCGCCGTCTGCTGGCTGGCCTGGCGGATGTTCTGCAGCGCCCCCATCACCTGCTCGATCCCGAGCTGCTGCTGGTTGGTCGAGGCCACGATCTGCTGGAAGGTCTGGACGTTCTCCTCAACCCGCGCCGTGATCTCCTCGATGGTCCGCTGCGTCGTGTCCGAGCGCGTCTTGCCGGCCGCCGCCCGCTTCACCGCCTCCTCGGTCAGCATCACCGAGGTGTTGATGCCCCGCTGGATCTCGCCCAAAATCCCCCGGACCTGACCCGTGGCCGCCTTGGCCTGGTCGGCCAGAAGCTTCATCTCCGAGGCCACCACCGCGAAGCTGCGCCCGCTCTCGCCAGCCGCGGCCGCCTCGATGGCGGCGTTGAGCGCCAGCAGATGCGTGCGCTCCGAGATGTCGTTGACCGTCTCGATGATGTCGCCGATCGTCTGCGTCTTCTCCGACAGGCTGACGATGTTGCCGGCCACGGCTTCCGCCTGCTCGCGGATCGCGTCCATGGCCTTGGCGGTGTCGGAGACCGCGCGCAAACCCTGGCGGGAGGTCTGGGCGGTGGCCTGGGCGGTGGCGATCACCTCCGTGGCGCGCTTGCCGATCTGCGCGCCGGAATGGGTGATCTCGTCCACCGTGGCGGCGGTCTCCTGCACGGCGGCGAATTGCTCCTCCACCGAGGCCGCCTGCTGCTGGGCCGAGGCGCGGATCTCGGCGGCGGCGGCGTTGAGGTCGGCGGTGGCGGCGCGGTTGGTCCGGGCCAGATCGGACAGACCGTCCACCATCGCGTTCAGCGTCCGACCCAGGCGCGCAATCTCGTCGCCGCCGCGCATGTCGAGCTTGCCCGAGAGGTCGCCGGAGCCGACCCGCTCGACGAAGGCCATCACGGTCTCCAGCGGGTGCACCACGGCGCGGCGGATCATCCAGGTGACCAGCATCGCCAACAGGACCGCCGCGGCGAGGGTCAGGTAGATCGACAGGCGCGAGCGCTCGTAGACCTCGTGGGCGGCGCGCTGCCCCAGGGCCATGCCGCCGTCGAGCAGGGTGCGCAGGTTGGTGATGCCGCCCAGGAACGGCGCCTGCAGGCGGCTGATCTCGTCGTTGCGCGCCTCGACCCCGGCCACATCCTGCTGGGCGATGGCGGCGAACTGCGCCTCGCTCGCGGCCCGGACATCCCGGAACGAGCGCTGCACCTCGGCCGCCGCCGCGGCGATCCGGTCCCAGACGGCGTTGCGCTGGGCCGAGATCGAGAGCGTCCGGTACTCGCCGGCGAGTTGCATCGTGGTGGCCAGCGCGCTCTCGACCTGGGCCGCGGTCCGGCGCCACGCCGCCACGTTGTCGTCGGTGCGCGCCGGGCGGCCCTGGGCCTGCGACAGCAGCGCGATCACGGCGTTGCGGCGCAGGAGCCCGAGATCCCGGGCCTGGTTGCCGAGATCGTCGAGCTGGCGCAGCACCGACATGTCGCGCCGGACGATGGCGTCGGTCGTGTCGCGGACCGCCCCGATCTGCTCGAGGGCGTAGAAGCCCAGGGCCACGATCACCACCGTGACGGCGACGAAGCCGAGGAGGATGCGTCTTCCGATCGAGAACGTCACGGTCGGGGCTGGCTCCAGTGGTGGGGCGCGGGGGCGCGGACCTGAACAGTTAGGGCAGCACGCGATGCAGGAGGCGGGGCAGGTCGACGACGACGAAATCCGGTCGGCCGCCGCCGGCCGAAGCGGGGGCATAGCCCGAAGCAGCGGCGTTGCCCAATCCGGCGGGGTCGGCCGCCTCCGCCATCCCTGCGGCAGACGGTCCCGCCGCGGCGGCGATCCCCAGCACCCGGTCGACCGCCAGCGCCACGGGCTGGGCCTGGCTGCCGCGCAGCACCACGAGATGCCCGGCCTCGCCCTCGGCCTCGGGCGGCGTTTCCGGCCGGCCGAGTGCCCGGCCGAGGCCGAGGACGCCGACGATCCGGCCCGAGAGGGCGATCAGGCCCAGCAGCGCCGGCACCGCCCCGGGCATCGGCGTGAACGGGCGCATCGGCAGCACGTGTGCGACCGCCGCGAGGGGAATCCCGTAGCGCTCGGTTCCGCAGGCGCAGACGAGGTGGTCGATGCCGGTCTCGGGTCCCGCGGCGGCCTGGCTGCGCCGGGCCAGGGCCGCGGCGCGCTCGGCGCGGATGTCCCGCGCGGTTCTCGGCTTCGTCGCCTGCTCCGAAGCGCTCTGGCGCGCGTCCATCAGGGCCTCCCGGTTCCGCTATCCGCGCCGAGCCCGGCGCGGGCCGCAGCCGCGCCAGCGGCGATCTCGCCCGCCGCGGCGCCGTCGCCCTCGAGCAGGAGGGTGTTCGGCCCGAGGGCTTGGCTGAGCGCGATGGCGTTGTCGAGAGCGCGGGCCGCCGCCTCGGGTCGGCCGAGTGCGATCAGCAGCAGCCCGAGATGGTAATGGGCCATCACGAAGCCCCGGTCGAGATAGAGCGCCGCCCGCAGGGCCCGCTCGGCCTCGACGTCCCGGCCGAGGGTACGGGCGAGGAGCCCCTCGTAGAAGCGCAGGGCCGGATCGGTCGGGTCCCGCGCCAGGGCGTCGCGCAGCACCCGCCAGGCGGCGCCGGTCTCCCCGGCATCGGCGAGCGCACGGATGCGCGCGAGGTCGTCCGCCGGCGCCTCGCCATCGCCCAGGTCGAGGCTCGGCAGGAGGGCGGGCCGGGGCGGGGCGAGGATCGTCGCCACCGCGCTCTCGACGGGCTCGTCTGGCTCGTCTGGCTCGTCCGCCTCGTCCGCCTCGTGAATGCGCGGCACCGACCAGGCCGGCTCGAGCGCCGGCGGGACCGGCCGGGGCGCCAGCGTCGGCACCGCGTCGGCCAGGCGCCGATAGGCGACGGTCCCGGGCAGGCTGACCGGGTCGAGGAAGCCGGAGAAGGTCGGGTTGGGCTCGGCATGACCGAGCAGCATCCAGCCGTCCGGCCGGAGGCGGCGACCGAGGCCGCGCACCACCGCGGCCACCGTCTCGGCCTCGAAATAGATCAGCACGTTGCGGCACAGGATCAGGTCGAAGCCCTCGCCCGGCGGGACGTTGGGCTCGACCAGGCTCAGGAGGTTGCCGCGCTCGAACCGCACCAGCGCGCGGTATTCCGGCCGCAGGGCGAAGCCGCCCTCGCGCCGGATCCCGGGGGCGGGAGGCAGGCGCGTGAAGTAGCGCAGGCGGTCCTCCGGCGGCATGGTCCGCAGCGCCCAGCGCCCGTACTCGGCCGCCCGGGCGGTTGCCAGCGCCTCGACGCTGATATCGGTGCCGAGGATCACGACCCGCCAGTCGGGCAGGGCATCGCCCAGGGCCTCGCGCACCAGGATCGCCAGGGAATAGGGCTCGGCCCCGGTCGAGCATCCGGCGCTCCAGATCCGCAGGGTGCGGTCGTGGCGATGCGCCGCGATCAGCGCCGGCAGGATCGTCTCGCGTAGGGCCTGGAACTGCTCGGCGTAGCGGAAGAAGAAGGTCTCGCCGACCGTGATCTCGGCCTCGAGATTAGCCCATTCCGCCTCGCCCCGGGACGGGTCGGCCAGCAGGGCGCTGTAGGCGGCGCAATCGGCGATCGCGGTGGCCCGGAAGCGCCGGTGCAGGCGCTCGGTCAGGAGCTCGTCCTTATCGATGTAATAATGATGGCCGGTGCGCGCGATGATCCGCGCCTTCAGCGCGGCATAGGCCGGGTCGCCACCCGGATCGGGGCGGGAAGGAACGAAGCGCGGCATCGCCGATCACGCGGACGGGGGCAGGGCGGCCAGGCGCTCGGCCGCCGCCCGGGTCAGCGCCACGACCCGTTCCCGCTCCTGCGCGGTCAGCAGGCTCTCGGGGGAGAGGGCGTGGACGAGCCGGTCGCCGATCACGAGCTCGGCCGCCACGCAGCCGTTGAGCGTCCCGGCCTCCTCGGCCGGCCGGATCGCGTCCTCGGGCACGATCACCAGATCGGCGGCGCGGTCGACCAGATAGGCGACCGCATCGTCCCGAGTGAGCACCAGATGCGCGTAGAGGCCGGGCCGGGTGGCGGCCGGGCGCAGGCCGAGGAGCGGCGCCAGATCGATCACCGGGATCGGCGCGCCGCCGAGATTCAGGAAGCCGGCGAGCCAGCCGCCGGTCGCCGGGGGATTGTGCAGGTCCGGCAGCGGCAGGATCTCGGAGACGGCCGCGCGCGGCAGGGCGCAGGGCGTGCCGGCGACGTCGAGGAGCAGATAGGCCGAACCGCTGCTGGCCAAAGCCGCCCCCCTCCCGTACGCATCGCGGCCCCGCCGGGACAGGCCGCGCAATAGGCCCCCGCCCCCCGGCAGGCAATGACCCGATTCCGGCATCCAACACCGGATCGCGGCGCCAGGGAACCATGTCTCCCCTCAGCCGCTTATTTTCCGACGCAGCGGCAAAGCCCAGACGACGGGCGACGCCTCGCCTGCGACTGTCTACGCCAGGGATTGATCATGAGGAAACTTCTGTTGGCCGCCGCGTCGCTGACGCTGCTCGCGGGCTCCGCCTACGCCCAGGGCAACGCGCCCTACAACAATTCCGGCGCGCAGGCCGGTGGTCCCCGTGGCGGCCTGGAGCGCGCCGGCGAAGCCGCTGCGATGGAGCAGGGCGCCGCCCCGGCCCAGCGTCCAGTCATGCGCAAGCGCATGAAGCACAAGCGGATGATGAAGCATCATCGCCGGTCGCGTCACCACCAGATGTGAGCAGCCTGGGCGCGCCGCCGAGCGGCGTCACCGGCTCGTTCAGGCCTGCCGCATCCGCGGCAGGCTTTTTTGTTGGGTTTTTCGGTCGCGGCTCGGATCCGGTCGCGGCCTACGGCGGTTGCACGGCCGGTCCTGCAGGCCGCAACGCGCTCCTGCCGCGCGGGCCAGCGGATTCACCACATCGTTTCGGCATCAAGCGCTTGCGGCGCCGCGCTTTTCCTCCCCCCTTGCGGGGGGCCGGGGATGGGGTGGCGCAGGCGGTGCCGCTGCGCCTCTCCGGGACCACCGAACCTAACTCCTTCCCGCCAGGGGAGGAGCGTGCGTTCCGCCCTTCGTAAGCCGATCGGTGCATGTCCGCGCCCCCGCGGGACAGGAGACCCGCACCGCGACCGGCATCGGCAGGTTCGGTCACCCGGTGGAGAGGGCATTCGCCACCCCCGCCACCTGTGCGCATCCGATCCGCCGCGTGCGCAACCCGGTTGCCCGGCCACCCTGGCGGGTTCACTCTCGTGCGAAAGCCGCCCACCCCACAGAATGTTCGCAAACGAACATCTCCGCGCCGGACGGGCCGGGGAACGCCAGGAGCCTCGATGTCACGACCGCTCGACCGCAGATCCGAGGACAGGGTCGAGGCCACCGGGGTCGAGGCGCGCCGCAGCGCCATCGTGGCGGCCGTGCGCCAGCGGGGCTTCGTCACGATCGAGGCCCTGGCCGCGCAGTTCGGCGTCACCGTCCAGACGATCCGACGCGACCTGAACGAGCTGAGCGCCGAGGGCCGGCTCGAGCGCTACCGGGGCGGCGGCGGGCTGCCGTCGAGCGTCGAGAACATCGACTATGCCGACCGCCGGGTGACGCTGCTGCCGGAGAAGACCCGGATCGGCCGGTTGGCGGCCAGCCGGATCCCGTCCCATTGCTCGGTCTTCGTGAATATCGGCACGACCCCCGAGGCGGTCGCTCGGGAATTGACCCGGCACGACGACCTCAGCGTCATCACCAACAACCTCAACGTCGCGCTGTCCCTGGCCGAGGCCACGGAATTCCACATCGTCGTGGCCGGCGGCACCGTGCGCAACCGCGACGGCGCGGTGCTGGGCCAGCTCACCTGCGACACGCTCAGCCAGTTCCGGGTGGACGTGGCGGTGATCGGCATCAGCGGCATCGATGCCGACGGCGCGCTGCTCGACTACGATTACGAGGAGGTGCGAGCGACGCAGACCATCCTGGCCCATGCCCGCAAGACCTTTCTGGTCGCCGATCACACCAAGTTCACCCGGCGCCCGATGGTGCAGGTCGGGCGACTGGATCAGGTGGACACCTTCTTCACCGATCGGATGCCGCCGCCCGAGATCATCGCGATGATCGAGCGCCAGGGGGTCACCCTGGCGGTGGCCGACGACGACCTGTAACGAACATGCGTTTTTTCGCTTGCGAAAACTCGTAGGCGGCTCAATATGTCCTGAACCCGCCATTCAGGCGGGAGAGGAGGAACAATGCCGGCTGCAACGCGCCAGCGCGCGCCGTCCGACGCCTACGATCTCCTGGTCATCGGCGGCGGCATCAACGGCACCGGAATCGCGCGCGATGCATCGGGCCGCGGCCTGTCCGTCCTGCTGGCCGAGCGCGGCGATCTGGCGGGCTTCACCTCCTCGTCCTCCACGAAGCTGATCCACGGCGGGCTGCGCTACCTCGAATATTACGAGTTCCGCCTGGTCCGCGAGGCCCTGGCCGAGCGCGAGCGGCTGCTGCGTCAGGCGCCCCACGTGATCTGGCCTCTGCGCTTCGTGCTGCCCCACGACGAGGGCCTGCGCCCGGCCTGGATGCTGCGGCTCGGCCTGTTCCTGTACGACCACCTCGCGCAGCTGCGGACCCTGCCAGGCTCGAAGTCGGTGGACCTGCGGAATTCGCCCTACGGCGCGCCACTGCAGAAGCGGCTGACCAAGGGCTTCGTCTATTCGGACTGCTGGGTCGAGGACAGCCGCCTGGTCGTGCTCAACGCCATGGATGCCCGCGAGCGCGGCGCCACGGTCCTCACCCGCACCGGCGTCGTCTCGGCACGGCGCGAGGGTGAGGGCTGGGTCGCGACCTTGCGCGACGAGCGTACCGGGACCGAGCGGACGGTCCGGGCCAAGGCCGTGGTCAACGCCGCCGGCCCCTGGGTCAGCGCGACGCTGGGCGGCACGCTCGGCATCAACAGCCGCGCGGCGGTCCGCCTGATCAAGGGCAGCCACATCGTGGTCAAGCGCCTGTTCCCGGGCGACCAAGCCTATATCCTGCAGCAGCCCGACAAGCGGATCATCTTCGCGATCCCCTACGAGCGCGACTTCACGCTGATCGGCACCACCGACGTGCCCTATGACGGCGAGCCCGGCCCGGTCTCGATCTCCCCAGAGGAGACCGATTACCTCTGCGGCTGCATCAACCGTTCCTTCGACACCCGCATCACCCCGGCGGACGTGGTCTGGAGCTATTCGGGCGTGCGCCCGCTCTACGACGATGCGGCCGAGAACGCCTCGGCGGTGACCCGCGACTACGTCCTCGACGTGGAGGACCAGGGCGGCAAGGCGGCGGTGCTGTCGGTGTTCGGCGGCAAGATCACCACCTACCGGCGCCTGGCCGAGCACGCGATCGAGAAGCTCAAGCCGTTCTTCCCCGGCC
This sequence comes from Methylobacterium sp. ARG-1, assembly GCF_001262595.1. NCBI lineage: Bacteria > Pseudomonadati > Pseudomonadota > Alphaproteobacteria > Hyphomicrobiales > Methylobacteriaceae > Methylobacterium > Methylobacterium sp. ARG-1. The sequence continues at coordinate 7,422 of NZ_LHCD01000010.1, forward strand.
TCAAGCCGGCCTGGACCGGCGATGCGGTCCTGCCCGGCGGCGCGATGCCAGACGCGGATTTCGACCAGTTCCTGGCCAAGCTCCAGGCGGAGAAGCCGTTCCTGCCCGCCGAGACCGCGCGGCGCCTCGCCCGGGCCTACGGGACCAAGGCCCGCGAGATCGTCGGGACCGCGCAGTCGATGGCGGATCTCGGCGAGGTATTCGACGGCGGCCTGACCGCGGCCGAGGTCGATTACCTGCGCGTCGCGGAATGGGCGGTCACCGCCGAGGATATCCTCTGGCGCCGCTCGAAGCTCGGCCTGCGCACCAGCCCCGAGAGCGCCGCGCGCCTGTCCGCCTACCTCGACCGCAGGGCCGAGGCTGCATGATTGTGTCGAACCCGAGCCGGCGCGAGACCGGTCGGGCCTAACCAGGGAGGGAACGATGAGCCGTTACGTCGGGGCCATCGACCAGGGCACCACGAGCAGCCGCTTCATGGTGTTCGATCGCGAGGGCAGCGTCATCGCGCTGGCCCAGGCCGAGCACGCGCAGATCTATCCAGCCCCCGGCCATGTCGAGCACGACGCCGCCGAGATCTGGACCAAGACGCAGGCCGTGATGCGCGAGGCCCTGGACAAGGCTGGCCTCCAGCCCACCGACCTCGCCGCGGTCGGCATCACCAACCAGCGCGAGACCACGCTGATCTGGGACCGGCGCACCGGCAAGCCGCTCCACAACGCCCTGGTCTGGCAGGATACCCGCAACGACCGGCTGGTGGCCGAGTTCGCCCGCGACGGCGGCCGCGACCGGTTCCGCGACCTCACCGGTCTGCCGCTGGCGAGCTACTTCTCGGGTCTCAAGCTTCGGTGGCTGCTCGACCATATCGAGGGCGCCCGGGAGCGGGCCGAGGCCGGCGACGTGCTGTTCGGCAACATCGACACCTGGCTGGTCTGGAACCTCACCGGTGGCACCGAGGGCGGGCTGCACGTCACCGACGTGACCAATGCCAGCCGCACGCAGCTGATGTCGCTGAAGTCCCTGGAATGGGACGATGGCATGCTGGCGACCTTCGGCATCCCGAAGGCGATGCTGCCCCGGATCGTCTCTTCGAGCGAGGTCTACGGCGAGACCAAGGCGCCGTTCGCGGGCGTGCCGATCGCCGGCATCCTGGGCGATCAGCAGGCGGCCCTGTTCGGCCAGACCTGCTTCAGTCCGGGCGAGGCCAAGAACACCTACGGCACCGGCTGCTTCGCCCTGATGAACACCGGCACCGAGCCGGTCCCGTCCAAGGCCGGCCTGGTCACGACCCTGGCCTATCGGCTCGACGGCGAGAAGCCGGCCTACGCCCTGGAGGGCTCGATCGCCATCACGGGCGCCCTGGTGCAGTGGCTGCGCGACAACCTCCACATGATCAAGGATTCGGCCGAGGTCGAGACGCTGGCCACGACCGTCGAGGACAATGGCGGCGTCTACTTCGTGCCGGCCTTCTCCGGCCTCTACGCGCCGCACTGGAACGAGGGCGCCCGCGGGCTGATCATCGGCCTCACCCGCTACGTCAACCGTGGCCACATCGCCCGCTCGGTGCTGGAGGCGACCGCCTTCCAGACCCACGAGGTGCTGGACGCGATGGCCAAGGATTCCGGCATCCCGGTCAAGGAACTGCGCGCCGATGGCGGCATGGTCGCCAACAACACGCTGATGCAGTTCCAGGCCGACATGCTCGACGTGCCGGTGGTGCGCCCGAAGGTCTCCGAGACCACGGCGCTCGGGGCCGCCTACGCGGCGGGCCTCGCGGTCGGCTACTGGAAGGGCCTCGACGACCTCAAGCGCAACTGGGGCGTCGACAAGCGCTGGACCCCGAAGATGGATGCCGGCCAGCGCGAGAAGATCGCCGCCGCCTGGAGCCGGGCGGTGCAGCGCTCCTTCGACTGGAAGCTCGACGAGGATTGAGGCGGGCGCTTTCGGGCCGGATCACGCCCACCCGCGACTTCTTCCTGAGGTGCCGCGCAGCAGCCTGGAAGGAGGGCTCCTTCGAGGCCTCCGCTACGCTCCGGCACATCAGGATGAGCGAAGAGATCGGAAGGCCGACAGAGATCGACAATCACCTTAAAGACTTAGACGCTCGAATAAGCTGTAAAGCCTTACAATAAACAGCAAACGGGGGAGATAGACCATGACGTCGCCATTCCTGGGTGAATTCCTCGGTACGATGACGCTGATCGTGCTGGGAGACGGCGTCGTCGCCGGCGCCCTGCTCAAGCGATCCAAGGGTGAGGGCGCCGGCTGGATCGCCATCACGGCCGGCTGGGCCTTCGGGGTTCTCGCCGGGATCTTCGTCGCCACCGCCACCGGCAGCCCGGACGCGCATCTCAACCCCGCCGTGACCGTGGCCGGCGCCGTCGGCTCCGGGGATTTCTCGAAGCTCTGGGTCTACGTCCCGGCCCAGATGCTCGGCGCCTTCGCGGGCGCGGCGATCGTCTGGCTGCACTACCTGCCGCACTGGGCGGCGACGCCCGAGCAGGACCTGAAGCTCGCCTGCTTCTGCACCGGGCCGGCGATCCGCGACGCCAAGGCCAACTGGACCTCGGAGATCATCGCCACCTTCTTCCTGATCCTGACCATCTCGGCTCTGGTAACCAACACGCTCGGCGCCTCCGGGGCGATCCCGCGCGGGGTCGCGCCCTACATGGTCGGCATGCTGGTCTGGGGCATCGGCCTCTCGCTCGGCGGCACCACCGGCTACGCGATCAACCCCGCCCGCGACCTCGGGCCGCGCATCGCCCACGCGGTGCTGCCGATCGCCGGCAAGGGTTCGTCCGACTGGGGCTACGCGCTCGTCCCGGTGGGCGGCCCGGTGATCGGGGCCGTGCTGGCGGGGCTGCTGGTGCGGGCGCTCGGGATCTGACGCAAACACCGCACCCTCAACCGCCGCATGGCGTCCCGGCGTCGCGGCGGTTTGCGGCGCGGGGCCGGGCGCCTTAAGTCAGTCTCTCCTGACCGACCGCGCCTCCGGGCGCTTCCCCGCGGTGTGGCAGCCCCCGACCCATGGCCGTCGTCCTCGACATCCTGAAGAACGATCCGCGCTCGGCGCGCCTGCGCCATCCCGAGAAGGCGCACCGGCCCGACCAGCCCGTCCAGGCCAAGAAGCCGGACTGGATCCGAGTCAAGGCGCCGGGCTCCAAGGCCTGGACCGAGACCCAGAAGATCGTCCGCGAGCACGGCCTCGTCACGGTCTGCGAGGAGGCCGGCTGCCCCAATATCGGCGAGTGCTGGGAGAAGCGGCACGCCACCTTCATGATCATGGGCGACACCTGCACGCGGGCCTGCGCCTTCTGCAACGTGCGGACCGGCCTGCCCGACGCCCTCGATCAGCACGAGCCGGAAAAGATCGGCGACTCGGTGGCCAAGCTCGGCCTGCACCACGTGGTGATCACCTCGGTGGACCGGGACGACCTGAAGGATGGCGGCGCGCAGCATTTCGCCCGGACCATCGCGGCAATCCGCACGGCGAGCCCCGGTACCACGGTGGAGATCCTCACCCCCGACTTCCTGCGCAAGGACGGGGCCCTCGAGGTTGTGGTCGCGGCCAAGCCCGACGTGTTCAACCACAACCTCGAGACGGTGCCGGCCAAATACCTGACGGTGCGGCCCGGCGCCCGCTACTTCCACTCGGTGCGCCTGCTGCAGAGGGTGAAGGAGCTCGACCCGTCGATCTTCACCAAGTCCGGCATCATGGTCGGGCTCGGCGAGGAGCGGAACGAGGTGCTCCAGCTGATGGATGACCTGCGCTCGGCCGATGTCGACTTCCTGACCATCGGCCAGTACCTGCAGCCGTCGAAGAAGCACCACGAGGTCGTGCGCTTCATTCCGCCCGACGAGTTCAAGACCTACGAGACCACCGCCTACGCCAAGGGCTTCCTGCTGGTCTCGGCCACGCCCCTGACCCGCTCGTCGCACCATGCCGGCGAGGATTTCGCGCGGCTGCAGGCGGCCCGCCTCGCCAAGCTGTCGCCCGCACTCTCGGCCTGAGAAAGTCCCGACACCGATGCCGTCTTTCCGGGTTACCCGTGCGGTGCGGCATTCGCCGCAGCAGATGTACGATCTCGTGGCCGATGTGGAGCGCTATCCCGAGTTCCTGCCGCTGTGCGAATCCCTGCGGGTGATCCGCCGCCAGGACATGCCGGAGGGCGGGCAGGTGCTGATCGCCGAGATGGGCGTCGGCTACAAGGCGATCCGCGAGCGCTTCACCACCCGGGTCAGCCTGGATCCGGACAACCGCAAGATCGTGGCCGAGTATATCGACGGCCCGTTCCGCCATCTGGAGAACCGCTGGCTGTTCAAGGAGGCGCCGGACGGCGGCTGCGCGATCGACTTCTTCATCACCTACGAGTTCAAGAGCCGGACCCTCGGCCTCCTGATGGGCACGATGTTCGACCGCGCCTTCCGCAAGTTCACCGACGCCTTCGAGGGACGGGCGGACCGGATGTACGGCACCGCCTGAGGGGAGCTTCCGGTCGAACGCGTCCGTCATCGCGTGCGCAGCGAGGTGACCCCGGGGCCGCGTGCGATCCCGGGCCGTGGCGCTTCCCTGGGTTGCCTCGCTGCGCTCGCAAGGACGGGAACAGTCCCGAAGGGATCCGCCCGACAACCGGTCGCCTCGCCCGAGATAAGCCTCTCATCGCCCCGGTTGGGTGACCGAGTTGACAACGTTGCGGCCTCACCGCCGGCGCCGCACCGATATTGCACAGCTTGTGGCGCAGGTGCGGAAGGACAGCATCCGCGAATGCCTTGCCTTCAAGCTCTCTATATCGCGCGATAAAACCACGGCCGCCTGCAAGTCGTCCACAGGACAGCGCTGTCGCGGCACTCAGCCTTACAGCGTCCGGGAGCGTGCCAGCAAAATGCACCGGAATCCAATTGATTCCGTTGTTTTACCGACACTTTCCGGAATTGATCATGACGTACAGGAAGGCGGTGCTCGCCATTCCTCTGGTGACGGCTGCCCCGAATCACGCTGACGGCCTGCAACAGCACCGGCACGGCTTCGGGGGCGGCCCCGGCGGCCGGTGCCAGCGCCGCACCGGTGGCCCTGGCCGAGGACCGCTTCAGCCCGTCCTTCATCCACGCCCATCTCAAGGTCAGGCGCACCACGGTCGGTCAGGTGCTGGCGCTGTACGGCCCTCCGGCGAGCCGGGACAACGTCGCCTCCCCGTTGGGGGATCACAGCGGCATGACCTATATCCGGCCCGAGGCGGTCAAGGGTAGGGTCGGCGAAACGCTGGGCGCCATCGCGTCCCTGACCCCGCTGAGTTCGTCGGCGGGCGAGGCGCTCTACCGTGCCGGCGGCGCGGCCAACGGCGCCGAGATCATCGCCGCCGCCTCCGCGGCCTCGTCCGCCAAGGCCCGGGGCGCCGGCAACAAGCTGGAGCTGGTCTTCGTGAACGGCCGCCTGGCCGACTGGCGCCTGCTGTAGCGCCGCGCGGCGGGGTGCGCGATCAGGCCCGGGCCGGAGCGGTGACATGCTCCGGCCGCACGCCCATCCCGATCATCCGGGCGGGCAGTGCCTGGAGGAACGGCAGCCGATCAAGGATGCGTAGGGCCAGGGGCGCCCGGAACGGGGCGTCGGCCTTGAGCGCGGTGGCGATCACCCGGGCCTGGATCACCCGCTGCAGGATCTGGGTCGCCCGGACCGGGAACATCCGCCGGGCCTGGACGCGGGCGAGGTCGGCCTCGGTCACGCGCCCCGCCCGCAGGGGCTCGGCCAGGATGTTGGCCGCCGCCACCGCGTCCTGGATCGCCAGGTTGATGCCGACCCCGCCCACCGGCGACATGGCGTGGGCGGCGTCGCCGATGCAGAGCAGGCCGGGGCGATGCCAGCGCGCCAGCCGATCGACGGTCACGGTGAGGAGCTTCACCGCATCCCAATCGGCGATGGATTCGGTGCGGTCGGCCAGGAACGGCGCGATCTCGGCCACCGTCGCCCGGAAGGCCGGCAGCCCCTTGGCGCGGAGCGCCGCGTCGCCGCCCTTCGGGACCACGTAGGCGCATTGCCAGGCGTCGCCCCGGTCCAGCGTGATCAGGATGCGCCCCGGCCCGAACCGCCCGGCCGCCGCCTCCGGGTCGCCGTCCCGGCGCGGCAGGCGGAACCACAGCACGTCGATCGGCGCCCCGAAGGCCCGGGGCGTGAAGCCGGCGCGCGCGCGCATCCGCGAATGGCGGCCGTCGGCACAGAGCACGAGGTCGGCCCGGATCTCCACCGGCCCGTCCGGCCCCTCGGCCCGCACGCCCACGACCCGGCCCGCGTCTTCGACGAGGGCGCGGGCCTCGGTCCGGCGGATCAGCCGGAAACCCGTATAACGCCCCGCCTCACCGGCCAAAAAATCCAAAAAGTCCCATTGCGGCATGAAGGACAGGAAGCGGTTGCGGGTCGGCAGGCGGCTGAAATCCGCGACCCGGTAGCTCCGGTCGTTCACGACGCCCGAGAAGGTCTCGACCCGCCGCTGGGGCAGGGCGCGGAAGCGCTCGGCGAGGCCGAGCTCGTCCATCAGGTCGAGGGTGGAGGGGTGGATCGTGTCTCCACGGAAGTCGCGCAGGAAATCGGCGTGCTTCTCCAGCACCGTGACGGCGATCCCGGCCCGGGCGAAGAGCAGGCCGGCCATCATCCCGGCCGGGCCGCCGCCGACGATGCAGAGCTGGGTCTTCAGGCCGTCCATCGAGCCCTCCGCACCTGATCAGTCGACGAGCGCCCCTTCGAGCAGGCCGAGCGCGTCCGCGACCGCCGCGCGACGGATCGCGCCGCGGCCGAGGTCGCCGTAGCGTCGCTCCAAGTGACGGCGCCCGCCCTGGCGCAGGGCGAGCCCGAAATGGACCAGCCCGACCGGCTTCTCGGCGCTGCCGCCGCCGGGGCCGGCGATGCCGGTGATCGCCACCGCGACCGTGGCGCGCGAGGCGGCCAGCGCCCCGCAGGCCATCGCCCGGCCGACCTCCTCGCTGACGGCGCCGTGCCGGCGGATCAGGTCCATCGGCACCCCGATCGCCTCCGCCTTGGCTTCGTTCGAGTAGGTGACGTAGCCGCGCTCCACCACCGCAGAGGAGCCCGGCACCGCGGTGAGCAGCCCCGCCACCAGCCCGCCGGTGCAGGATTCGGCCGTAACGATGGTGCGTCCGGCCTCGGCATAGGCGGCGACCAGCGCCGCGGCGCGGTCGAGAAGCTCCGTGTCGTCGATCATGCGCGAGGCTCGCCCTGGGCCGGAGCGCCCTATCTCGTGTTGTGACCCAAGCCCGGCCGCGGCTCAAGGACCGGCGCCCCGACAGGAGACCCCGACCCCGATGATCTTCCCCGCGACCACGGCCTTCTACGCCGCGCTGCTCGCCCTGGTGTATCTCGGCCTGTCCGGCTGGGTGATGGGTTCCCGCGTCTCCGGCAACGTCCTGTTCGGCGACGGCGGCGACGAATCCATGCTCAAGCGGGTCCGCTCGCACGCCAATTTTTCTGAGTATGTCCCGCTGGCGCTGATCCTGGTCGGCCTGCTGGAAGCCGGCGGCGGCAGCCACGGCCTCGTCCAGGGTCTGCTGATCGCCCTGCTGGTCGGCCGCATCCTGCACCCGATCGGCATGTTCGCCGCGCCCAACTCCCCCCGCCAGTTCGGCTGCCGGGGCGGCGGCATCCTGCTAACGATGGCCGTGCTCGCCATCGCGGCGATCGCGCTGCTGCTGCGGACGGCGTGATTCTTTTTTTGGGATGGAGCGGCTGTCATCGAACGGTGCGTTCGTGACCTCCGACGGGGGTGCTCACGCCATGATGGGCGCCGATCCAACCGATCCCCTCATCCTGAGGTGCCGTAGCGAAGCGGAGGCCTCGAAGGAGCCCTCCAGCCGGCCGCGCGCTCCCTGGAGGGCTCCTGCGGGGCTCGCTGCGCTCGCACCTCAGGATGAGGGCAGGGGTGGGATAGACCCGATGTCGTGCGTCAGCCGGCGTAGCTAATTGACCGATCGCCTTTTCTGATCACGCCGTCGCGGCAGGGTCGGCGATCGTCGCCCCCCTCCCGAGAACGGGAAGGAAAGGCGCCCGCGCCCCTCACCCCTGCCGCATCGCGGTCTCGGCCTCCGCATCGAGGGCGGGGCCGGCCTCTTCGGGGAGGCGGATCGTGGCGGCGGCCTGGGCGGCGAGGCCTTCGGCGCGACCGACGAAGCCGAGCTTTTCCGTGGTCGTCGCCTTGATCGACACGGCGGTCAGCGGCACGCCGGCGATCTCGGCGATGCGCGCCCGGATCGCCTCCCGGTGCTGGCCGATCCGCGGCGCCTCGGCCAGCACGGTGATGTCGAGATGGTCGATCCGGCCGCCCCGGGCCCGGACCAGCCCGCAGGCATGGGCCAGGAACTGGTCGGAGGAGGCGCCGCGCCAGCGCTCGTCGGAGGGCGGGAAGTGGGTGCCGATATCGCCGTCCGCGATGGCGCCGAGCAGCGCGTCGGTGAGCGCGTGCAGCGCCACGTCGCCGTCGGAATGGGCGAGCACGCCGCGGTCGGCCGGAATCTTGATGCCGCCGAGCCAGACATGGTCGCCGGTGGTGAAGGCGTGGACGTCGAAGCCGGTGCCGAGGCGGGTGACGTAGGCGGTCATGGCGCGGGCTCCGGGCGCTGGCATTTCGGATGGATCGGACGCGAAGGCCCGGTCCGCCTCGATCAGGTCGGCGGGCTGGGTGATCTTGCGGTTGGCGATGTCGCCGACGAACACCACCACGGGCAAGCCCGCCCATTCGGCGAGCGCCCCGTCATCGGTGAAGCCGTCGAGGCCTTGCGCGGCCGCGTCGCGATGGGCGCCGAGCAGCGGCGCGAAGGCGAAGGCCTGGGGGGTCTGCACCGCGCGCAGATGCTCCCGGGGCGGGGTCTCGTGCACCCGGCCGATGCCGGGGGCGATCTCGGCGACGCGCTTGACTGTATCGGTGACCGGCACGCCCGGCACCGCGGCGCCATGGTCGCGCCCGGCCGCGATCGCCCGGGCGATCAGGGCGGCGTCGACATAGGGGCGGGCGGCATCGTGCACGAGCACGATCTCCGGCGCGTCGCCGGATGCCAAGGCCTCGAGGCCGGCGCGCACCGAGAGCTGGCGGGTGGCGCCGCCCTCGACCGGTGCGCCGATCTTTTCGCGGTGCTCAGGCGCGAGCTCGTCCAGGCAGCTGAGAAAAAACGCGGCCGCGTCGGCGGCGATCACCGGCTGGATCCGGTCGATCGCGTCCTGGGCAGCGAGGGCGGCGAGCGTGCGGGTCAGGACCGCCTGGCCGCCGACCCGGCGGTACTGCTTGGGGGTGCCGCCGCCGATGCGGATGCCGCGGCCGGCCGCGACCACCACGGCGGCGACGCCAGACCCCGTATCCACGGGTCCGGTGGCAGGCGTGCCGGTGGCGGGCATGGGCGGCGAACTCGTCGAAACCGGGAAGAGGACGGCAGCGGGCGCGCGGGCCAGCCGTGCTGCCGGACCTCTGCCGGTGAGGATGAGCGTCGTTTAAGCGGGGGAGGGCGCGAAATCAACGCGCTGCCCCCGCTTGCCAGCGGACCGCACTTGCCTCATTGTTGTGCAGAATGGCGACTGATCATTATTTAAGCGCGCTGCGCGACGGACGACCGGCCGGCGGGGGCGATTCTCCCGTTCCGCTCTGCCTGCTCGCGCCCCTGTCCGGCGTCACCGACCTGCACATGCGCAGGATCGCCCGGCGCTGCGGCGCCGACGCGGTGGTGTCCGAGATGGTGGCGGCGCGCGAATTCGCCCGCGGCGCCGGCGAGGCGACCCTGCGGGCGGAGGGCTCCGGGGTCGACCTGCACGTGGTCCAGCTCGCCGGCTGCGAGGCCGAGCCGATGGCCGAGGCCGCGCGGCTCGCCGAGGCCGGGGGCGCCGACGTGATCGACGTGAACATGGGCTGCCCGGCCAAGATCGTCACCGGGATCGCCTCGGGCTCGGCCCTGATGCGGGACCTCGACCACGCGACGCGCCTGCTCGCGGCCGTGCGCGGGGCGGTGTCGGTGCCGGTCACCGTCAAGGTGCGGCTGGGCTGGGACGACGCCACCCGCAACGCCGTCGATCTCGCCACCCGGGCCGAGCGGCTCGGGCTCAACGCCGTCACCGTCCACGGGCGGACCCGGCAGCAATTCTACAAGGGCGTGGCCGATTGGGCCGCGATCCGCCCCGTGGTCGACGCGGTCTCGATTCCGGTGATCGCCAACGGCGACGTGGTCGACCTCGCCAGCGCCCGAGCGTGCCTCGCCGCCTCCGGCGCCGCCGGGGTGATGATCGGGCGCGCCGCCACCGGCCGGCCCTGGCTGGTCGGGCAGGTGGCTGCGGCGCTCGCCGGCCGTCCCGCGGAGACGCCGTCGCCGGCCGAGCAGGCCGCGATGGCGGCCGCGCATTATGACGGGCTGCTCGCGCTCTACGGCCGCCATATGGGCGTGCGCCATGCCCGCAAGCATTTGGCCGCCTATGCCGAGGCCGGCGGCGCGCTGGAGCCGGCCGAGCGCACCGCGCTCCTCACCACCACCGATCCGGAGGTGGCGCTGGCGCTGCTGGCCCGCGCTTTCGGGCAGGCCGATCTGGTTCGGGAGGCCGCGTGAGCGACGACGGCTTTCCGCAGGATCTGCGTCCCGAGGCGTCGGGCGGCCGGCGCGACCCGGCCGGAGAGGCCGTGCTCAACGCCCTGCCGCTGCCGGTCCTGACCATCGGCGGTGACGAGCGCATCCTCCACTGCAACCACGCCGCGGAGGCGTTCTTCGACTATTCCGCGCGCCTGATGCAGCGCCGCCGCCTGCGCGACATCATCCCGTTCGCCTCGCCGATCATCGCGCTCGTGGCCGAGGTCCGGCGGCGGCGGGCCAGCGTCAGCGAGTACCGGGTCGAGCTGACCCAGCCCCGCCTCGGGCTGGAGCGAAGCGTCGACGTCTTCGCCACGCCCTTGGCCGACGACGACGATGCCGTGGTGATGATGCTGCAGGAGCGCACCATCGCGGACAAGATGAACCGCCAGCTCACCCATCGCGGCGCCGCCCGCTCGATGGTGGCCCTCGGCGCGATGCTGGCCCACGAGATCAAGAACCCGCTGGCCGGCATCCGCGGCGCCGCGCAGCTCTTGGAGAGCACCGGCGCCGAGGAGGACCGGATGCTCACCCGGCTGATCTGCGACGAATCCGACCGGATCGTGCGGATTGTCGAGCGGATGGAGCTGTTCGGCGACGAGCGCCCGGCCGATCGCGGCGCCGTCAACGTCCACGGGGTCCTCGACCAGGTGAAGCGCTCGGCCCAATCGGGGTTCGCGCGTCATATCCGCTTCGTCGAGACCTACGATCCGTCGCTGCCGCCGGTGCTCGGCAGCCGCGACCAGCTGATCCAGGTGATCCTGAACCTCGTGAAGAACGCCGCCGAGGCGATCGGCCCGGATGCGGTCGAGGGCGAGATTACCCTGTCCACCGCCTTCCGCACCGGCCTGCGCCTGCAGGTGCCGGGCTCGCGCGAGCGGGTCAGCCTGCCGATCGAGGTCGCGATCCGTGACAATGGGCCGGGCATCTCCGCCGACCTGCTGCCCGACCTGTTCGACCCATTCGTGACCACCAAGGCGCAGGGATCCGGCCTCGGACTTGCATTGGTCGCCAAGATCGTCGGCGACCACGGAGGCATCGTCGAGTGCGATCCCGCCCCCCGCCGTACGACGTTCCGCATCCTCCTGCCGATGTCCAGCGCCCGCGACGGGCGCGAATCGGCGGTCGATCCGTGATGTCGCCTTGTGTTTCGGCCGCCCGGCCGGAGGTCTGAGTAAGAGAATCATGCCGAACGGCCACATCATCGTCGCCGACGACGACGCCGCCATCCGCACGGTGCTGAACCAGGCACTGTCCCGGGCGGGCTACGAAGTCCGCTCGACGGGCAATTGCGCCACCCTCTGGCGCTGGGTCGCGCAGGGCGAGGGCGACCTGGTCATCACCGACGTGGTGATGCCCGACGAGAACGTGTTCGACCTGCTGCCGCGCATCAAGCGCGTGCGGCCGGAACTGCCGATCATCGTCATGAGCGCGCAGAACACCTTCATGACCGCGATCCGCGCCTCCGAGCGGGGCGCCTACGAGTACCTGCCCAAGCCCTTCGACCTGAAGGAGCTGATCGCCATCGTCGGCCGCGCGCTGTCACGCCCGCGTGGCACCGCGCCGGCCGGCGCGCCGCCGGAGAACGAGGACATCCCGCTGGTCGGGCGCTCGCCCGCCATGCAGGAGATCTACCGGGCGCTCGCCCGGCTGATGCCCACCGACCTTACCGTGATGATTACCGGCGAGTCCGGCACCGGCAAGGAGCTGGTCGCCCGGGCGCTGCACGATTACGGCCGCCGCCGCACCGGCCCGTTCGTGCCGGTCAACATGGCCGCGATCCCGCGCGACCTGATCGAGTCCGAGCTGTTCGGCCACGAGAAGGGCGCCTTCACCGGCGCGCTCCAGCGCTCGGCCGGCCGGTTCGAGCAGGCCGAGGGCGGCACGCTGTTCCTCGACGAGATCGGCGACATGCCGATGGAGGCCCAGACCCGGCTCCTGCGCGTGCTCCAGCAGGGCGAGTACACCACGGTCGGCGGCCGTGTGCCGATCAAGACCAACGTCCGGATCATCGCGGCGACCAACAAGGACCTGCGGATCTCGATCCAGCAGGGCATCTTCCGCGAGGATCTGTTCTTCCGGCTGAACGTGGTGCCGCTGCGGCTGCCGGCCCTGCGCGAGCGGTCGGAGGATGTGCCGGACCTGATCCGCCACTTCTTCGTGTTGGTCGAGCGCGAAGGCCTGACCCGCAAGACGCTGGACGGCGACGCCATGGAGCGGCTCAAGCGCTACCGCTGGCCGGGCAACGTCCGCGAGTTGGAGAACCTGGTCCGGCGGCTCGCCGCGCTCTATCCGCAAGAGACGATCACCGGGCCGGTGATCGAGGCTGAGCTCGACACTTTGCCGCTCGCCGCCCCGGCCTCGGCCAACGGCAGCGCCCGCAAGGCCACCGGCGAATCCGAGACCCTGTCGAGCGCCGTGGAGCGCCACCTGTCGGATTACTTTTCGGGCTACCGGGACACGTTGCCGCCGCCCGGGCTCTATCACCGGATCCTGCGCGAGATCGAAGGCCCACTGATCGGCGCGGCGCTCGCCGCCACGCGGGGCAACCAGATCCGCGCCGCCGAGCTGCTCGGCGTCAACCGCAACACCCTGCGCAAGAAGGTCCGCGACCTCGACCTGCAGGTGTTCCGCACCGCCCGGTAACGGGTTCCCAAAGGGCGAGCCCTTTGGCGGGGTTCGGGGCGGAGCCCTGAGACGCCTGGAGCTGGTTCTACGCGTTCGCTTACGCCGAACCGGCATCCACTGCGGCGGCAAGCGCTCCGGTCAGCGCCGGGGCAGGATCGGGTCGCCGCGCATCAGGGCGTTGAGCCGCTCGGTGTCGAAGCCGTTGGGGATGGTGGGCACGATCGGCTTGGGCGCCGGCGCAGCCTTCACCGGGGCGGGAAGCGACCCGGTCGCCGAGGGTTCGGCCTGGGCAGCCCGCACCGTCGCGGGCGGCGCCAGATGGGCAAGCCGGTCGGCACTGACGAGGGCGACGATCGCCGTCGAGACCAGGACGAGGATGCCGCCGAAGAAAGAACGCAGGATAGGCACGCAGACGACCCGGAACGCGACTTGAGACGGCAACAGATTACCCGCCGGCCCGTTAACGAAGCCCACCCCAAATTTGCGGGCCGGGAGCCAGTCTTCGGGAGGCGATATTGACGAACGTCCAGGCGACCGCGAGCGACAGCCCGTTCATCCAGGGCCGCAACGCCCGTCTCTACGGTAAGCCCGTGAGCGAATGCCCCTATGCGGAGGGCTCCGAAGAGCACGCCGCCTGGATGCAAGCTTACGAGGAGGCCGTGGTCTCCGATCCGCCCGAGACGCCGTGAGCGGTGAACCGTAGCGGAAGGCGCGCATCGACTCCCGTCATCCTCCACGTCATCCCGGGGCCGTGCAGCGGAGCCCGGGATCCAGAAGCTCTGTCAGTTCAGGACCTTGCGCTGTCGGCGCCTCTGGATTCCGGGCTCGCCTGTGGCGCCCCGGAATGACCGAGCGGGTTTGGCAGCCCACCGTCGCCCTCAAGAACCCCCCTCAATCAACCCTCAGGCTTGACCTCGCCCGGGCCGGCGGGCTTCGTGCGTCGCAGCGCAACGCGATCGTCGAGCCACAATGTCCCTGACGCCCAAGCCCGAATCGAAGCAGACATTCGGGGCGGCGACGCGCCTCGTCCATGCCGGCCGGGATCCGGGCGCGCAGCACGGCTTCGTCAACACGCCGATCTATCGCGGTTCGACCGTGCTCTACCCGACCTACGACGCGATCAAGAACCGGCGTGGGCGCTACAATTACGGCACCTCGGCGACGCCGACGATGGACTCGCTGACCGACGCCTGGACGGAACTCGCCGGTGCCGCCGGCACCGTGGTGACGCCCTCGGGGCTGTCGGCGCTGACCGTCGCGCTGATGGCCGCGGTCTCGGCCGGCGACCATCTGCTGGTGACGGATTCGGCCTATCGCCCGACCCGGCAGTTCTGCGACGGCGTCCTGGCCCGGTTCGGGGTCGCGGTCACCTATTACGACCCGACCGTGGGGGCCGGCATCGCCGAGTTGATGCGCCCCAACACCAAGGCGGTCCTGGTCGAGGCGCCCGGCTCGCAAAGCTTCGAGATGCAGGACGTGCCGGCGATCGCCGAGGTCGCCCATGCGAGGGGCGCCTGCGTGATCATGGACAACACCTGGGCGACGCCCCTGCTGTTCCCGCCCCACGAACGCGGAGTCGATATCGCGGTCGAGGCCGGGACCAAGTATCTGAGCGGCGGGTCCGACCTGCTGATCGGCCTCACCTCCGCCAACGCGGCCTATTTCCCGGCGGTGCGGCGCACCTTCGACCATTTCGCGCCCTGCGCCGGGGCCGAGGACATCTTCCTGGCGCTCCGGGGCATGCGCACGATGGCGCTGCGCCTGCGCGAGCACGGCCGCGCCGGGCTGGAGATGGCCCGGTGGTTCCAGGCGCGGCCGGAGGTGCTGCGGGTGCTGCATCCCGGCCTGCCGGAGGATCCCGGCCACGCGATCTGGAAGCGCGACTTCGCCGGCGCCTCGGGGCTGTTCGGGGTGATCCTCAAGCCGGTGCCCGAGGCGGCGGTGGCCGCGATGCTGGACGGGCTGGAGCTGTTCGGGATGGGCTTCTCCTGGGGCGGCTTCGAGAGCCTGGTGATCCCGTTCGACTGCGCCGGCTACCGGACCGCCACCCAATGGGCCCCGGGCGGCCCGGCCCTGCGCTTCCATATCGGGCTGGAGGACATCGCCGACCTCCAGGCCGATCTCGATGCCGGCTTCGCGCGGCTGCGGGCGGCATTCTGACGGCGCCCGCAGCCGCGCGCGATGACGGATGGGTGACGGAGCATTTGACCTGACCGTCCGATCCTGATTGACCGGCCGGGCATGAGCACGAGCCTCTCCGCCGACGGCGTCCCGCACCTCGCTTCTGTCGATCGGATCGGCCGCGGCCTCGACGCGCTGAGCCTCACCCATGCCCGGGTTGCGGCCGCCCTGCTGGCGCTCTGCCTGCTGCTGTTCCTGCCCGGCCAGATCTCCCTGCAGCCGATGGACCGGGACGAGCCGCGCTTCGCCCAGGCCTCCAAGCAGATGCTGGAGAGCGGCGACCTGGTCGACATCCGCTTCCAGGGGGAGGCCCGGCACAAGAAGCCGGTCGGGATCTACTGGGCGCAGGCCGCCGCGGTGGCGGCCGGGGAGGCGCTGGGCGTCCCCGATGCGCGTCGGCAGATCGCCCTGTACCGGATCCCGTCGCTGATCGGCGCCACGGCCTCGGTGCTGCTCGCCTACTGGGCGGCCCTGGCGTTCCTGCCGCGCAGGCTCGCTCTGCTGGCCGCCGCCCTGTACGGCGCCAGCCTGATGCTTACCGCCGAGGCGCATCTCGCCAAGACCGACGCGCTGCTGGCCGCCTGCGCCACCGCCAGCCTCGGGGCGCTCGCGCGGGTCTGGCTGGCGTCCCGGGCCGGGGGAACCGTGGGCCGTGCCGTGTTCCCGGCCTTCTGGCTCGGGATGGCGCTCGGCATCCTCATCAAGGGACCCATGGTGCCGCTGTTCGTCGTCCTGCCAGCCCTGATCTTGTCGGTGGTGACGCGTTCGGGCCGCTGGCTGCTCGCCCTGAGGCCCGCGGCGGGCCTCGCCCTCACGCTGCTGCTGGTGGCGCCGTGGTTCGCGGCCATCGCCTGGAAGAGCGGCGGCGCCTTCTACGCGGAGGCGGTGGGTCACGACATGCTGGCCAAGGTCGGCGGCGGCGCCGAGCGGCATTGGGCTCCCCCCGGGGCCTACGCCCTCGCCTTCTTCGCGACCTTCTGGCCGGGGGCGGCCTTCGCGGCGATGGGCCTTCCGCTCGCCTGGCGCGCCCGGCGCGAGCCCGCCGTCGCGTTCCTGATCGCCGCCGTGCTGCCGGCCTGGCTGATCTTCGAGGCGGTGCCGACCAAGCTGCCCCATTACGTCCTGCCGCTGATGCCGTGGCTTGCCATCCTCACCGTCCTGGCCCTGTCGCGCGGGGCGCTCGACCCGCGGCTGCGCGGGGCGCGGGCGACCGCCCTGCTGGTGCCGGCGATCCCCATCGGGCTGACGCTCGGCCTGTGCCTCGCGGGCTGGCGCCTCGACAGCCACACGCTCCCCTGGGCGGCGCTGCCGCTGCTCGCCGCGGCCTGCGCGGTGGCGGTCCTGGCCTGGATGGCCTTCGCGGGCGGCAGGCCCGAGCGCGCCCTCGTGCTCGGCATCTTCGCGTCCTGCCTGCTCGGGCCGGCGGTGCTGGGCGTGGCGCAGCGGTCCCTGCCGACCCTGAAGGTCTCGCCGCGGCTGGCCGCCCTGCGCGACCGGATGACCTGCCCGAACCCGCAGGTCGCGAGCCTCGGCTACCGGGAGCCGAGCCTCGTCTTCCTCACCGGCACCGATCTCGCCCTGCCGCCGGACGGGGCCGCGGCCAAGCAGTTCCTGGAGGCGGGCGGCTGCCGGCTGCTGTTCGTGGAGGCCCGCGACCGCGACGACTTCAACGCCGCCTGGCCGGTGGCGCGGGGGGCGCCGGCGCCGCTCGCCGAGGTCGAGGGCTTCAACCTCAATACCGGCCGGCGGGTCTTCGTGACCGCCTACGCGGTGGCCCCGTGAGCGGCGCGCCGACCCTCAGCGTCGTCGTGCCCGTGAAGAACGAGGCCGGCAACATTGCCCCCCTGGTGGCCGAGATCGAGGCGGCCTGCGCGCCGCTCGGCTTCGAGCTGATCTACGTCGATGACGGCTCCACCGACGGCACGCCGGACAGCCTGGCGGCGGCGCGCGCCGGCCGGCCCTGGATGCGGGTGGTGCGGCACGCGCGCAGCGGCGGCCAGTCGGCGGCGGTGCGCAGCGGCGTCCTGGCGGCCCGGGCGCCGGTCATCGCGACGCTGGACGGCGACGGCCAGAACGACCCGGCCTTCATCCCGGCCCTGCTCGCCGCCCTGGAGGCGGGCGGTGAACGGGCCGGCCTAGCCCAGGGGCAGCGGCGCGGCCGCAAGGACGGGCGCTTCAAGATGCTGCAATCGCGCATCGCAAACGGCGTGCGCGGGCGCATCCTGAAGGACGCCACCCGGGACACCGGCTGCGGCCTGAAGGTGTTCCGCCGCGCCGTCTATCTCCGGCTGCCCTATTTCGACGCCCTCCATCGGTTCATGCCGGCCCTGGTGGTGCGCGAGGGGTTTTTGGTGGTCCACCACGACGTGATCGACCGGCCCCGGCTCACCGGCGTCTCGAATTACGGCCTGTTCGACCGGCTCTGGGTCGGGCTCCTCGACCTCGCCGGGGTCTGGTGGCTGATCCGGCGCAAGCGGGCCGACCCGCAGCCGCACGAACTCCCCGCGCCGGCAGACCAGGACGCCCGATGCTGATCCAGCTGGCCCACGACCTGCCGGACTATTTCTACGACGTGTTCGTCACCCGGCTCGATTTCTGGGTGGTGTTCGGCATCGTCGCCCAGATGGTGTTCGGCTCGCGCTTCATCCTGCAATGGATCGCCAGCGAGCGCGCCGGCCGGAGCGTGATGCCGCTCTCGTTCTGGTTCCTGTCGATCCTGGGTGGACTGATGACCCTGGTCTACGGGTTCGTCCGCCGGGAGCCGGTGATCATCATCGGCCAGGGCCTGTCCACCGGCATCTACCTGCGCAACCTCGCGCTGATCTTCCGCGAGCGCCGGCGACGCCAGCGGGATCCCGCATGACCCGCGCCCCCCTGCCGGATTTCTACGACGATCTCGACGCGACCTTCGCCGAACTGTGGCGGCTTCTGGCGGAGGGTGCCGCGCAAGGCCGCAGCGGTTTCCACCTGCCGGCGCTGGCGACCGTCGGGCCCGACGGCCCGCGGCTGCGCACGGTGGTGCTGCGCGAAGCCGACAGCGAATCCGGCACCCTCCGGTTCCATTGCGACCGCCGCTCCGACAAGGCCGCCGAGATCCTGGCGAACCCGGCCTGCGCGCTCGCCGCCTACGACGAGGCGAGCAAGATCCAGATCCGGATCGAGGGCCGGGCCACGCTCCACACGGACGACGCCGTCGCCGAGACCGCCTGGGCCGGCTCCCGGGCGATGAGCCGGGTCTGCTACGGCGCCGACCCCGCACCCGGGACGGCTCTGCCCGCGGGCGGCGCCTACACGCTGCCGGACGAGGATGCGGCGGCGTCCCTCGGGCGCCCGCATTTTGCGGCCGTCAGGGTGCGGGCCACGCGCCTCGACTTCCTCTATCTCGACCGCCGCGGCCATCGCCGGGCGGCCTGGACGCGGGGGCAGGGCAACTGGACCGGCGGCTGGATCGCGCCCTGATCGGAGACGGTGAGCGGACCCCACCAGATTACGACTCCTACAATCAGCATTAAAATGCTTTTTCTGTTTCAATTGCGCGCCATGTGAGGCGGCAAAATAAATGTTCGAGATGAAATTTAATCGATAAAGATTGAAACCGGCCCTTCGGCAATCCTGCCGCCGGCTTGATCGTTCGATGATATTACTTGCCGCCGGCAGCAGAAATCAACATAGGTCACTTTGGCTCGAAGGGTATCGTGCCGAGCGGGGCCGTCATGCAACTGATGTCGAAGTTAAGTATTCCGTCGAAGCTTTTCGCAGTTATTACTCTCATGAGCGCAATCTTCTTCGGATGCGCATGGTACACGTCGCAGAAGATTGTCGCGATCGACGCGTCATACTCACTTTTGCTTGATAAGGAATCGAAGGCGGTCGTCAAGGTCTCGCGCCTGAACCGTGTCGTGGCGCAGCTCGGCTACGCCGCCCTGCGCACCGCATCCGAAGCCGGCACCGCAGACGGAAGCCGCGTCGGCCGCGGTCTCGACACCCTGGCCGCCGAGGCCGCGAAATTGATCGACGGCGCTCGCCGCGAAGCGCCCGCGTTCCGGGACCGCATCGAGCAGATCGCCGGGCATTTCGACGCCTATAATCGGGCCCTCTGCGATCTGCGCGACCTGGCCGACAAGGCCAAGGCCGACGAGGCCCTGTCGCTGGCGCGCCGGATCGCGGACGGCGTCCAGGCGGAGATGACTGAATCCGCCCGCACGCTCGTGGACGACATGGATGTCTCGCTGCAGAAACGGTCCGACGCGCTGACCGCCGAGACCGCCGGGACGCGCACCGTGCTGTTGACCATCTCGCTCCTCGGCATCGCCTTGGGCATGATCGGCGGCATGCTGGTCGTGGTCTACGGCGTCACGCGCCCGATCGGCCGCTTGACCGCCGTGCTGCGGCGCATGGCGAGCGGGGAGATCGATGCCGAGATCCCCGAGGCCCGGCGCGGCGACGAGATCGGCCTGATCGGCCGCGCCGTGGAAGGCATCAAGGCGCTGGTCGCCCAGAAGGCCGCCGAGCAGGCCGAGATCCGCCGCGTCGCCGACGAGGCCGCCGCGGAGGCGCGCCGCAAGGCCATGCTGGAACTGGCCGATGGCTTCCAGGGCACGGTCGGCCGGATCATCGGCCTGGTCTCGTCCGCGGCCACCGAGCTGCAGGCGACCGCCCAGGCGATGACCGCCACCGCGACCCAGACCGCCAGCCAATCCACCACCGTGGCGGCCGCGGCCGAGGAGGCCGCCTCCAACGTCAACACGGTGGCAAGCGCGGCCGAGGAACTCGGCTCGTCGGTCCAGGAGATCGGCCGCCAGGTCGACGGCTCGGCCAAGCTCGCCCAGGGCGCCGTGGCCGAGGCCGACCAGACCGCGACCCTGGTCCAGGAGCTGAGCGGCGCCGCCGCCAAGGTCGGCGACGTGGTCCGGCTGATCACCGACATCGCCGCCCAGACCAACCTGCTGGCGCTGAACGCCACGATCGAGGCCGCCCGGGCCGGCGAGGCCGGTCGCGGCTTCGCCGTGGTCGCGTCCGAGGTCAAGGAACTCGCCAACCAGACCGCCCGGGCGACCGAGGAGGTCGCCGGCCAGATCGGCCAGATCCAGAAATCCACCGGCGCGGCCGTCGCGGTGATCGCGGGCATCACCGCGCGCATCAAGGAGATCGAGTCGGTGGCGACCTCGATCGCCGCCGCGGTCGAGGAGCAGGGCGCGGCCACGCAGGAGATCGTGCGCAATGTCGGGCAGGCGGCGCAGGGCACCGGCGAGGTGACCAGCAACATCGCCGGCGTAGCCTCGGCGGCGGCGGAAACCGGCCGGGCTGCGGACCAGGTTCTGGGCGCCGCCTCGGAGCTGTCGCGCCAGTCCGAGCACCTGAGCGGCGAGGTCGACCGGTTCCTGTCGACGATCCGGGCCGCCTGAGCCAGACGCGGGCCGCGCAGCGGCCGGGGAGGACAGACTTGCGCCGTCCCCCCCTGTCGCGCGCGGCCGGTCGGGCGTAAAGCCCCCGGGCCGTCCGCCCACTCGGGTCGCATGGCGGGTCGACCGGGAAGACTGACGTGGGCCTCGTCTACGCGCTCGCCGCCTATCTGAGCTGGGGCCTGCTGGTCCCGGTGCATTTCCGGATGCTCGGGGCCTTCAGCCCGAACCACATCCTGGCCGAGCGGATCGTCTGGTCGAGCCTGTTCGCGGGGGCGCTGGCCCTGGCGCTCGCCGCGCGCAAGCGGCTCCATCTGCCGTTGCCCCTGCGCCCGCGCCACGCCCTGCTGGCGGTCTCGGCCGTGATGATCGGGATCAACTGGCTGCTGTACCTCTACGCGATCGACCGCGGACACCTGCTCGACGCCAGCCTCGGCTATTACATCAACCCGCTGGTGAGCGTTGCCTTCGGGCGCATCGTGCTCGGCGAGCGGCTGCGGCCCCTGCAGGCGGTCGCGGTAGGGATCGCGGCCGCGGGCGTCGCCGTGGCGGTGGTCTGGGCCGGCGAATTACCGATCCTGTCGCTCTCCCTGGCGGTGAGCTTCGCCCTCTACGGGCTGGTCCGAAAGATCGTCGGGGTCGATGCCCTGGTCGGGTTCCTGACCGAGACGCTGCTGCTCCTGCCGGCGGCCGTCGCGTGGCTGATCCTCTCGCCCGAGCCGTTCCTGCCGGCCGAGCCGAAGAACCTCGCACTGCTGATGCTCACCGGGCTCACCACGGCGCTGCCGCTGATCTGGTTCGCCGCCGCGGCGGTGCGCCTGCGGCTGACGACCCTCGGCCTGCTGCAATACGTCGCCCCGACCTGCCTGCTGTGCCTCAGCGTCCTGGCCTACGGCGAGCACGTGGAGCCGCCCCGGGCGGCGATGTTCGCCCTGATCTGGGTGGCGCTCGCCCTCTACAGCGTCGACGCCCTCCGCGGCCGGCGCCCTGCCGATCCCGTGCCCGAGATCCGGTCGGATCCCGATCCGATGCGTGTATAAGGCATTCCATGCGCCCCGCGGGGCGATGACGGGATACCGGCGGGCCGATGAGCGAATCCGAGGGCGGCCGAGGCGTCGTCACCGATGCCGATTACAGGAATCTCGCCGAGACGCTGCCGCAGCTCGCCTGGATCGCCGAGGCCGACGGGACCATCGTCTGGTACAACCAGCGCTGGTACGACTACACGGGCAGCACCCTGGAGGAGATGCGCGGCTGGGGCTGGCGCGCCATCCACCATCCCGACCATGTCGAGGCCGTGACCGAGCGCTTCCGGGCGGCGATCATGCTCGGCCGATCCTGGGAGGACACGTTCCCGCTGCGGGGTCGGGACGGGATCTATCGCTGGTTCCTGTCCAAGGCGCTGCCGCACCGGGACGCGGCGGGCAACATCCTGCGCTGGTACGGCACCAACACCGACATCTCCCGCCGCCGCGCCGTCGAGGAGCGCCTGCGCGATTCCGAGCAGCGCTTCCGGGCGCTGGTGGATGCCTCCGCGGCGGTGATCTGGAACACCAACGCGGTGGGCGAGCTGATGCCGCCGCAGGTCCGCTGGAGCACCTATACCGGCCAGAACGAGGAGGCCTATCAGGGCTGGGGCTGGGTCGACGCGGTTCATCCCGACGACCGCGCTCACGCGGCCGATGCCTGGGCCGCCTGCGTCGAGGAGCGCAAGCCCTACGAGATCGAGTACCGCCTGCGCCGCCATGACGG
Organism: Methylobacterium sp. ARG-1; assembly: GCF_001262595.1. Taxonomy (NCBI): domain Bacteria; kingdom Pseudomonadati; phylum Pseudomonadota; class Alphaproteobacteria; order Hyphomicrobiales; family Methylobacteriaceae; genus Methylobacterium; species Methylobacterium sp. ARG-1. The sequence goes on from NZ_LHCD01000010.1 coordinate 29,984, forward strand.
CGTCTGGCGCGCCATGGAGGTGCGCGGCGTGCCGGTGCTCGCCGAGGACGGCACCTTGCGCGAATGGGTCGGCACCTGCGTCGACGTCACCGAGCGCAAGGAGGCCGAGGAGGCGGTCGAGCGGGCCCGGCAGGCCGCGGAGGCCGCCAACCGGGCGAAAAGCCAGTTCATCGCCAATATGAGCCACGAGCTGCGCACACCGCTCTCGGCGGTGATCGGCTATTCCGAGATGCTCGGCGAGGAGCTGGAGGATATCGGCCAGGCCGCCCTCCTGCCGGACCTGCGCAAGATCGAGGCAGCGGCCCGGCACCTGCTGTCGCTGATCAATGACGTGCTCGACATCTCCAAGATCGAGGCCGGGCGCATGACCGCCTCGGCCGAGACCTTCCCGGTCGCGGACCTGATCCAGGATGTCGGCGATTCCACCGGGTCCCTGGTGGAGAAGAAGGGCAACCGCTTCGTGGTCGATGCGGATGCCGACGCGCTGGGCTCCATCCATCAGGACCAGACCAAGATCCGCCAGTGCTTGGTCAACCTGATCGGCAACGCCGCCAAGTTCACCGAGAACGGCACCATCACCCTGGCGGTGCGCCGCCATCAGGAGGACGGGGCGGACTGGCTGTCCTTCGCGGTGAGCGATACCGGCATCGGGCTGAGCGAGGAGCAGATCGGGCGCCTGTTCGAGCGCTTCGTCCAGGCCGACGACTCGACCACCCGCCAGTTCGGCGGCACCGGCCTCGGCCTCGCCATCACCCGGGCCTTCTGCCAGACCATGGGCGGCGACATCGCCGTCACCAGCACGGAAGGGCAGGGCGCGACCTTCACGATCCGCCTGCCCGCGACGCTCAAGCCCGAGGACGAGCCGCCGGAGGTGGCCGAGATCGCGGCCGCGGCGGTCGAGCCGCACGAGCAGCACGAGACGGTCCTGCTGGTGGACGACGACCCGGCCGCCCGGGAGCTGCTCCAGCGCTTCCTCGAGCGCGAGGGCTTTCACGTCCGCACCGCCAATGACGGCCGCGCTGGGCTGACGCTCGCCCGGGCGCTGCGCCCGCGGGCGATCCTGCTCGATGTCGAGATGCCGCGCATGGACGGCTGGGCGGTGCTGCACGCCGTGCGCAGCGATCCCGATCTGGCCGGGACGCCGGTGATCATGACCTCGGTGGTGGCCGAGCAGGGGCTCGGCCAGGCGCTCGGCGCCACCGACTACTTCGTCAAGCCGATCGATTGGGACCGGCTGAAGGGCATGATGGAGCGCTACCGCCCGGAGGGGCCTGGCGAGGCGCGCGTCCTCGTGGTCGACGACGACCCGGATGCCCGGGAGCGTCTGCGCCGGTCGCTCGGCCGCGAGGGCTGGACCGTGGACGAGGCCGAGAACGGCCAGATCGCCCTGGAACGGGTCAGCCAGACGCGCCCGAGCCTGATTCTGCTCGACCTGATGATGCCCGAGATGGACGGGTTCAGCTTCCTGCGGGCCCTGCGCGCCCGGCCGGACGGCGACGTGCCGGTGGTGGTGCTCACCGCCAAGGAGATCACCAGCGCCGAGAAGGCGAGCCTCGGCGCCCAGGCCGACCGGGTGATCGCCAAGGGCTCCATGAGCCTCGCCGAGATCGGGCGGCAGCTGCGCGTGCTCTACGCGCGCTCCGCCGCCGAGCCGGTGCCGGGCCGGCTTCAGGGCCTGATCCAGCGGCTCGCCGAGAAGGACAGCGCCGGGGATGGCACGGGAGACACACCATGAGCGATGACGGGATCGGTCCGGACAAGGCGGCGGCGATCCGCCTGCGGGCGCGGCTGGCGGTGGTGGAGCGGGCGGCCTGGTTCGGCCTCGTCCACGCGATGAAGACGCGGCCCGCCGAGACCGAAGCCTACATCGCCTCCGAGCGGGCGCGCTGCGCGGAAGGGTTCGGCGGCACGACCTGGGCCAAGGACCTCACGGATGCCGAACGCAAGATGCTCGCCGAGGAGGTCGATGCCGGGCTGGCGCAGCTGATCGCGGATGCCCGCGGGGAGATCTGACCCGCGCATCGGCGCGCCGCGCGCCGATCTCATTCCTGGCCGAACAGGTCCCGCCAGGCCGGCGGCAGGCCCATGATCGAAAGCGATGGCGTGCGCGTCAGCCCCGGCAGGCTGGTCGCCGAGAACACGCCGATCGCCACGCTCCGGGCCAGCACCCGCGCGGCGGCGTCGCCCAGGCGGGCGAGGTCGGCCACCGGGTCCGTGAGCGCCACAGCGCCGGTCGCCACCGCGAAGACGAGGTCGCCGTCGAGCGGCGTATGGGCCGGCACCAGGGCGCGGGCGAGGCCGTCCTGCGCGGCCACCGCGAGGCGCCGGCACTGCGCCTTGGTCAGGGCGGCGTCGGTGGCGACCACCGCGAGCGTCGTCGCCGCGCCGGGCAGCGTCCGGGCCGGGAAGGCGAGGGCGTCGGCCGGCACCCGCGCGGGAGAACCGAGGCCGCCGAATTCGTCCGCCTGCTCGAACGGCGCGGCCCAGAAATGCGGCCCGTCCCCGATCGTGGCGCAGCCGAAGGCGTTGACCGCTGCGAGCCCGCCGACCGAGCAGCCGGTACCCGGCACGAGGGCCGAGGCCGAGCCGATCCCACCCTTCAGGCGCCCGGTGCGCGCCCCCGTGCCGGCCCCCACGGAGCCGAGGGCGAAGTCGTCCGACGCGGCCGCCGCCGCCAGGAAGCCCAGCTCGCGATAGGGCGGGTAGCGGCCCCACGCCTTGTCGCCGCCGTTGAGCAGGTCGAACAGGATCGCCCCCGGCACGATCGGCACCCGCATCGGGCCCACCGGAAAGCCCCGACCGGCCTCGGCGAGCCAGGCGGTCACCCCCGCACCCGCATCGAGCCCGAAGACAGAGCCGCCCGAGAGCACCAGGGCGTCGATCCGCTCCACCGTGCGCTCGGGATCGAGCAGGTCGGTCTCGCGGGTGCCCGGGCCGCCGCCGCGCACGTCGACGGACGCGACCACGGGCGCGTCGAACAGGATCGCGGTGACCCCGCTGGCGACCGTGAGGTCGCTGGCGTGACCGACCCGCAGGCCGGGAATGTCGGTGATGCGGTTGCGCGGCATGGATCGAGCTTGCCACGGCTGGCGATCGGGGCAAATCCCGGTGCGCCATCCCCGCCCGATCCGGGTTGGTCGGACGGCAAGGCGCGACGAGGAGCACGGCATGGACGTGGGATTCATCGGATTGGGGCGGATGGGCCGCGGCATGGCCGCCAGCCTCGCGCGGGCGGGCCATCGGGTCCGGGCCTGGAACCGCTCGCCCGAGGGCGCGCAGGGCCTCGCCGGGGTGACCCCGGTGGCGAGCGCCGCCGAGGCGTTCGCGGGCGAGGCGGTCATCACCATGCTGGCCGACGACGCGGCACTCGAGGCGGTGATCGTGTCGGGCGGGCTGCTCGACCAGCCCGAGCGCCCCGGCCTGCATATCGGCATGAGCACGATCTCGGTGGCGCTCGCCAGGCAGCTCACGGCGATCCATGAGCGGGCCGGCGTTCCCTACATCGCCGCGCCGGTCTTCGGCCGGCCGGACGTGGCCGAGGCCGGCAAGCTCAACATCGTTGCCGCCGGCGCTGCGGCCCTGATCGCGCGCGCCGCGCCGCTGTTCGACGCGATGGGGGCCAAGACCTGGCCGTTCGGCGAGGAGCCGTCGCGGGCCAACGCGGTCAAGCTCGCCGGCAACTTCATGCTGATCTCGGCGATCGAGGCCATGGGCGAGGCCTGCGCACTGACCGAAGGCCACGGGGTCGCGGGCGCAGACTTCCTCGACCTGATGACCAACACGCTGTTCGCCTCGCCGGTCTACAAGGGCTACGGCGCCTCGATCGCCCAGAACCGCTACGAGCCGCCGGGCTTCGGCCTCAAGCTCGGCGCCAAGGACGTGCGCCTCGCCCTCCAGGCCGGGGAAGGCGCGGGCGTGCCGATGCCCTTCGCCAGCGTCCTGCGCGACGGGCTGATCGAGGCGATCAGCCACGGGGACGGCGAGAAGGATCTGGCCGCCCTGGCACGGGTCTCTGCACGGCGTGCAGGCCAGAGTTGAACCTAGCGACCAGGTCTTCTGCTTCCAATAGTGACCTTAACGATTGATTCAACCCTAAGTCACAGTGTCCGCGCGCAGTTCAAGCGCGGATACAAGTGCATGACCCGACGTCTTCCTTCGCTACAGGCGATGACCCTGTCCACGAAGGTGATCCTGCTCGCCATGGTTGTGGTAACACTCACGGCGGGGGCAATCTGGATCACCGTCTCGCGGCAGACCTGGTCGCAGATGGAGGCGGAGCAGCGCACCAACGGCGAGCGCAACCTGCGCACGCTGGCGCTCGTCCTGGCCGCGCGGCTTCCCGGAACGACGGCCGACGTGACGGAGGCGCGGATCGCCAAGGTGGTGACGCCGAGCCTCGCGGGCTTCGCGGACGCGTCCGTGGTCGACGATGCGGTGGCCTATTCCGGCGGCGTCGCCACGGTGTTCAGCTATGAGCCGGCCACCGGTACCTTCGTGCGGCGGCAGACGACCGTGCGCGGCCAGGATGGAGCCCGCGCCGTCGGCACCCTGCTCGCCGCGGACAGCCCGGCCCAGGCCGCGGTGCGCGCGGGCCGGACCTACGAGGGCCCGGCGGTGCTGTTCGGGCGCCGCTTCTACACCGTCTATCAGCCGACCCTGGACGCGGCCGGCACCGTCAACGGCATCCTGTTCATCGGGCTCCCGATCGAGATGTATTTCGACGCCTACGCGCAGACGATGACGAGCCTCAGCGTGGCCGCCCTGGTCATCGCGGTGCTCGCCTGCGCCCTGGTCGGCCTGGTGGCGGCGCGCCTGTTCCGGCCCTTCGCCGCCATCTCGTCGCGGATCGAGGCGCTGGCGGCAGACGATCTGGAGACCCCGATCCCCCATACCGGGCGCGGCGACGAGATCGGCGCGGTGGCCCGGTCCCTCGAAGTGCTGCGCAGCGCCGGCCTGCGGACCCGGGAACTCGAAGGTCTCCAGAGCGCGGGCGCGGCGGACGAGGCCCGGCGCCGGGCGAATCTCGACCGCGTCATCGAGGCGTTCCGCAGGCAGGTCGTGGTGTTGAAGGGCTCGCTCACCGCGAGCACCGGCGAGATGCGGGCGCGCGCCGACGAGATGGTGGCCACCTCCGCGGAGGCGGAAATCGCCGTGGCCGAGACCGAGCGGGGCTCGCACGAGACTTCGGCGAGCGTCCAGACGGTGGCGAGCGCGGCCGAGGAACTCTCCGCGTCGATCGGCGAGATCGGCATGCAGCTCGACCAAGCCGAGCGGCTGGTCACCACCGCGGCCGTGGAGGCGGAGACGATGAACACCGAGATCACGGACCTCGCGGATGCCGCGAGCCGGATCGGCGACGTGGTCGGGCTGATCCGCCAGATCGCCGGGCAGACCAACCTGCTCGCGCTCAACGCCACGATCGAGGCGGCGCGCGCGGGCGAGGCTGGCAAGGGCTTCGCGGTGGTGGCGTCCGAAGTGAAGGCCCTCGCCTCGCAGACGGCCAAGGCGACGGAGGAGATCGGCAACCAGATCGCCGGGGTCCAATCCTCCACCGAGGCGACCGTGGCGGCGATCGGCCGGATGAGCGAGCGGATGCGGGCGGTCACCGAGACCACGGGCGGCATCGCCTCCGCGGTCTCGGCACAGAGCGCGGCCACGGCCGAGATCTCGCGCAACGTCGCCGACACGGCGGGGGCCACGGAGGCGATCGCCGGCGGCCTGACCACGGTGGCCGGCGCCGCCCGGCGCTCCGCCCGGATGGCGGCCACCGTCACCGGCGCGGCCCAGACCGTGGATTCGGTGGCGGCCGAGCTGGAGAGCGAGATCGAGCGCTTCCTCGCGCAGGTCGCCGCCTAGGCCGGGCCCGGCTCCGGTCCGGGCTCGGCGTTCAGAGCCCGAACCGCGCGAAGGCGGCGCGCTCCTCGAGCGCCGCCAGGGCGTCCTCGGCGATTCCGCCCGGCGCCCCGCCCCGGCGCAGCAGGCGGGACAGGATCCCGCCCCGAGCCTCGGCGACCAGACGTAGGTCGACGGTGTCGCCGAAGCGGGCGCGCATGGTGGCGCGGACGTCGCCGAGTGCGTCGACCAGCCCGAGGGCGAGCGCCTGGCGGCCGGTCCAGACTGCGCCGGTGAACAGGTTCTCGGAGGTCGACAACGTCGGGCGCCGCGCCCTCACGAGACCGGTGAACAGATCCTGGATGTCGGCCTGAAGGCGCTTCAGGCGCTCCACGTCGGCCGGGTCCTCCGGGCGGAACGGGTCGAGCATCGACTTCGCCTCGCCCTGGGTGTGGACCCGGCGCTCGACGCCGATCTTCTCCAGCAGGCCGTGGAAGCCGAAGCCGGCCGAGACCACCCCGATCGAGCCGACGATCGAGGTCGGGTCGGCGACGATCTCGTCGGCCGCGCAGGCGATCATGTAGCCGCCCGACGCCGCGACATCCTCCACGAAGGCCACGACCGGCAGTGTCTTCTCCTCGGCCAAGGCCCGGATGCGCCGGTGGATCAGGTGCGACTGCGCCGGCGAACCGCCCGGCGAGTTGATCACGATCGCCACCGCCTTGATCCCGGGCATCGTGAAGGCCCGTTCCAGGCTGCCCGCGACCCCGCCGATCGAGAGCCCCGGGCGGATCGGCGAGACCGCCCCGATCGTGCCGGAGAGCCGGACCACGGCGACCCGCGGGCGGCGGTCGCGGAAGCGGCGCGGCAGGAAGGCCCGGAGGGCGTCGGGAAGCGCGAACGGCATGGGGTCTCTTGGACGGCGCGGGAAGCGTGAGTGCTGCCGCCCGAATTGGGCGTTCCGGCGCCGGGCGCAAGGGAACCGGGACAGGAGGTCCCGGCGCTCATGGCGGTCTGCGCAGTCGCAGCGGATCGAACCGTTTGCCGACCTTGGCGGTTCCTGCCGGTGGCGCGGATCGCGCCGGCCCGGATCGGCGGACGGCCTCCGGGTGCTCACACGGGAGAGAGACGATGCGACCCTGGCCTATCCTGGTCCTGCTCGCCGCGCTGATCGGGGGCTTCGCCAACGCCCCCGCGGGAGCGGCACCCCTGCCGGTCCCGGCCGCCGCCGAGGCGGCTGCGCCCGGCCCCACGGTGCAACTCGCGCGCTGGCACTATCGGCGCCACTGGCACCGGCGCCATCACTGGCGGCGGCACTGGCATCACCGGCGCCATCACTGGCATCGGCGGCACCATTGGCACCGTCATTATGGGCACCGCCGGCCCGTCGTTTACCGCCGGCATTTCGCCCCCCGGCACCCGACTTTCTACTGACGGATGCAGCCTGCGCCCCGGCCGGATCGGTCCGGGGCGCAGCCTTGTGTGCGGGCGCGGAAAAGCTTATTTAACCACCTGATATCACTGCTGTTCCGCAAGGCCGTCCGGGCGCTCCGCGCGCCACCGGGACGGTCGCCAGCACCGCCCCTCCGGGCCTGATTACGGGTAATTCCTTGGCCGAGACCGATCCGACGGGCACCGCCCCGCCCGCCAGCGACATTCGCCCCGTCTCCATCACCGACGAGATGCGCCGCTCCTACCTCGATTACGCCATGAGCGTGATCGTGAGCCGCGCGCTTCCCGACGCGCGCGACGGCCTGAAGCCGGTCCACCGCCGCATCCTGTATTCCGCCTTCGAATCCGGGCATCTGCCGGAGCGGAAATACGTCAAGTCGGCGCGCATCGTCGGTGACGTGATCGGTCTCTACCACCCGCACGGCGACCAATCGATCTACGACGCCCTGGTGCGGATGGCGCAGGACTTCTCCATGCGCCTGATGCTCATCGACGGGCAGGGCAATTTCGGCTCGGTCGACGGCGATCCGCCGGCGGCCATGCGCTACACCGAATCGCGCCTGGCCAAGCCCGCCACGGCGCTGCTCTCGGATATCGACAAGAACACCGTCGACTTCCAGCCGAACTACGACGAATCGCGGGAGGAGCCCACCGTCCTCCCGGCCCGGTTCCCGAACCTTCTGGTCAACGGCGCCGGCGGCATCGCGGTCGGCATGGCGACCAACATCCCGCCGCACAATCTCGGCGAGCTGATCGACGCCTGCGTGGCGCTGATCGACGATCCGGGGCTGACCATCGAGCAGCTCACCGAGATCGTCCCCGGGCCGGACTTCCCCACCGGCGGCATGATCCTCGGCCGGGCCGGCACCCGGCAGGCCTACGCCACCGGCCGCGGCTCGGTGATCATGCGCGCCAAGTCGCATGTCGAGGAGCTGCGCAAGGAGCGCGAGGCGCTGATCTTCACCGAGATCCCGTATCAGGTGAACAAGGCGACGCTGGTCGAGAAGATCGCCGAGCTCGTGAAGGAGAAGCGGGTCGAGGGCATCTCGGACCTGCGCGACGAATCCGACCGCAGCGGCATGCGCATCGTGGTCGAGATCCGGCGCGACGCGATGGCCGAGGTCGTGCTGAACCAGCTCTACCGGTTCACGCCGCTGCAATCCTCCTTTGGCTGCAACATGGTCGCCCTCAATGGCGGCCGGCCGGAGCTGATGAACCTGAAGGACCTGCTCCAGGCCTTCGTAGACTTCCGCGAGGAGGTCGTCTCCCGGCGCACCAAGTTCCTGCTCGGCAAGGCCCGCGAGCGCGCCCACGTCTTGTGCGGCCTGGCGATCGCGGTCGCCAATATCGACGAGGTGATCCGGCTGATCCGCACCTCGCCGGACCCGAACTCGGCCCGCGAGGCCCTCATGAACCGCGACTGGCCGGCCCACGACATCGCGCCGCTGATCGCGCTGGTCGACGACCCGCGCCATCGGGTCGCCGAGGACGGGACCTACCGCCTGTCCGAGACCCAAGCCCGCGCCATCCTCGACCTGCGCCTGCAGCGCCTCACCGCCCTCGGCCGCGACGAGGTCGGGGACGAGCTGAAGACGCTGGCCGACGAGATCGCCGACTATCTCGACATCCTGCGCTCGCGCGCCCGCATCCAGGCGATCGTCAAGGACGAGCTGATCGAGGTGCGGCAGCAATTCGCTACCCCGCGCCGGACCGAGATCGTCGACTACGATTCGAGCGTCGACGACGAGGACCTGATCGCCCGCGAGGACATGGTCGTGACCGTGTCCCATGCCGGCTACGTCAAGCGCGTGCCGCTCTCGACCTACCGGGCCCAGCGCCGGGGCGGGAAGGGCCGTTCGGGCATGGCCACCCGCGACGAGGATTTCGTCACCCGTCTGTTCGTGGCCAACACCCACACGCCGGTGCTGTTCTTCTCCAGCCAGGGCCAGGCCTACAAGGAGAAGGTCTGGCGGCTGCCGATGGCCGCCCCGAACGCCCGCGGCAAGGCGCTGGTGAACATCCTGCAGCTGCAGGACACCTCCGAGCGCATCACCACGATCATGCCGCTGCCCGAGGACGAGGCGTCCTGGGAGACGCTCGACGTGATGTTCGCCACCGCCAGCGGCAACGTCCGGCGCAACAAGCTGTCGGATTTCGTCCAGGTGAACCGCAACGGCAAGATCGCCATGAAGCTCGATCCGGGCGACCACATCGTCCATGTCGAGATCTGCCGGCCGGACCAGAACGTGCTGCTCACCACCGCCAAGGGCCAGTGCATCCGCTTCCCGGTGGAGGATGTGCGCGTGTTCAAGGGCCGCGATTCCACCGGCGTGCGCGGCATCCTGCTCGCCCCGGACGACCGGGTGATCTCGATGACCATCCTGAACGCTTTCGACGCCAGCGCCGAGGAGCGGACGGGCTACCTGAAGATGCGCCGCGCCGTCACCGGTGAGGCGGACGAGGGCGCCGAGGTGGAGGCCGAGGACGGCGCCGAGGCCGCCGCGATCTCGCCGGAGCGCTACGCCGAGATGGGCGCGGCCGAGCAATACGTGCTCACCCTGTCCGAGCGGGGCTACGGCAAGCGCTCCTCGTCCTTCGAGTACCGGACCTCGGGCCGCGGCGGTAAGGGCATCACGGCCATGCGGGTCAACGACCGCAACGGCAACCTCGTGGGCTCCTTCCCGGTCGAGGCCACGGACCAGATCATGCTGGTCACCGACCGCGGCCAGCTGATCCGGGTGCCGGTAGACGACATCCGCATCGTCGGCCGCGCCTCACAGGGCGTGACCGTGTTCAACACCGCCAAGGACGAGAAGGTCGTGTCGGTGGAGCACATCGAGGGCGAGGACGAGGAGAACGGCGAGGGCGTCGCCGAGGCCGGTCCGGAGGGGGGCGCCGAGGAGGTTTGAGGCTCCGGCCCGCGCACCGCGAGGTTCCGTCCGGCGCAAAAATGCTCTAGGTCGGGTCGCGATGACCCGCACCGCCCTCTACGCCGGCTCGTTCGATCCGGTCACGAACGGCCATCTCGACGTGGTCCGCCAGGCCTGCCGGCTGGTGGACTGCCTCGTGATCGCCATCGGCGTCCATCCCGGCAAGGCGCCGCTCTTCTCCGCCGAGGAGCGCGCCGCGCTGCTCACCGAGACCTGCGGGCCGGTGGCCGAAGCCGAGGGCGCGACGCTCGAGATCGCGACGTTCGCGGACCTCGCGGTCTCGGCGGCCCGGCGCTGCGGCGCGTCGATCTTCATCCGCGGCCTGCGCGACGGCACGGATCTCGATTACGAGATGCAGCTCGCCGGCATGAACGGCGCCATGGCGCCCGAGGTGCAGACCGTGTTCCTGCCCGCCTCGACGCAGGCGCGCCCGATCACCGCGACGCTGGTGCGCCAGATCGCCGGCATGGGCGGGGACGTCTCGCCCTTCGTGCCCGCCGCCGTCGCGGCCCGCCTCCGGCAGCGCTTCGCCGCCACCGCCTGATCCTCTGACCTCTCTGGAAGGAACCCGATGAATCGCCGCCACGCCCTCCTCGCGCTCGCCCTCACGTTCGGCTCCATCCCGGCCGCCCGAGCCGCCGACGCCAACACGGTCTATCTCGAGACCAAGGACGGGCGCATCACCATCGCGCTGCGGCCCGACCTTGCCCCGAAGCACGTCAAGCAAATCAAGACGCTGATTTCCCAGGGCTTCTACGACGGCCTGAAGTTCCACCGGGTGATCGACGGCTTCATGGCCCAGACCGGCGACCCGAAGGGCAACGGCACCGGCGGCTCGAGCCTGCCGAACATCCCGGCGGAGTTCTCGCAGACCGCCGAGTTCCGCCGCGGCACCGTCGGCATGGCCCGCTCGTCGGATCCGAACTCGGCCAACTCGCAGTTCTTCATCTGCCTCGGCGACGCGCCGTTCCTGAACAAGCAGTACACCGTCGTTGGCAACGTCACCGACGGGCTCGACGTGCTCGACAAGATCAAGAAGGCCGCCCCCGGCGCACCGGGCGGGGCCGTGCAGGACCCGGACAAGATCGTCCGCATGACGCTCGCCGAGAAGGCGAAGTAGCGCGCGCCGATGTGGCGCCGGCTCGCCGTCCTCGGCGCGCTCGCCCTCGCTCCGGCGACGGCGCATGCCTATGATGGCGGCTATGCCTATGGCGGCTACGCCGACGAGGCCGGGGGCGGCTATCGCTTGAGCCTGCCGCAGACCCTGCGGGGCACCGTCGCGGTGCCCCTGGCGCGGCCCCCGGCCGGGGCCGCCGACACCCTGGCCGAGCTCTATCCGGTGCTGGCGGCCTGCTGGCGACCGCCCGCCGGTCTCGGCCGGCCCGCGGCCGGGTCCGACGATGTCGAGATCACCGCGCGGCTGTCGCTCCGGCGCGATGGCAGCCTGATCGGCACGCCGCGCATCACCTATGCGGCGGGGTTCGCGCGGGACCAGCGCCGCACCCTCGTGCGGGCGACCCTCGAGGCGCTCGCTGGCTGCACCCCGGCGCGGATCACCCCCGGCCTCGGCCGGGCGATTGCCGGGCGGCCGGTGGCCCTGCGCTTGGTCTACCGCCCGCCGGCCTGACCGTTTCGCCGCGCTCGCCGGATCGGGGGAGCGCCGCTACATTCCCACCAACAGGAAGGACAACACCATGGCCGACACCGACACTCTCACCCTCGAGACCACCAAGGGCCGCGTCGTGATCGCGCTGCGCCCCGACCTCGCCCCCGGCCATGTCGAGCGGATCAAGACGCTGGCGGCGCAGGGCTTCTACGACGGCGTGCCGTTCCACCGGGTAATCGAGAACTTCATGGCCCAGACCGGTGACCCGACCGGCACCGGCTCGGGCGGCTCCGAGCTGCCGGACCTGAAGGCCGAGTTCAACGCCGAGCCCCACGTGCGCGGCACCTGCTCGATGGCCCGCACCAACTTCCCCCACTCGGCGAACTCGCAGTTCTTCATCTGCTTCGACGACGCCCGCTTCCTCGACAAGCAGTACACCGTCTGGGGCAAGGTCGTGGACGGCATGGACGTGGTCGACACGCTCAACAAGGGCGAGCCGCCGCGCTCGCCGGACAAGATCGTGAAGGCGACGGTCGGCGAAGCGGCCTGATAAGCCGACCGGACGTGTCCGCCCGCCCGGGCGGACACGTCCGGGCACCGGGGGCACGGTGTCCCTTTGCAAGGTGGCCGCGACCTGCGAAGCCGCTGCGCCATGGAAACCGCCACGCTTCCGATTCGGGACCTCTGCCTCGCCGTCGCGGTGGTCGCCGTCTGGGGCACCAACTTCGTGGTGATCCGGATCGGGCTCGACCACCTGCCGCCGCTGCTGTTCGCGGCGCTGCGCTTCCTGCTGGCGGCCTGCCCTGGTGTGTTCCTGCTGCCCCGGCCCGCCGTGCCCTGGCGCAACCTCGCGGCCTACGGGCTGCTGATCGGGGCCGGGCAGTTCGGGCTCCTGTTCATCGCCATGCGCGGCCACATCACCCCCGGCCTCGCCGCGCTGGTGATCCAGATCCAAGTGTTCTTCACCATCGGCCTGTCGATCCGCCTCACCGGCGAGCGGGTGCTCGGCTACCAATGGGCCGCCCTGGTGCTCGCGGCGGCTGGCATCGGCGTGATCGCGCTGCATGCCGACGCCGCCACGACGCCCCTCGGCCTCGGCCTCGTCATCCTGGCGGCGGCGAGCTGGGCCGGCGGCAACGTCGCGGCGAAGCGCAGCGGCGTCCGCGCGATGCTGCCCTACGTGGTCTGGGCCAGCCTGTTCTCGGCGCCGCCGCTCTTCGCGCTGTCCCTCCTCCTCGAAGGCTGGGACGCGATCCGCGCGGGGCTCCAGAATGCCGATGCAGCGACCTGGGCGGCGGTGATTTGGCAATCCGCGGGCAATACCCTGTTCGGCTACGCCGTCTGGGGATGGCTGCTCTCCCGCCACCCCGCGGCGCAGGTCGTCCCGATGGCGCTGCTGGTGCCGGTTTTCGGGATGACCGGATCCGCCCTCTGGCTCGGCGAGGCGCTGCCGGCCTGGAAGCTCGGCGCCGCCGGGCTGGTCATCTCCGGCCTCGCCCTCGGCATCCTCTACCCGCGCTGGCAGGCACGCCGCCGCTGAGGCGGACGGGCTTCAGCCGCGCCCGAGCCCGGCCAGGATCGCCTCGGCGGCCGCCATGTCCCCGCGGGCGTTGAGGTTCAGGAACGGGTCCAGGGGCTCCGTCGGCCAGGAGATTGTCGCCGCGCCATGGCGCGCGATGAACGCGCCGACCCGCCGCTCGTCCCGCTCCACCAGAGTCCGACGCAGGTCCGCCCGCAGCCCGACCGGCCAGAGCGCCACGGTGTAGTGCTCGCGACCGCCCGAGGCGGCCAGCGCGATCGGAGCTTGGCCGAGCGCGGCGCGGAGCCGCTCGGCGAGGTCTTCCGGCAGGAACGGCGCGTCGCCCGGGACGCTCAGAACATGCGTGACCGCCGGCCGATGCTCGGCGGCGAAGTCGAGGCCGGCGAGCAGGCCGGCCAGCGGCCCCGGCAGGCCGGGGACAGGATCGGGCAGAACGGGCCCCGGAAACCCGGGGAAGCGGCTCGGATCGCCGTTGGCGCTGAGCGCCAGGCCGGCCGGGCATTGCGGTCCCAACCGCTCCGTCACCCGCGCCAGCAGCGGCCGGCCGCCGAGTTCGAGCAGCGGCTTGTCGACTCCGCCCATCCGGCGGCCGCGGCCGCCGGCCAGGATCAGGCCGAGGATCGACGCCGCCAAGATCCGGCTCCCGGGGCCTATTCGATCACGATCCGGGGCGCGGTCCGCCCGGCCGGCGCCCCCGAGAGGTTCGCCCACAGGGACGCGGCGATGTCGCGGTAGACCTTGGCGTGCGGCCCGTCCGGATTGGTCGCCACCACGGGGCGGCCGGAATCCGAGGTCTCCCGGATGGTCATGTCGAGGGGCACCTCGCCGAGGAACGGCACGCCGAGGCGCTGCGCCTCGATGCGGGCGCCACCATGCCCGAAGATGTGCGAGGCGTGGCCGCAATTCGGGCAGATGAAGGTCGCCATGTTCTCGATCACGCCGAGGATCGGGACCGCGACCTTCTTGAACATGGTCACGCCCCGGCGGGCATCGATCAGCGCCAGATCCTGGGGTGTCGAGACGATGACGGCGCCCGAGAGCGGCGTCGCCTGGGCCATGGTGAGCTGGGCGTCGCCGGTGCCGGGCGGCATGTCGACGATGAGCACGTCGAGCTCACCCCAGAGCACGTCGCGCAACATCTGAGTGATGGCCGATTGCACCATCGGCCCGCGCCAGATCATCGCCGTCTCGGGCTCGATCAGGAAGCCGATCGACATGACCTTCAGCCCGTAGCCGACCATCGGCTCCATGGCCTTGTTGTCGACCACGGTGGGCTTGCCGGACAGGCCGAACAGCTTCGGCACGGAGGGGCCGTAGATGTCGGCATCGAGCAGGCCGACCTTCAGCCCCTGGGCCTGCAAGGCCAGCGCGAGATTGCAGGCGGTGGTGGACTTGCCGACGCCGCCCTTGCCGGAGGCGACCGCCACGATGTGGCGCACGCCGGCGATCTGCGGCCCCTGGTTCGGGGGCGCGCCGGGCCGCGGCGGTGCCACCGGCGGCGGGGTCACCGGACGGGGCGCGGCGTCGCTCTGGGCCGGCATGCCCGGGCCGCGCTCGGAGGTCAGGCTGGCGAACACCCCCGAGACGCCGGGCATCTGCAGGACGCGCCCCTCCGCCTGCCGCCGCACCGGCTCGAACCGCTCGGCCTCGCTCGGATCGACTAGGATCGAGAACATCACCCGGTTGCTCGGGTCGACCACGACCTGGGACAGTCGCCCGGAGCCGGGCAGGGTGGTGCCGGCGGCGTCGACGGTGACGGATTGGAGCGCGCGCAGCACGTCGTCGCGGGTAATCGCCAAATCGTCCTCCACCGGGAGCAAGCAGGTCTAATACCCGCTGCATGTAACCGAGCGCCGCGAGAACGCCAGACCCGTCCTCGCACCTCCGTGACGCGGCCCTGACTCAAAGGGCTTTGCACGGGGTCACTGCCCAGGTGGGTCACCGCCGTCCTGGCGGGATCGCGATCAGATTGCATTCCTCCATCGGGCCGCGCACCACGGTACCGTCGCCGCGCCGGTAGAAGCCGTGGCGAACGTGGCGGCAGCCGAGTGGCCCGCGCAGGCGCTTCACCCGTTCGATATGAACGCTGCCGGCGCGGCGCCCGGAGAAATCGTGGCCGCCGATCCGGACGCCCGGCCCGAACCGGACCTCGGCGCGGGCCGGCGTGACCGCCAGCCAGACCGATCCGATGAGCGCGGCCAGCCCCCAGCGGGCCGTCCACCGCCCGTTCGCCCCCATCCCGAAACCTCCTGAACCAAGCGGGCCTTCGCCCGTTGTCGAGGCGACTTGCGGGCGGGGCCTCACCAGAGGGGTCCCCCCGCGCGACTCGAGCGCCACGTCGGCGACAGCAAGGAGACCGGTTTCATGCATCAGGGCAACCACCGCGACCACGAGGGCGCGAAGAAGCTGTTCGAGCTGATCAAAGACGTGAAGATCGCGATGATGACCACCGTCGATGCCGAGGGGACGCTCAACAGCCGCCCGATGTGGAACAACGACGCCGACGAGAACGGCGACCTGTGGTTCTTCACCAAGCTGCACTCGCCCAAGACCTCCGAGATCAGCAAGGACAACCAGGTGAACCTCGCCTATTCGGACCCGTCGAGCCAGACCTACGTCTCGGTGGCCGGCAAGGCCGAGATCGTGCGCGACCAGGCCAAGATCGACGAGAAGTGGAATGAGAGCCTGAAGACCTGGTTCCCCAACGGCAAGAACGACCCCGAGGTCGCGCTGATCCGCGTCCATCCGGAGAAGGGCGAGTACTGGGACAGCCCCAACAGCACGATGCTGCACCTCTACGGCTACGTGAAGGCGTCGCTCACCGGCGAGAGCCCCAAGACCGAGACCAAGAAGGTCGATCTCGCCTGATCTCGCGCGACTGCGCGGCGAGGATATCGGGGGCGGCGCGCCGGAGGACAGCGCCGCCCTTCTTCTTGACGCGACCGCGCCCGGCATGCGCTCTGCGCCGGTGACGCGGCGGAAGAGTCCGAAGAGCATGATTGATCTGGCGAAGCGGGTCTACGATCACAGCTTCCGCATCGACCCGATCGTGCGGTCGCTGCTCGACACGGATTTCTACAAGCTGCTGATGGCGCAGACGATCCTGCGCCGGCATCCTCAGATCAGCACGACCTTCGGGATCACCAACCGGACGAAGCGCATCCGCATCGCCGACGAGGTCGATGCCGGGCTGCTGCGCGAGCAGCTCGATCATGTCCGCAGCCTCCGACTCAGCAAGGGCGAGGTGACTTGGCTGCGCGGCAACGTGTTTCGCGGCCAGGGGCGGATTCTCGGCCCCGAATTCGTGGCGTGGTTCGAGGGTTTCCAGCTGCCCGAATACGAGCTCGCGGTCCATGACGGCCAGTACGAGCTGACCTTCCACGGTCCCTGGATCGAGACCACCATGTGGGAGGTTCCGGCGCTGGCGATCCTCAACGAGCTGCGCGCGCGCGCCGTGCTGCGCGGCCTCGGCAAGCTCGACCTGCAGGTGCTCTACGCCCGCGCGATGACCCGGGTCTGGGAGAAGATCCAGCGGCTGCAGAAGCTGCCCGACCTGTCGGTGGCGGATTTCGGCACGCGCCGGCGCCACGGCTTCCTCTGGCAGGATTGGTGCGTCCAGGCGATGGCCGAGGGTCTGGGCGGCGCGTTCCTCGGCACCTCGAACTGCCTGATCGCAGCCCGGCAGGAGGTCGAGCCGGTGGGCACCAACGCCCACGAATTGCCGATGGTCTACGCGGCGCTGGCCGAGGACGATGCGTCGCTCGCCGCCGCGCCCTACCGGGTGCTGGCCGACTGGCAGGAGGATTACCAGGGCAACCTGCGGGTCATCCTGCCCGACACCTACGGCACCACCGGGTTCCTGGCCAACGCCCCGGACTGGGTCAGCGACTGGACCGGGATCCGCATCGACTCGAAGGACCCGATCGAGGGCGGCGAGGAGGCGATCCGCTTCTGGCGGGAGCGCGGCTACGATCCCCGGGACAAGCTGGCGATCTTCTCCGACGGGCTCGACATCGACCAGATCGAGCACATCCACGCCCATTTCCACGGGCGCATGCGCATCGGCTACGGCTGGGGCACGCTGCTGACCAACGATTTCCGCGGCCTCCTGCCGGACGGCAAGCTCGATCCGGTCTCGGTGGTCTGCAAGGTCACGGAGGCGAACGGCCGCCCGACGGTGAAGCTCTCGGACAACCCGACCAAGGCCCAGGGACCGGCCGACGAGATCGCGCGCTACCGCCGGGTGTTCGGGGTCGGCGAGCAGGAGGCCTTGCCGGTCCTGGTGTGAGGCGGTTCCGGCCTCGCATCCGTGATGCCCGCCCCCTGACGGCCGGCGCGGACAAGAGGTATGGTGTCGACCAACAGGGCCCGCCGCCTCTGGTCGGCCCGATGGGAGAACGCCATGACCCTGAATCGCCGCTCGCTCATCGGCGCCGCGGGCCTCGCCCTGGCGGCGCCGGCCCTCGACGGCGCGCAGGCCGCCGACGCCGCGAAGCCGGTCGCCAAGGCGCCGCCCGTCACAAAGATCCTGGCGCAGTGGATCCTGGCCTCGTCCTACGACGCCCTGCCGGAGAATGTCCGGCGCGAGGGCGTGCGCAGCTTCCTCAACTGGGTCGGCGTGGCGATCGGCGGCTCGCACCACGAGACCGTGGACGTCGCGGTCTCGGCGCTTCAGCCGTTCTCCGGGCCGCCGCAGGCTGGCCTGTTCGGCCGGTCGGAGCGGTTCGACATCATGAACGCCGCCTTCTTGAGCGGCGTGGCGAGCCACATCTTCGACTTCGACGACACCCACCTCAAGACGATCATCCACCCGGCCGGCCCGGTCGCCTCGGCGATCCTGGCCTATGCGCAGATGAAGCCGGTCTCGGGGAAAGCCTTCCTCGACGCGCTGGTGGTCGGGATCGAGACCGAATGCCGGATCGGCAACGCGGTCTACCCGAACCATTACGATGCCGGCTGGCACATCACCGGCACGTGCGGGCCGTTCGGCGCGGCGGCGGCGGTCGGCAAGCTGATGGGGCTGACCGAGCCGCAGATGGTCTACGCGCTGGGGCTCGCCGCCTCGCAGCCGGTGGGCCTGCGCGAATCGTTCGGCTCGATGAACAAGAGCTTCAACCCGGGCCGGGCAGCCTCGAACGGCCTGTTCGCCGCGATCCTGGCGGCCAAGGGCTTCACCTCCTCGGACGGCATGATCGAGGCCAAGCGCGGCTGGGCTAACACCATCTCGACCAAGCAGGACTGGTCCGAGATCACGGACGGGCTGGGAACCCGCTACGAGGCGCTGCTCAACACCTACAAGCCGTTCGCCTGCGGGATCGTCATGCACCCGACGATCGATGCCGGGGTGCAGATCCGCGACCAGGACCATGTCCGGCCGGAGGACATCGCCCGGGTCGACCTCAAGGTCCACCCGCTGGTGCTGGAACTCACCGGCAAGACGGCGCCGAAGACCGGCCTGGAGGGCAAGTTCAGCATCTACCACGCGGCCGCGATCGCGCTCGTGGAAGGCGCGGGCGGCGAGAAGCAGTTCAGCGACCGGGCGGTGAACGACCCGCGCGTGGTCGCTCTGCGCCAGAAGGTGGTGCCGGTGATCACCCCGGGCATCGACGCCGCGCAGGTGGACATGACCGTGACCCTGACCGACGGGCGGAGCTTCCACCGCCGGATCGAGCACGCGATCGGCAGCGTCGAGACCCCGATGTCGGACGCGCAGCTCGAGGCGAAGTTCACCGACCTCGCCGCCGGGGTCCTGCCGGAGGCCCAGGCCAAGCGGGTGATGCAGATGTGCTGGTCGCTGCCCGAGCTGGCGGATGTGGGCGAGGTGGCGCGGGCCGGGGTGCAGGGAGCGTAAGACGGCAGCGGATTGTCGGTAACGGACCTGCAAGGCAGGCGGGATCGTTTTCCGGCCCCGTGCCGTTCCCCTGCCGCGAGGCCCCGTGACCCCGGCGGGCGCCCGCTTGTGGCGTTCGGGGTGTGGACTCGCAGCATGGGCACGAGAACCCCGGTCGGGGCGCAGCCTGGACACGCGCTGGTTCCGCCGCGGCCCGCCCGCGTGACTGCGGCCGAGACCCCGCGGACCACCTCGGCGTCGCCGATCCTGGTCGGGGCCACCATCGTGGCGGTGCTGTATTTCGGCCGCGAGATCTTCATCCCGATCGCGATCGCGCTGCTCCTGTCCTTCGTGCTGACGCCGCTGGTGAACCGCCTGCGGCGCCTGCGCCTGCCGCGGTTGATGGCGGTGGGCGTGAGCGTCCTGCTGACCCTCGGGATCGTGGGTGCAATGGCGACCCTGATCGGCATCCAGGCGGCCGATCTCGCCGGCGACATCCCGCGCTACCGCACCACCATCGAGCGCAAGATCGAGGGCCTGCGCGCCTCGCCGGTGGGCCACGTCACCGATTACATCGCCAATATCGGCCGGGCGCTCCACAACGGCGGCAAGGAGCCGGGCCAGGACCAGGCCAAGGAGCCAGCGAAAGAGCCACAGCAGGCCGCGCCGCAGGCGCCCGAAGCGGCGCCCGGGCTGGACCCGGCGCGGCCGGGGCAAAAACCCGTCCTGGTCGAGGTGTCGTCGACCCAGCCGGGGCCGCTCGAGACGCTCGGCACCCTGCTGTCGCCGGTGCTGCAGCCGCTGGCGACCGTTGGCATCGTCTTCGTGGTCCTGCTGTTCGTCCTGATGCAGCGTGAGGATCTGCGCGACCGGATGATTCGGCTCGCGGGTTCCAGCGACCTGCACCGCACCACCGGGGCGATCGACGACGCGGCCGGGCGCCTCAGCCGCTACTTCGTGGTGCAGCTCGCCCTCAACACCGCCTTCGGGGTCGTGATCGGGATCGGCCTCTACTTCATCGGCGTGCCGAACCCGGTGCTGTGGGCGATCTTCGCGGCGCTGATGCGGTTCGTGCCCTATCTCGGGGCGTTCCTGTCGGCCCTCCTGCCGATCACGCTGGCCGCCGCGGTCGATCCCGGCTGGAACATGATGATCGCGGTGGCGATCCTGTTCCTGATCCTGGAGCCGCTCACCGGCCAGGTGTTCGAGCCGATCTTCTACGGCCAGTCCACCGGGCTCTCGCCCTTCGCGGTGCTGGTCTCGGCCCTGTTCTGGACCTGGCTGTGGGGGCCCGTCGGCCTGCTGCTGTCGACGCCGCTCACCGTCTGCCTGGTGGTGCTGGGGCGCCACGTCGAGCACCTCGAATTCCTCGACGTGCTGTTCGGCGATCGGCCGGCGCTCACCCCGGTGCAGAACTTCTACCAGCGGATCCTCGCGGGCGACTCCGAGGAGGTGCTGGGCCATGCCGAGCTGATCCTGCAGCAATGCTCGCTCTCGTCCTATTACGACGAGGTCGTCCTCAAGGCTCTCGAACTCGCCGCCCGCGACGCGGCGCGCGGGGTTCTCACCGCCCAGCAGAAGGGGGCGATGCGCACCGCACTGGGCGAGCTGATCGCCGACCTGTCCGACCGCAGCGATGCCAGCACCGGGACGGCGGGCGAGAACGGCGAGAACGCCTGCAGCCCGATGCCGATCGGCCCGGCGCCCGACGCGCTACCGCAGGCCTGGACGCGCCAGGGCGCGGTTTTGTGCATCTCGGGGCGCGGCTTCCTCGACGAGGCCGCAGCCATGATCCTGGCCCAGATCCTGGAGAAGCGCGGCATCGGCGTCCGCACGGTGCCGTTCTCGGACGCCTCGACGGCGCGGATCGGACGGTTCGAGCCGGGCCCCGCCCGGATGGCCTGTGTCGTCTCGCTGGCGCTGAACGGCGAGCCGACCCACCTGCGCCGACTGGTCCAGCGCCTGCAGGATCGGATGCCCGGCGTGCCGGTCCTGCTCGGCCTGTGGCTGGCCCAGAACGGCCAGTCGGACAAGGTCGCGCGCGCCAAGGACGGCGCGACCGCGGCGACCGATCAGGTTGCGTCCCTGCGCGAGGCCATCGAGGCGGTTCTGGGCGCCGTCCAGGCGGACATCGCCGCCGTTCCGGAGACCGGGGCGGCGCGCAAGCCGGAACCGGCGGACGCATGAGCGGAGGGGACTTGACGGCCGGGGTGCCGCCCCGGTTTCGTCGCGCACCGGCCAGGATACCGGACGGGTCGCGGGCAGATCAGGGGACAGGGCCGATGAGCGTCGTCGAACTCGGGCGGTTCATGGACGATCTCGCGGACGCGTCCGGCAAGGCGATCCTGCCGTTCTTCCGCGCGCAGTTCGGCCTCGACGACAAGGCCCGCGGCGGCGCGCCGTTCGATCCGGTCACGGAGGCCGACCGGGCCGCCGAGGTCGTGCTCCGGGCGATGATCGGCCAGACGTTTCCCGGCCACGGCATCCTGGGCGAGGAGTTCGGCGCCGAACGGCTGGACGCCGAATGCGTCTGGGTGCTTGACCCGATCGACGGGACCCGCGCCTTCATCGCCGGCCTGCCGACCTGGGGCACGCTGATCGGCCTCACCCGCAACGGCGTGCCGGTGCGTGGGCTGATGCACCAGCCCTATCTCGGCGAGCGCTTCACCGGCGACGGCCGCCACGCCCGCCTGCGCGGCCCGGCGGGCGAGCGCACCCTGCGGACCCGCCGCTGCCCCGACCTGGGCCAGGCGATCCTGGCCACCACCGACCCGCGCCTGTTCGCCTCCGGCGACGAGGCCGAGCGGTTCCGCACCCTTGAAGGCCAGGTGCGGCTGTCCCGCTACGGCGCCGATTGCTACGCCTATTGCATGCTGGCCGCCGGCCAGATCGACCTCGTGGTCGAGGCCGGCCTGAAGCCCTACGACATCGTCGCGCTGATCCCGATCGTCGAGGGCGCCGGCGGCCGGGTCACGGCCTGGGACGGCAGCTCGGCCGCCAACGGCGGGCGGATCGTGGCAGCCGGCGACCCGCGCTTGCACGAGGCGGCGCTGAAGGTCCTGAATCCGTGAGGGCGCACCGTCTCACGGCCCATCGGTTCCGAGCTTCGCATGCACGCGGGAGCCTGCCGGCGTGCTGCTGAACGCGCTCGTCCTTCTGACGGGCCTGATGCCCGCCGTGGGAGATCGCGCGGCCACGCTCATGGCCGCGCCGGCGGCGGCGTCCGCCCCCGCGGAGGCTGCGCCGCCGCGTTTCGATCCGGCGACACGCTCCGTCTCCAACTGGCACGTGCAGGCGGGCGAGAGCCTTCTGCCGCGAGCCCTGGCCCTGACGGCCCGGCTGGCCGAGGACCCGCCCTACGTCGCCCGCTGCGTCCGGCTCAACAACGGCTGGTGCATCAAGTCCGCCCGCTGGCCGGGGGAGATCGGTGCCGATGCGGAGGGCCACACCGCCTTCGCGACCCTGGCCGACGGGGCCGATGCAGCGGCGAGCCTGTTGCGCCGCTACTTCCGCGATTACGGCCGGCGCAACGCGCTCGCCATCGTGCGCCGCTGGGCGCCGTCCGAATGCCGCGTCGCGACGCCGGCCCGGGCGGGCAGGGGGATTGCGACCGGGGTTACGACGCCGGCGGTCTCGGCGACCCTGGCGCCTCGGGGGCTCGGCCGGACCCTGCGCGCCCGCTTCCTCGCCGCCCACCGGCCGGGCGGCGTCCCCCGGGCGCGGGCCAAGACCCTGCGGGTGCAGCCCTGGTCGCCGCTCGCCCGGATGGCCGGCCGGCCCGGGGCGCGTCCGGCCGCATCGCGGGTGCCGCACGTGGCGACGCTCCAGCCGGCGCCCGACATCGCCGCCGGGATCGCGGCCTCGGCCGAGTCCCGGCGGGTGACCGCGCCCCGGGGCGCCGCGGATCCCGCAGCGCTTCTCGACCGCAAGCTGCCGAGCCCGGACCGGATGGTCGCGGAATCCGCCCAGCTGCCGGCGATCGCGGCCGGGCTGCCCCTGCTCGACCTGCGGCTGCCGGCGCCGCTCTGCACCGGCGACGAGGTTCGGATCCAGGCCTATGCGGCGCGGATCAGCGGCAGCGTCGGGCTGAAGCCCAGCGACGACCTCGACCTGTTCGGGCCGGACGGTACGCCGCGGCCCAACCTGGCGCCGGTGATGCTGGCCATGTCGGCGGTGGAACTTGGAACGCTCCGGGCCGGGCCAGAGCTCGTTGCGGGGGCCATCGCCCGCCTGAAGCCCACGACACCGACACCCTAAAGTCCTGGTTTCAAAAGGTCCGAGACCTTTTGCGGGTCCAGGGCGGAGCCCTCGTCTCTCGTGGGCTCCGCCCCCGAACCCCGCCAAAGGGCAAAGCCCTTTGGAAACCCCGAGCCGGCCAAGCCTTGCGGTTCGGCCCGAACCGCGCCACCTGTGCCCGGCCTGTTTCCCGAGACGACGAGCCCGCCCGTGCCCCTGACCGACCTTGCCGCACGCGCCGGCTCGGCCGTCAAAGCCTTCGCCGAAGCCTCGCACGACCTGCTGATCCAGCCGACCTTGCGGCTCGGGGTCACCGGGCTCGCGCGCTCGGGCAAGACCGTGTTCACCACGGCGCTAATCCACCACCTCGTGGAGGCGCACGCCCTGCCGGCCTTCGCGCCCGCGCAGGAGGGCCGCCTGCGCCGCGCCCGGCTGGTGCCGCAGCCCGACGACGACGTGCCGCGCTTCCCCTTCGAGGAGCACTTCGCGACGCTCACCGAGGCGAGGCGCTGGCCGCGCTCCACCGACCGGATCAGCCAGTTCCGCCTGGAGATCGCCTACGAGCGCGCCGCCGGCTGGCGCAGCGGCCCGGCGACCCTGATGCTCGACGTGGTCGACTATCCAGGCGAGTGGCTGCTCGACCTCGCGCTGATCGAGACCAGCTACACCGCCTGGTCGCGGGCCACGATCAACGGCACGCGCCGGCCGGGCCGGAATACTGTGGCGGCGCCGTGGCTCGAGGCGCTCAAGGGCTTCGATCCCAACGGCCCCCTCGACGAGGTCGCGGCCGAGCGCGCCAGCGACGCGTTCAAGACCTATCTGGCGGCCCTGCGCGCCGGCCCGGAATCCGTCGCCACGACGCCGCCGGGGCGCTTCCTGATGCCCGGCGACCTCGCGGGCTCGCCGGCCCTGACCTTCGCGCCGCTCGACAATCTCACCGGCAGCATCGCCCCCGACAGCCTCGCCGGGCTGATGGAGCGGCGCTTCGAGGCCTACAAGGCCAAGATCGTCACGCCGTTCTTCCGCGACCATTTCCAGCGGGTCGACCGGCAGATCGTGCTGGTGGACGTGCTCGCCGCGGTCGATGCCGGGGCCACGGCCCTGGCCGAGCTGGAGGAGGCCCTCGACGCGGTGCTGCTCAGCCTCAATATCGGCCGCAACACGGTGCTGTCGAAGCTGTTCGCGCCCCGGGCCGACCGCGTGCTGTTCGCCGCCACCAAGGCCGACCACCTCCACCAGACCAGCCACGACCGGCTCGACGCGCTGCTGCGCCTGCTGGTCTCCCGGGCCATGCGCCGGACGGAAGCCGCCGGCGCCCGGGTCGGCACCGTGGCGCTCGCCTCCGTGCGCGCGACCCGTGAGACCACGGTCCATGACGGGCCCGAGATCCTGCGTGCGGTCGCCGGAACGCCCGAGGCCGGCGAGACGGTGGGCGACGAGGTGTTCGACGGCAACAGCGAGGCCGCGGTCTTCCCGGGCGAGCTGCCGGCCCGCGCGGAGGCCGTGCTGGAGGGTGCCGTCGCCCCGGGCTCGCTGCGCTTCCCGCGCTTCCGCCCGCCGCTGATCCGCCCCGACGGCCTCGGCCGTCCCGGCCACCTGCCGCAGATCCGCCTCGACCGGGCGATGCAGTTCCTGATCGGCGACAGGCTCGGGTGATGGACAGGGTGGCTGTCCGGGATGCCGCCGCGGTCGTGAACCGGTCGACGCATGCTTCGATCGCCCTGCGGCGTGCCGGCGTTCGTCCACACGCATGGCGCCCAACGCACACGGCGCTGGTTGGGGCGCGAGTCCCCTCTCCCGCACGGGAGAGGGGGCGTGTCGCGGCCGGCGCGAAGCGACGGGTCAACCTGGGAGTCCGTACCGGCGACGGCACCCAACGCAGCCGCACCGACCGGCTCCAACAGCCCACCGCCGTGAGGGCAGACCCGAAGAAACCCCTCTGGAGGCCGTAAGCATGTCCTCAGGCCAGAAACCCCGCGCCTTCCGGATCAATCCAGAGCCGCTGCCGGGGGCGGGGGTGACCACGACACCGCTCGCGGCCCGGCCGGAGCAGGCCCGGATCGTGGAAGAGCCGTTCGAGATCGTCGATGCGGCCGACGGCGTCGCGGTGCCGGTGGCGCCGCGGCGGCGCTCGCCCTGGGGGGCGCTGTTCCTGACCGCGGCCGGTGGGCTGGTCTCGCTGGGGATCGGGCTGTCGATCGAGCGGATGATCGCCGACCTGTTCCAGGCCGCGCCCTGGCTCGGCTGGGTGGCGCTCGCGCTGCTGGGCCTCGCCGGGCTGGCGCTCCTGGCGATCGTCGGGCGGGAGCTCGCCGGGCTGCGGCGCGAGCGGAAGATCGAGCGGCTGCGGCAATCCGCGATCGATGCGCTCGCCACCCGCGACCATACCGGCGCACAGGCGGTGGTGCAGGCGCTCTCGACCTTCTACGCCGACCGGGAATCCCTGGCGCCGGGGCGCGCCCGGATCGATGCGGCCGCCGACGCGATCCTCGACGTGGACGATCGGATCGGGCTGGCGGAGCACGAGCTGTTGGCGGGTCTCGACCGGCAGGCGCGCAACGCCATCGCGTCCACCGCCAAGCAGGTCTCGGCGGTGACGGCGCTGTCGCCGCGGGCGATCGTCGATGTCGCGTTCGTGGTCTTCGCTGCCGTCCGGCTGCTGCGCCGAATCGCATCGATCTATGGGGGCCGGCCCGGCTTCCTGGGCTTCCTGCGGCTGGCGCGCGCCGCGGTGGCGCATCTCACCGTCACCGGCGGCATGGCGGTCGGCGAGAGCGTGATGCAGCAGGTGCTGGGGCTCGGGATCGCCGCCCGGGTCTCGGCGAAGCTGGGGGAGGGCGTGCTCAACGGGCTGATGACCGCCCGATTCGGGCTGGCCGCTCTCAACGTCTGCCGGCCCCTGCCGTTCGTGCGCGAGGCGCCGCCGCGCCTCGCCGATGTGGCGGGCGAGCTGCTGCGCGCGGCAGAGCCCGAGTCGAAATAGGCCGGCCCGGTTATTTGGCGGCGGTGGCGGCGCGGCGATTCGCGATGCGGGAGAACATGTTGCCGGTGTAGTCGGCGACTTTCGGCTTCTCGGGCTCACCGACCTTGGCCTCGAACGCCTCGATGCGCTTCAGGAGCGCGGCGTCGTTGAACAGGGAGCTGTTGAAGTTGATGTGGGCCCGGGGCCCGAGGGCGGCCTGCACTAGGTCGAGTCGTTCCAGAAGCTCTTTACGCGTCACGGTGCTCTCCACGGGCGCCTTCGGGGCGAAGGACCGCCCAAGCCCACACTGGAAGCCGCGAGGGTAAACGACGCGTTAACGCGAGCGCGCTGTCCTACAACCCCTTCAGGAACCCGGCGAGGCGCATCAGGCCCTCGGGCCACGGTCCATGCCCGCTGGCGACGTTGATGTGGCCCGATTCGCCGGCATCCACCGTCAGGGCGCCCCAGGCATGGGCGAAATCGTCGGCCCGGTCGTAGCGGCAATACGGATCGGTCCGGCTGGCGACCAGGAGGGACGGGAAGGGCAGGGGCTCGCGCGGCACCGGCGCGAAGGCGCGCACGGCGTCGGGCAGGCCGGGCGCCTCCTCGACATCCGGGAAGGCCACGAACAACGCCCCGCGCACCACGCCGGCGTCGAAGCGGGGCGCCGCCTCGACGCTCGCGACGACACCGAGGCTGTGCGCGATCAGGATCACCGGCCGGGTCGCGGCCGCCACCGCCTCGGCGATCCGCCCGCACCAGGCCTCGGGGGTCGGCGCGTGCCAATCGTCCTGGGTCACCACCTGCGCGGTGGCGAGGCGGCCGGCCCAGCGGGCCTGCCAGTGGTCCTCCTCCGAGCCTCCGAGCCCCGGGACGATGAGGATGTCGCAATCGGCGGTTTTCATGCCGGCTGCCTAGCGCATGACGTGGAAAAGTGGAATCCGGTTTCCCGAAATCATCATGCGGGAACAAGGCGCTAGCGCCGCCCTCCGGGACGGGCGTCGGGATCGTCCCTCACTCCGCGGCGATCGGGGCGGCCCGGGCCGCGTCGGTGATGTGGCGGGCGATCTGGGTCGAGGCGTAGTTCTTGGCCTTGGCCTCGATCTCGAAATCGGCCCAGACCATGTGGCGGGCCACGAGATCGTTCACCGCCCGGTTCCACATCATGTCGGAATGGGCGGCAAGATCCCGGACCGCGTGGCCGGCGGCACGCAGGGCCGGGAAATCGGGCAGGGCATCCGGGTCGCAATCGGCCGAGACCGCCTCGCGCGAGACGCTGATATGGGCCACCGGCCGCACCCCGCGCCAGGACTCCCGCACTCGGGCGACGCGGGGATCGTCGGGCTCGAGATATTCGCCGCCGCTCTGGACCCAGTGATGGTGCAGGTCGAGCACCACCGGCACGATGTCGGCGAGCTGGAGCACCGCCTCGACGCCGAAGACGTTCTCGTCGTTCTCGACGGTGATGAGGTCGCGGGCCACTTGGCTCGCCCGGGGCAAGGTCTCGCGGAACCCCGCCACGCCCGGATCGCCGGCGCCGACATGGATGTTGATGTGGGCGCCGTGCGGGTGCCAGCCGCCGCCATAGCCCATGCGGTCGAAGATCTCGGCGTGGTAGTCGAGCTCGGACAGGCCGTTGGCGATGGCCGCCGGGTTGCGGCTCGCCAGCAGGCAGAACGGCCCCGGGTGGAAACTCAGCCGCACGCCGAGCCGGCGCGCCAGCGCCCCGGCCTCAGCCAGCCCGCGCGCGACCAGGGCCTCCATCTCGGGCTCGGCGTAGATCGTGCGCGCGATGGCGTGGGTGTAGCCGGGCAGGACGTTGCTCGCCATGCGCAGCAGGCGCTCGATCGGCGGCCGGGCCCCCACCCAGGCGATCTGGCGGGCCAGCGCATCGAGGTTGTGCGCGACGAGACCGGCGAGCTTGGCCCGCCGGGCGATGGGGTCCAGCTTGGCGAGATGCGCCATGGTCACGCTGGTCAGGTTCATGTGGAGCGTCGCCTCGCGCTCCGCCTTGAGGGTGGCGTGTGTGTCGAGCGGCTCGTCCAGAACGAACTTGCAGCAGAAACCAAGGCGGGGCTGATCGCGCATAGGATGCACAACGCGCGAGGACGCCGCGCGTGCCCGACATCGCGCGCGGAACGGCCGCGCTTCGCCGACGTTTGAGCCTTCGAGCGCGGCAGTTCCGCGCGGACGGCCGTCTCGTACCTCCATGCCCGCGTCGCCCCCTCGCCCAGGTTCCGCGCCGGAAACCGGCTCGCTCCTCTGGATCCTGATGCTGGGCTCGGCTCTGGTGGCGCTCGCCGCCGCGCCCGCCCGGCGGCGCTTGCCGGATCTGCCCGAACGCCCCGAGGCCCCGGCCGACCGGACCCCGTCGGACGCGGATGAAACGGCCCGCGACACGGCGGCCAACGGCGGCGCGCGCTCGATCGCCGGCCGCGCGGCGCAACTCACCGCGGCGACGCAGCCCGAGCGCGGGCGCGCGGCCAACAGCCCCGCCGAGATGACCCCGGCCGGCTGGAAGGACATCGCGGTCCGAGTCTACCTGGAATTCAACAAGGACCGGGTGCTGGCGGTGGCCGCCGGGGTGACCTTCTACACCCTGCTGTCGCTGTTCCCGGCCATCGCGGCGCTCGTCACCTGCTACGGCCTGTTCGCGGACGTCAACGCGATCAACGAGCACTTGGCGCAGTTGCACGCCGTGCTGCCATCGGGCGCGGTCGAGCTGATCGGCGACCAGATCAAGCGCATCGCCGCCAAGGGCAGCAGCTCCTTGAGCCTGACCTTCTTCACCAGCCTGCTGCTGTCGCTGTGGAGCGCCAACGCCGCCATGAAGGCGATGTTCGACGCCTTGAACGTGGTCTACGAGGAGGAGGAGAAGCGCAACTTCTTCTGGCTCAACATTCGCTCGCTGACCTTCACGGTGGGCGCGCTGCTGTTCATCATCATCGCGCTCAACGCGATCGTGGTGGTGCCGGTGGTGCTGAACTTCCTCGGTCTCGGCTCGGGCGCGTGGCTGCTCGCGGCCCTGCGCTGGCCGGCGGTGCTGCTGGTGCTGCTCGCCGGGCTCTCGGTGCTCTACCGGTTCGGGCCGAGCCGCGAGCATGCCCGCTGGCGCTGGGTCGGCGTCGGCAGCATCGTGGCGGGGCTGCTCTGGCTGATCGCGTCGCTGCTGTTCTCCTGGTACGTGGCGAGCTTCGGCACCTACAACGAGACCTACGGCTCGCTCGGCGCCGTGATCGGCTTCATGACCTGGATCTGGATCTCGTCGACCATCGTGCTGCTCGGCGGCGAGATCAACGCCGAGCTGGAGCACCAGACCGGGCGCGACACCACCACGGGCGCGCCCCTGCCGATGGGCCACCGCCGGGCCCGGATGGCCGACACGGTCGGGGCGGCAGCCTAAGGCCCGCCGTCACCGGCGTCCGGGCGACAGGATGCCGCCGGTGCAGCCGTTTTCAGGGGTGCGGGACTGCCGAGCCTCGCGCGCGATGCCTATATCTCCCGTCGAAAAGGGAGATGTTTATGGCCGATAGCGCGACCACCAACCCGGATACCCGCAGCGACGCCGAGTGGCGCGCGACGCTCACGCCCGAGCAGTACCGGGTGCTGCGCGAGCACGGCACCGAGCGCGCCGGTACGAGCTGCCTGCTCGCCGAGAAGCGCCCGGGCACCTTCACCTGCGTCGGCTGCGGGCAGCCCCTGTTCGAGCAGGGGACCAAGTTCGAGTCCGGCACCGGCTGGCCGAGCTTCTTCGAGCCGCTGGAGGGCGCCGTCGAGACCACGGTGGACCGCAGCCACTGGATGGTCCGGACCGAGGTCCATTGTGCCCGCTGCAAGGGCCATCTCGGCCACGTGTTCGACGACGGGCCCGCCCCCACGGGCCTGCGCTACTGCATGAACGGCGCCGCGATGAACTTCGAGCCGGCGGCCTGAGCCGCCCGGCGCCGGTTTAATCTGGATTGGGAAAACGGCGCTGAACGACGGGATATCGGGGACAGGCGGCGATCCGGGCGAATCACAACCCGGTTCCGGTCTTGATTTCGTCGTGTTTTTGCTTAGCGGTTAACCGTCTCATGTTGTCGCCGTCCGGTATTGGCGGTGGATGCGGTCCTGTCCGAGCCAATACGGCGTTGCGGCTCAGCTTATACGCCGTCAGTGCTGGTTCGACTTACCAGATCCATCCGGGCCGGCGGCCCTGAGGGCAGTCCGCCGGATCGGCGCACCGCCGACGAAGCGGGAGGGGTTTTGAGTTCATGAGCACCATTCGCCGATTCCTGGTCGCGCCATCCCTGGTCCGCCTGATCCGCAAGGAGCGGGGCGGCGCCCGGATCACCGAGGGCCACTTCGCCGCGCAGGGGGGCCGCAGCTCTTACGTGCGCGTCGACGGCCAGAACTGCCAGCTGGTGCTGGTGAACAAGGGGCCGGACGGCATCCCGGTCGAGGAGCGCACCGATGTGCCGCGCGCCCACGGCGATGCGCTGCTCGATGTCTGCCCCGGCAAGGCGGCCTACGACCGCACGGTCCTGACCATCGGCGGGCGCGAGGTCACGATCGACCGCTACGTCACGCCGGGCAATCTCGACCTGATCAGCGTCGCCTTCGACAGCGACGGCGATGCCTCCGCCTTCCAGGCCCCGACCTGGTTCGGCCGCGAGGTCAGCAGCGAGCCGGCCTTCGAGCGCCAAGCGCTCGCCATCCAGGGCGTGCCGACGGCCGAAGAGGTGCCCCTAAGCAACGCGGCCCTCGACGCGGTCCTCGACCTGATCGAGCCGCGCTTCGGCTTCGGCCGCTACGGCAGCACCGCGCGCACCAGCGAGCCGTCGGAAGACGGCGCGATGAACGCCATGCGCCGGATCGTGACCCCGGCCGCTGCGGCAGCCCCCGTCGCGGCACCGCCCGCCCCGCCAGCCCCGGCTCCGGCCCCCGAAGCCGTCGAGCCGCCCCCGGCGCCCCCCGTCGCCGAGGCCCATCCGGAGCCCGAGCATCATCCGGAGCCCGAGCCGGCCCCCGCCCCGGAGCCCGTGCATCACGCTGTTCCGGTCGCGCAGGAGCCCAGCGCCGCCCCGACCCAGCCCGCGCCGCAAGAGACCATCCACAGCGATGCTCGCATCGACGACGTGATCGAGAGCCTGTCCCAGGCGCTCGGCGCCGCGATCCACCAGCAGCCGGAACACGCCACCACCGAGGCCAAGGACGCGAAGACGGACGAGGCCGCGGGCGTGTTCGAGCGCTGGACCGTCCGTCCCCGCCGGACGCAGCAGCAGACCTGATCCGCCGAATTTCCGGGAAGGCCGCGGGGGCAGGGCGCCACCGCGGCCTTTTTGCTGCGCGCCGCGCATCTCGGACCGGCCCCAGGGCTCGGCGGCGCACCGCCTCCCTCTGCCGGGCTACCCCCTTCCATGCCCCGGCGCCGCAGGCGGGTGGGGACGATGACGCATGTCTGGTAGAGCCTCGGAACGCCCCGCAAAGTTGACGCCGGCCCGGCAGGCTGCCATCCGCGCGTCCTGAGATGTCCGCCCGCAAGCGGCGCCGTTCGAGTCCGAAAAGCAATGACAGACCTGATCGAGACGATCCGCCGGACGCTCGTGCCGATTCACAAGGAGGGCTATCCCTTCATCCTGATCGGCATCGTGCTCACGGTACTGGCCGGCTATTTCTCGCAGTTCTTCGGGTGGATCTTCCTGATCCTCACCCTCTGGGTCTGCTACTTCTTCCGCGACCCGGAGCGGATCACCCCGGTGGCCGACGGGCTGGTAGTCTCGCCCGCGGACGGGCGCGTCAACCTGATCGCCACCGTGCTGCCGCCCCCGGAGCTCGACCTGCCGCAGGTCCCGACCCTGCGGGTGTCGGTGTTCATGAACGTGTTCGACTGCCACGTGAACCGGGTACCGGTCTCCGGGCGGATCGGGCAGATCCACTACACGCCGGGCCTGTTCCTCAACGCAGAGCTCGACAAGGCCAGCGACGACAACGAGCGCAACGGCCTCGTGATTGAGACCAGCCATGCCGGCGTGGCGAAGCGCGTCGGCGTGGTGCAGATCGCCGGGCTGGTGGCGCGGCGGATCGTCGGCTTCGTCTCGGCCGGGGATACGTTGGCGGTGGGCGAGCGCTTCGGGTTGATCCGGTTCGGCTCCCGGGTCGACGTCTACCTGCCGGCCGGCGCCACCGTGCTGGTCGGCCTCGGCCAGAAGGCGGTAGCCGGCGAGACGGTGCTGGCCGATCTCGGCGGCGGCCCGGGGCGGCAGTTCAAGCGGATCTAGACGATCATGGACGACCTGTTCCCGCCCTTCGCGCCCGATCCGAACGAGCCGCGCCCGCGCCGGTTCAAGCCGGTGCCGTTCCGGATGATCGCGCCCAATATGATCACCCTGATGGCGCTCTGCCTCGGGCTGACCGCGATTCGCCTGGCCTTCGAGGGGAAGTTCGAGCCCGCCGTCATCGCCGTGGTGGCGGCCGGCGTTCTCGACGGGATCGACGGGCGGGTGGCGCGGCTGCTCAAGGGCACGTCCCGGTTCGGGGCGGAACTCGATTCGCTGGCCGACTTCGTGAATTTCGGCTGCGCCCCAGCGCTGATCCTCTACGGCTTCGCGCTGTTCCACCTGAAATCCGCCGGCTGGATCGTGGCGCTGATCTTCGCCATCGCCATGGCCCTGCGGCTCGCCCGCTTCAACGCGATGCTGGACGACCCGAACCGGCCCGAATGGAAGAAGGATTTCTTTGTCGGCATGCCGGCGCCCGCGGGAGCGCTGACGGCGATGCTGCCGCTCTACCTGCACTTCCTCGGCATGGGTGGCGACACCTGGGCCGCCCCGGCGATCCTGATCTACGTGCTGGCC
Source organism: Methylobacterium sp. ARG-1 (assembly GCF_001262595.1). Classification (NCBI taxonomy): domain Bacteria; kingdom Pseudomonadati; phylum Pseudomonadota; class Alphaproteobacteria; order Hyphomicrobiales; family Methylobacteriaceae; genus Methylobacterium; species Methylobacterium sp. ARG-1. Next base: position 63,208 of record NZ_LHCD01000010.1, read on the forward strand.
ATCGCCCTGCTGGTGGTCTCCACGGTCCCGACCTTCTCGGGCAAGACCATGGGCAAGCGGGTGCCGCGCAGCCTCGTCCTGCCGATCTTCCTGTTCGGGGTCGCGGCCTTCGGCATCCTGATCAGCTACCCGTTCGAGGCCCTGGTGGCCGTGAGCGGCGGCTACCTGCTGACCATCCCGGTGGTGGCGGCGCAGTATCGCCGCCGCGCCAAGGCCGAATTGGCTGCTGCCGTGGACGAGCCGTCGGGACCTGCGGCGATCGGTGGGGGATAGACCGAGGCCGGCGCTGGCTTTCGCGCGCCTCCGGCCTAGGTTGGCCGGGGATCCCGGCGGGGGTTGGGGATGCTCGAAGAGTTCAAGAAGTTCGCGCTGCGCGGGAATGTGGTCGACCTCGCGGTCGGCGTGATCATCGGCGCGGCCTTCGGGGCGATCGTCAACTCGGCCGTGCAGGACCTGTTCATGCCGGCGATCGGCGCGATCACCGGCGGGCTCGATTTCTCGAACTACTACATCCCGCTCTCGTCCAAGGTTCAGGCTGGGCTGCCCTACGCGGATGCCAAAAAACAGGGCGCCGTCTTGGGTTACGGCCAGTTCCTGACGTTGACCCTCAACTTCCTGATCGTCGCCTTCGTGCTGTTCCTGGTGATCCGGGCGATGAACAAGCTGCAGCATGCCGAGGCCAAGAAGCCCGAGGCGGTGGCCGAGGTCCCGGCGGATGTGAAGCTCCTGTCCGAGATCCGCGATCTCCTGGCCGAGAAGCCGCGGGTCTGACGGTCAGGTCTGACAGTCAGGTCCTGGGCTTGTCGGCATCCTCCGGCTTGACCCCGAGGGCGTCGAGGATCTGGTCGAGGGCCTGGCCCACCGCGCCGGTGCCCTCCTCGTGAGTCTTCAGCCGGGTCTCGAGCCGGCGGATTTGCGGCTCGAACGCGTCCGGCACCGGGTCGTCGCCGAGGAAGCGAGGCTTGTCCGGACCGACGGGCAGCACGCCGCGCAGCTGCTGGCCGAGATGGTCACGCACCGGTTCCGGCAGCGTCGCGCCGGGGTCGCTCGGATCCTGGCTCATGGTCTCCTCACATATGCCTTGGCGCATCAACGACTTCGCCGGAGAACCGTTGCGCCGCCGTCGCGGGCCGCAGATCGAAGACGGGCCCCGAAGCGGGTCGCTTCGGGGCCCGATGGGCCGGCGCGGGACCGGCCCGGCTGATTAGTCGATGACCTCGACGATCCGGTGACCGCGATCGACCAGGACCGGGCGATCGTTCACGACCGTGTAGCGGTAGCCCGGCTGCACGCGGTACTCGGACGGGACGTCGTAATAGGTGACGCCGGAGGCCGGCAGCGTGGAGCCGACGGCGACGCGGCCGTCGTAATCGTACGAGCGGACGTTGCGCTCGCGGACGTAGCTGCGGAAGCGCGGCGCCATGTCGACGCCGAGGATGCCGCCCACCGTGCCGGTGGCCGCGCCGACGGCGCCGCCGACGATCCCGCCGATCGGGCCGGCCGCGTCGTTACCGGCGGCCGCGCCGCGCTCGGCACCCGGAATGGTGCCCTGGGCCTGGGCGGCGAGCGGCAGCGACAGGACGAGGGCCGAGGCGGCGATGAGGGTCTTGAGGGTCATACAGGATCACTCCGTTCCGTGGCGTTCCGCCGCAACGAGGCGACGAAGCTCGGGCCGGTAACGCCCGATCCCCGGAAACGGATGCATCCTTTTTCCGGCGCGACGCGCCGAAAACCCGTAGTCACGTAATCTCTACGCGTCCTTGGGCATCGCCGACTGGATGAACCGGTCGGAGCCCAGATCCTCCTCGTCGTAGCCCAGCAGCTCGGCCAGCCGGCCGCGGGCGCGGCTGACGCGGCTCTTCACGGTGCCGACCTTGCAGCCCATGATCGTGGCCGCCTCCTCGTAGGAGACGCCCTCGGCGCCGACCAGCACCAGCGCCTCGCGCTGGTCCGGCGGCAGCTTGGCCAAGGCCGATTGCAAATCCTCGACGTCGAGCCGGTCGCCCTGATGCGGGGCCGTGGCCAGCCGCGCCGCGTAGGAGCCGTCCTGGTCCTCGACCTCGCGGACCCGCTTGCGGTGATCCGAGTAGAAGATGTTGCGCAGGATCGTGAACAACCATGCGTTGAGGTTGGTCCCCGGCTGGAACCGGGCGCGGTGCTGCCAGCCTTTCAGCAGGGTGTCCTGGACGAGGTCGTCGGAGCGGGCGGGGTTCGAGGTCAGCGACAGCGCGAAGGCGCGCAGCGACGGCACCGCCGCGAGCAGGCCGTTGCGGAATTCCGGCTCGATCGCCTCGCCGCGGGCGCGCAGCGCCTCTTCCAGCTTCTCGATCAGGTCGGCGAAGCGGGAGGGCAGCACCTCTTCGCCGATCCGCTCGTAGACGGTGCGCAAGTGCTCGCCGAGATGCGTGCGGATGTTCGGCGCGAGGTTCGGGCGGCCATCCTGAAGCCCGTCCTCTTGGGATAGGACGGTGTCGGTCTCGTCGCGGCTCATGCGTGTCGTGCTCGTCAGCTCATCGTGGCTCGACCTGCGGTCCGGAACGGTCGAGGCGGATCGCTTGCCGGCCCGCAATTAGGACGAAATCGGGCCGATGCGCTCCTGTTACGGGCGTTCTAGCGCATCGGGCGCGGGCATGCACCCTCGACCCACTGACTTATGATAAGGTCGCTGCCCGCAACAGGCGGATCGCCCCGTCCCGCAGGGTCAGGACGTCGCCGCGGGCGAGGTCGGTCCAGCTCTCGTCCCGGGTCAGCGCCTTCGTGGCGATGACGGTGACAATGTCGTGCTCCGTGGTCTCCCGGGCGAAATCGACCTGCCAATCCTCGTCGATCAGCGTGGCTTTGCCGAAGGGGGCGCGGCGGGTGAGATAGCAGAGGCGCTTGCCGCAATGCGCGTAGAGGGTGCGGCTGTCGGTCAGCAGCATGTTGAAGACGCCCAGCGCGTGCAGCTCGCCCGCGAGGTCGGCCACCGCCCGGTCGAGGGTCTCGGGCCGGGGCAGGGCCTTGAACCGCGCCTGCAGGCGGCCGAGCATCCAGCAGAAGGCGTGCTCGCTGTCGGTGGAGCCGATCGGCATGAAGCTGCCGAGCGGCAGGCGCTTCACGCCCTTGAGCTGCCCGTTATGCGCGAAGGTCCACCGGCGGCCCCACAATTCGCGCGCGAACGGGTGGGTGTTCTCCAGGCTGACCCGGCCGCGATTGGCCTTGCGGACATGGGCGACGACGATGCGGCTCTTGATCGGCATGTCGCGCAGCAGCCGGGCCAGCTGCGAGCGCGAGCTCGGCTCCGGCTCGTGGAAGCTGCGGCAGGTCCGCCCGTCATAGAAGCTGATGCCCCAGCCATCGGCATGGGGCCCGGTGTCGCCGCCGCGCCGGGCGAGCCCGGCGAACGAGAAGCGGATGTCGGTCGGCACGTTGGCGCTCATGCCGAGCAGTTCGCACATCAGGATAATGCCGGGACCATGCGGAGAAGGGGCAACGTTTAGGAGTGTTCGGTCGCCCGAACAACGGCTTTCGCGCCGTTCACCGAGCAAGATAATCGGTCAGCGTCATCCCGATCATGATGGCGACCCAGAAGAAACCGAGCACCGAGAACAGCCGCACCAGCGGCGGCTCGTGGATCACCTCCATGGAGACGAGGAGGATCAGGGCCACCATCACGGCGACCACGAGGAGCTCGACGATCCAGACCTGGGGGAAGGGCAGGGTGGCCCCCAGGGTGACGTTGACCGCGAGCAGGGCCAGCAGCGCCAGGAAGGTCAGCACCGGCGTGCGCAGCCGCCGCCGGAGCAGGGCGCGGTCGTCGGCGCTCAGGGTCGCGAGGGGATTGCGCATCCTACCGGTTCACCACGTAGAGGATCGGGAAGGCCAGGATCCAGACGAGGTCGATGAAGTGCCAGTACAGGCCGTAGACCTCGATCCAGTTCTGGTGGCGGGACAGGAACCCGGCCTTGGCGGCCATCCAGGTCATGCCGAGCAGGAGCGCGATGCCGGTGAACAGGTGGAGCGCGTGCAGGATCGTGGCGACGTAGTAGAGGTTCACGAACAGCCGTGCCGGCGGCGTCTCGGCCAGCGCGAAGGGCCGATTGCTCAGGAACGGCATCATGTGCTCGTCCCAGTCGGCGTAATACTCGTAGCCCTTGAGTACCAGGAACAGGCTGCCCAGCGCCGCGGTGGCGAGCATCGCCCGGACCATGGCGCGCTGCCAGCCGATCCGCGAGAACTCGATCGCCATCGACATGGTCAAGCTGGAGCAGATCAGCACCACGGTGTTGACCGCGCCGATCCAGAACTTGAGGTGCTTGGCCGCCGCGACCGTCGCCTCGGGGTGCTGGATCCGGGTAATCAAAGCCACCAGGAACAGGGCCGAGAACAGCAGCAGCTCGGTGATCAGCCAGGCCCAGATGCCGAGCGTCGCGGCGGCGCGCTGCTGGCCCACCGTCTCGAAATGCCCGGCGCGGGATACCCCGACGCCCTCTGCCAGCCCCTCGCTCATCCGTGCTGGTCCCGGGCTTCCTGCGCCTGGATGGGATAATCGTAGGGGATGCGCGGCACCTCGGGCGGCGAGTGGAAATTGTGCTTGGGGGGCGGCGAGGCGGTCTCCCATTCGAGCCCCTTCGCGTTCCACGGGTTGGCCGGCGCCTTCCGGCCGAACCACAGGGAATAGACGAGGTAGAGCATCGGGAAGATGTAGCCCGCGGCCAGGATCGTGGCGCCGGCCGAGGACAGCACGTTCAAGAGCTGGAACTCGACCGGGTAGGTCGCGTAGCGCCGGGGCATCCCGAGATAGCCGAGGATGAACTGCGGGAAGAAGGTGACGTTGAAGCCGAGGAAGATCAGCACCGCCGAGACCCGGCCCCAGGGCTCGCTATACATCCGGCCGGTGAATTTCGGCCACCAGAAGTGCAGGCCGCCCAGGAAGGCCAGCACCGTGCCGCCGACCATGATGTAGTGGAAATGCGCGACCACGAAGTAGGTCGCGTGAATGTGCTGGTTGATGGCGAGGGTCGCCAGGTAAAGGCCGGTGAGCCCGCCGAGCACGAACAGCCCGATATAGCCCATCGCGTAGAGCATCGGCGTGTCGAGCCGCAGGCTCCCCTTATGGATCGTGGCGGTCCAGTTATAGACCTTGACCGCGGACGGCACCGCCACCGCGAAGGACAGGGCAGAGAAGACCAGGGAGGCCAGGTCGCTCTGGCCGTTGACGAACATGTGATGGCCCCAGACGAAGAAGGTCACCGAGGCCAGCCCGATCGACGCGTAGGCGACGAAGCGGTAGCCGAACAGCTTCTTCTGCGCGAAGGCCGGGACGATCTCCGAGATCACCCCCATGCCGGGCAGGACCATGATGTACACGGCCGGGTGCGAATAGAACCAGAACAGGTGCTGGAACAGCACCGGGTCGCCGCCATAGGCCGGATCGAACACGCCGATATGGAAGCCGCGCTCCATGATCAGCAGGATCAGCGCGGTAGTGATCACCGGCGTGGCCAGCAGGAAGATCAGGCTGGTGGCGTAGTGCGCCCAGACGAAGATCGGAAGCTTGAACCACGTCATGCCGGGGGCCCGCATGGTGTGGATCGTGACCACGAAGTTCAGGCCGGTGAGGATCGACGAGAAGCCCACGATGGTCACGCCGATCAGGGCCGGCAGGACCCAGGTGTTCGAGAAGGCGGTGGAGAGCGGCGCGTAGAAGGTCCAGCCGGTGTCGACGCCGCCCAGCACCAGCGAGACCAGGGTGAAGAACGCCCCGGCCATGAACACGTACCAGCTCGTCAAGTTGAGCTTGGGGAAGGCCAGATCCTTGGCCCCGATCATCAGCGGGATCAGGAAATTGCCGAAGGTCGCCGGGATCGACGGGATCAGGAAGAACCACACCATCACCACGCCGTGGATGGTGAAGGCCTTGTTGTAGGTGTCGTTGGTCATGATCGCGCCGTTCGGCACGATCAGCGCCAGCCGGACCACGCCGGCCGCCACGGCCCCGATCACGAAGAAGCCGGTAATCGAGGTGAGGTAGAGGATCGCGATGCGCTTGTGGTCGGTGGTGAGGAACCACGAGCGCAGGGTCGAATCCGCGTGGAGATAATCCGCCTTGCGCCCGAGGGTGGCCTCCGGCGCGTGCGGCTCGCGGCGGGCCGTGCCGCCGACGCTGCCCGTTGCGCTCATGGTGTCGCCCTCATGGATTCGCCTGCGCGGCCTTGCCGGAGGCCGGCGCCGTGTAGGATTTCAGGAAGTCGATGAGGCGACCGAGCTCGTCCTCCGGGATCCGCCCGGCAAAGCTCGGCATGACCTGCTTGTAGCCCTCGGCGAGCCGGTCGCCGTTCGGGTTCAGGATCTTCTCGCGCAGCCAGGTCTCGTCGGCCGTCACGGTGCGGCCATCGGCGAGCTTCACCGGGCTGCCGTAGAGGCCGACGAGGCTCGGGGCCTTCACGGCGGAGCCGGGATCGTGGCAGCCGGCGCAGCCATAGGCCTCGTAGAGGGTGCGGCCGGCCGCGACCTTGCTCTGCTGCGCGCCGGCATGGGTCAGCCACTCCTGGTAGTCGCCCGGGTTCATGAAGGTAACCTGGCCGCCCATCACGGAATGGTCGGTGCCGCAATATTCCGAGCAGTGCAGGTGATAGGTGCCGATCTTGTCGGCCTTGAACCACAGGTCGGTGTAGCGGTCGGGCAGGGCGGCGACCTGCAGGCGCAGGGCCGGCAGGTAGAGGGCGTGGATCACGTCCTGGCTGATGATCCGCAGGCGGATCGGCTGCCCGATCGGCAGGTGGAGGTCGTTGATCTCGGCCTGGCCGGTCGGGTGCTGGAACTTCCACATCCATTGCCGGCCGATCGCCTCGATCACCATCGCGTCGGGCGGCGCGTTCTTCGAGGCGATGAACAGGCGTGCGCCCCAGACGAAGAAGATCAGCGTCAGCAGGAACGGGATCAGCATCCAGCTGATCTCGATCAGGTTGGAGCGGATGCCGGACGGGTGCCGGTCCGCCTCCGAGCCCTCCCGGTAGCGCAGGGCGAAATAGGTGATCGCCACGAAGACCGGCACGGTCAGCAGCAGGGTCAGGACCGTGAAGGCCAGAATCAACAGGTCGGTCTCGGACGCTGTGGCCGAGATCGCGGGGGGCCAGAGTTCGAGGGCTGCGTGGTTCGGCGTCATCCTGTCTACCGTTCCGGCGCATCGAGGGAGCGGCCGACGATCAGCTCCATGGCCCGGTCGACCGGGATGCGGGCCCGGGTGCGGGCCGGATCGCTGTAGCCGTAGCCGGAGACCTGCGCCGCCGCTCCGGCCCGCTGGCGGTCGAGATCGGCATAGGGGTCCGCCTGGAGGTTCGGCGGCGGCGGCGTCAGGGGCGCGGTCTGCTGGCGGGTGAGGGGCGGCAGGCTCCGGCGCTGGCTGGCGCTGAAGGCGCCCATCAGCCAGACCATGGTGCCGATCACCGTGAGGACCGCGAGCGCCAGGCCCGCCATCACCAGCGCGGTGTTGCGGACGCTGACGTCGCGCGTCTCGTAGCCGGGACCGTCCGGATCGTTCGGGGCGTTGGCCGGCGTGCCGCGGGTGGGCCGGCCGTTCAGCAGGCCGCTGCCGCGCAGGGTCAGCCCGGCCAGGATCGCCGGGATCAGGCCGGGACCGGGGGGGCCGCCGGCGCTCATGCGACCCTCCCGGCGCGCCGGGCTTTCGGTGCCGCGCGGCCGCCCAGCAGGGGATGCAGCGCGGCGGCCAGACACGCCACCGCCAGGGCGGCGAGCGCGTCGGCCGGGCGGATCACGAACCGGTCGCGCAGGGCCGGCGTGACCAGCCAGAACATCTCGAGCGCATGCACGGCGAGCGCCGCGCCGGCCAGGATCCGGGTGGTCGGGCGGCCCGGACGGAGGGTCGCGAGCCCGGCCAGCACGACGACGATCCCGGCCGCGATCGACAGGCCGCGCCCGAGCCCGCCGCCGCGGGCGAAGTACCAGGACACCTCCGGCGGCAGGTTGGCCGACCAGACGATCAGGAACTGCACGAAATGCAGGAACGCCCAGAGGCCGAGCAGGACCACCAGGGGAACCAGCCGGCCCCGCCCGGGCGGGGTGCGCCCGCGACCCACCGGCTCCGGCTCCTCCCAGGCGAGCAGGATCGCGGCCGCGAAGGCCAGCCCGCTCCAGGCGGTCATCACCAAGAGGCCGAGCAGGGCGGAATCGAGCCGCGGGTCGAGGGAGGCGATGACGTCGGTGGTGAACAGGGTGCCGACCACCGCGTGGAGCCCCACCGCCGGCACGGTGCGGCCCTCGCCCGGCTCGTCGAAGGGCCGCGCGAAGCGGACGGCCAGCCAGGTCCAGGCCGCGAGATACGCGATCACCCGGGCCGCGAAGAACGGCGTGGTGAACCAGAGCGCCGCGAGCGGCGTGCGCGGCGCCGCCCCGACCCAGGGATAGAGCAGCGGCAAAGCGGCGAGCATCGGCAACCCGAGCAGCGCGGCCACCGGCATCAAAGCCATCAGCCGGCGCAGGGCCGCCAGCATCTCGACGCCGCCGCGCTCGCGCACGCGCTTGCCGAAGCGCTCGGCCACGATCGTCACCGGCAGCGCCCCCACCGGCAGCGCCAGGAGGACGAGCCAGGCGGAGAGATACCCGCAGGCCGCGCCGCGCCAGCCGCCCGCGAGGAAGCAGCCGGCCAGCAGGCCGAGCCCGAGGAGGCCGAGGAGGGGGCGGCTCACTGGGTCGCCTCCAGGCGGGCCCGGTCGTCCGGCGGCAGGCTCGCCACCGGGGCGTCCTGGCTGAGCTGGAGCGCCCGGACATAGGCGACGATCGCCCAGCGGTCGGCGGAGGGGATCATCTGCGCCATGCCGAACATGGCGCGCCGCCCGTTGCCGATGGCGTCGTAGATCTCGGCGGCCGGGGCCTTGCGCAGGGGCGCGGCCGTGAGGTCGCCGGCATGCGGGAAGCCGCGGGCCACGACGATGCCCTGGCCGCGCCCGTCCTGGCCGTGGCAGGGGGTGCAGAACACCGCGTAGCGCTGCCGGCCGCGCTCGACCAGGTCCTGGCTGATCGTCTGCGGCTGCGGTGCCTCCCGCGCCGGGTCGGTCCGCGGTACGGTCCCGGAGACCGGCTGGCGCATGGTGATGTGGCGGGGGAAGAACGGGTTCCGGTCCCAGGTCTTGGCCCGGGCCTGGTCGTCCATGTTGGCCTCGCCGCAGGCCGAGAGGGCCGGCAGCGCCGCGACGAGGATGAGGCCGACGGCGCGCCTCATCGCGGGATCCTGCGGATCTCGAGGGGACGCCCGGCCTCGACCGGCAGGCTGGTGAGCCGCCGCTCGAACCGCGCCGCGTCGAACCGGTCGCCGCGCGCCTCCGCGGAGAGGAAGAACCGGTCATCCGAGGCGCGCAGGAAGCCCGGGATGTTGAAGGCCGGGTGGTTCAGCCGCGGTAGGCGGTTGAGCACCAGGAGCGCGAGGTGGATCGCGATGCAGCCGGTCATCATCGCGAAGGAGATGCTCGGCACCACGAAGGACGGCCAGGACAGGCGCGGGCGACCGCCGATCAGGAACACGTAATCGTAGGCCGTGGCGTAGACGCACATCGCGTAGAAGCCCGCGCCGCCGAGCAGCGCGCCGGCGAGCGCGTAGGGCAGGATCGAGCGGCCCTCCAGGCCCAGCGCCCGCAAGGTCCGGGGCATCGGCACCGGCCCGTGCCCGTCGAGATGGACCTGGTCCGGCGGGCTGATCGACGACACCGCCTGCAGGGCGGCGGCGAGGTCGGACTGGCTCGCGAAGGTCGCCGACACGCCCCAGAGCGGCGCCGGCCCGGGATTCTCCTCCGGACGGAGGGTGGCCCGGGACGCGGCCTCCCGGGCGGCGGCCTCGGTGCCCGGAGCCCGGGCCAGGGCGAGGCGCCGGCTCTCGATGATCGAGACCGCCGGCAGGTAGCGCAGGAACAGCAGCAGCAGGGTCAGGAACAGGCCGAGCGAGCCCGCGAAGGTGGCGATGCCCCAGGGATCCGGCCCGTAGGGCAGCCGCGAGGAGGGCAGGAAGTCCTGGGTCAGGGTGACGACCAGGACCATGACGTGGTCGGCATAGGCGCCGGCCGCCACGAGGAGCCCGACCGCGGCGAGCACCAGCGGCGCCGTGCGGGCGCGGGCCGACCACAGGATCTGCGCCGGCAGGACCAGGCCGAGGATCGCCGTCCACGAGACCAGGGCGTGGTCGCCGGTCATGCGCCGCACCAAAACGCCCCGCGCCTCCGGATCGCCGTTGAGGAACGTGTCGAAATACTCGGCGGCGTAGCAATAGGCGCTGGCGCAGCCGAGGCAGAGCAGCAGGCGGCCGAGCACGTCGAGGTGGCGCACGCTGACCAGGGCGTCGAGGCCGTAGACGATGCGGATCAGCACCACGATCGCCGCGGTGACGCCGACGCCGGAATAGACCGCGTTCACCAGGAAGCTCACCGGCAGGAGCGTACTGTGCCAGCCCGGCATCAGCGATCCGGCGAGCATGACCGAGGCGCCGGTCTGGACCGAGACCACCAGCAGCACGCCGAGCAACGCCACCGTCCGGTAGGCCTGGACCCAGATCTGCCAATGGGCGGCCGAGCCGCGCCAGCCGGAGGCGACGATGCCGTAGACCTGCGCGCGCAGCAAAGCGAGCTTGCGGGTGCGGGCCTTGGCATCGCTCTGGCGCATCGCCTCCACGAAGGCGCGGTCGCGCAGGGTGGCGAGGTCCGGCAGCATCCCGATGAACCAGAGGCTCACGCAGATCACCAGGAAGGCGACGATGTCGATCGCGTCCCAGAGCAGCGGCGAGCGGAATTGTGGCCAGAGATTGTAGGTGTTGGGATAGGGCAGGTTCCAGAAGAAGAACCACGGCCGCCCGAGATGGATGATTGGGTAGAGCCCGGCCGACGCGGTGGCGAGCAGCGCCAGGGTCTCGGCGATGCGGTTCACGGCCCCGCGCCACTCCGCCCCGAGCAGGAGCAGCACGGCCGAGACCAGCAGGCTGCCCGACGCGACGCCGATCCACCAATCGTAGCTCGCGATGTCGAGCGCCCAGACGACGGCGTTGTTGTTGGCCCAGACCCCCGGCCCTGCATAGAGCAGGTAGCAGAGGGTGAAGCCGAACACGCCGAGCAAAGCCACCGCCCCCGCGAAGGCGATCCACCAGCGGCGGTTGCGCGGATGCGTCAGCGGGATGGCGGTGACCGCGCCGCCGATGCCCTGGAGGGTTTCTTCCGGCCGGATCAGGGGACCGCCTGCGAGAGCGCCGGACATGCTCAGCCCTCCCGTCCGGTGGGATCGGCCGCGGGCGCGAGCCCGGCGAGGTAGGTGGTGCGTGGGCGCGTGTTCAGGTGGCCGAGCAGCGCGTATTCCCGTGGATCCTTGCGGGCGGCCGAGACCCGGCTTCCCGGATCGGCGACGTTGCCGAAGGTGATCGCCCGGGTCGGGCAGGCGCCCTGGCAGGCGGTCTCGACGGCGCCGTCCGGGATTGGGGCATGCGCGTCCTTGGCCGAGGTGATCCGGGCCGCCGCGATGCGCTGGATGCAGTAGGTGCACTTCTCCATCACGCCGCGGGCGCGGACCGTGACCTCGGGATTGCGCTGCTGCTGCTGCACCGGGGTCATCCCGCCTGTATAGTCCAGGTAGTTGAAGCGGCGGACCTTGTAGGGGCAGTAGCTCTGGCAGGTCCGGGTACCGACGCAGCGGTTGTAGACCTGCAGGTTCAGGCCCTCGCTGTCGTGCAGGGTCGCCTCCACGGGGCAGCCGACCTCGCAGGGCGCCTGCTCGCAATGCATGCACGGCACCGGCTGGAAATGCGTCGCCGGCGCGTCGAGGTCGCCCGCGTAGTAGCGGTCGACCCGCAGCCAGCCCATCCAGCGGCCGAGCGCGACCTCCTCGCGCCCGACCACCGGGATGTTGTTCTCCGCCTGGCAGGCGGTGACGCAGGCGTTGCAGCCGATGCAGGCATCGAGGTCGATCGCCATGCCCCATTGCGCCGTCTCGCCGGTGAGCTGGCTCTCCGGGGGCGGGTAGAACGAGGCCGGGGCCGCCGCGTCCTTGGGGTCGCCCACCGGGGCGGCGCCGAGAGCCTGGACCCGGACGATGTCCTGGCCCTCCATCGTGCCGAGGTTCTGGGTGGTCGCCGGCATCCGGCGTCGGCCGGTCTTGGTCAGCCGCGCCCCGGTGAGCCGCCAGGGCGTCGCGACGGGCCGCAGGGTGGCGGCGTCGTAGCCGAGGCCGTTCGACAGGTGGTCCGGCATGTTGCGGCCGTAGCCGAGGCTCAAGGTCACGGTCTCGGCGGCCTGGCCGGGCAGGATCCAGGCGGCGCCCTCGACGGCGCGTCCGTCGGCCTCGACCCGCACGATATCGCCCATGGCGATGCCCTCGCGCTCGGCGAGATGCGGGCTGAGGGCGACGACGTTCTCCCAGACGATCTTGGTCAGGGGTTTGGGCAGTTCCTGCAGCCAGGCGAGGTCGGCATGGGTGCCGTCCCAGATCGTGGGATCGGGGCGGAACACCACCTCGATCCCGCCCGGAGCAGGCGCCGGAGGGGCGGGCGGCGCCTCCTGGGTGAGGGCGACATCCTCGGCGGCGCCGGCGCTGTCCGGAAAGAAACCCCGGCGCAGGGCGTCGGCGAAGCGGGCCTCGAACGCGGCCGCATCCTCGCCCTCCTTCCGCCAACGCGCCTTGACCAGGCCGAGCGCGTCCTCGCCGCCCTCGCTCCCGCGCCCATCGGTCAGGAAGGCCAGCATGTCCTGGAGGGTGCGGCCGTTGTAGAGCGGCGCCACCGTCGGCTGGATCAGCCCGACCGTGCCGTCGAGGGATCGCACGTCACCCCAGGATTCGAGCGGATGGGCGGTCGGCAGGTGCCAGTCGGCATGGGCCCCGGTCTCGTCGGCATAGAGCCCGGCATGGATCTTGAGCGGCACGCGCTCCATCCGAGCCGCGAAGTCGAGGGCGGCCGGCGCGTCGTAGACCGGGTTGGCACCGAGCACGATCAGCACCTTGACGGCGCCGCGCTCCATCGCCTCCGCCAGTTCCGCCAGCGTGCCCGCGCCGTGCTCGACGACAGGCGCCGCGTGCCGCAGGGTCGCGCCGGTATTGCCCAGCGCGCCGTTCAGGCGGTGGACCAGGACGTGCAGGTCGGGGCTCGCGGTGAGCCCGGCGGTGACGATGCCGGCGCCCCGCGCCTCGGTCAGCGCCTTGGCGGCACCCCGGACCCAGCGGGAGACCGGGTCGTCGCCCCCGGGCGCCGCGCCGCCCCCGGCCACGCCCAGAAGATCATGCGCCAGGGCTTCGAGGCGGCCCTCCGGCACGGCCACCGCGTGATCCGCCTTGGCGCTGGTCAGCGTCGGGGTCGGCGCCGCGGCGTGGAGGCTGAGCAGGCGGCCCTCGGCATAGGCCGCGCGGCGACCCGCGCTCCAGCGCCCCGACAGGCCGACCTGGCCGGGGCCGAGATCGAGGAAGTCGCCGTCCAGGGCCACGATGGTGCGCGCCCGGCCGAAATCCGGAATCGTCTCCAGCGGCCGTCCATAGGCGCGGCGCGCACCCTCATAGATCGCCTCGCGGCCCGCCCCGCCGCCCACGAACCAGCGCGAGGCCGGATAGGCGGCCCGCATCCGGGCGATCTGCGCCGCCACGGTGGGCGAGGTCACCGGCCCGGTCAGCACCGCGATCCCCTCGCCCCCGGCCTCGTGCCAGGCCGGCATCTGCGCCTGAAGCTCCGCCCGGAACGCCGCCCAGGAGCTCGGCTTGCCGAGATGCTGCACCGCCTGGGAGCGGAATGGATCGTAGAGGCCGAGCACCGAGGCCTGCGCCAGCACGTCGGTGCCGCCGAGGCTCCAGGGATGCTCGGGATTGCCCTCGATCTTCAGGGGCCGCCCGTTGCGGGTGGTGACCAGGATGCCGTTGCCGAACCCGTCGAACACGGCCGAGGAGGCGTAGGACAGGTCCGTGCCCGGCACGATCCGCTCGGGCTGGTTGACGTAGGGCACCTCGTAATCCCGGCCCGCGCCGCCGCCGCAGGCGGTGAGGCCGCCGAGCGCGAAGGAGGCGGCCATCAGCTTCAGGAAGCCGCGCCGCTCCGGGGAGGCCGCGAGCCGGGCCGCGGAGGGGAACTCGGCCGCGAGGTAGTCGCGGAATTCCGGGCTGTCGGCCACGGCGTCGAGGCTGCGCCAGAAGCGCGGGCCGTCGCTGCCGGCGAGCTTCTCCCGCAGGGACGCGATGTCGGATCCGCTGGTCATCGGTGGCAGATCCCGCACTCGGTCAGCCGCGAACCGCCGCGGATATGGTACTCGGCCACGAGCTTCGGCCCGAGCGTCGCCTGGTCGGCCGGCGGCTTCCAGGTCATGTTCCAGACCTGGTCGGGCGTGCGGACGTATTTCTCCGGCGCCTGATGGCAATCGAGGCAGAACTGCATCTCGAAGGCGTTGGCCCGGTAGGTCATCTGCATCGACGTGACGTCGCCGTGGCAGGTCGAGCAGCCGATCCCCTTCGTCACATGCACCGAGTGGTTGTAGTAGACGTATTGCGGCAGCTTGTTCAGCCGGACCCATTCCAGGGGCTTGTCCTGCGCGTAGCTGTCGCGCACCGGCTTGAGCATGTCCGAGCCGGTCCAGATCTGCGAATGGCAGGTCATGCAGGTATGGGTCGGCGGGATGCCGGCCGAGGCCACCTTGTCGACGGTGGTGTGGCAGTAGCGGCAATCGATGCCGAGCTCGCCCGAATGGTGCTTGTGGCTGAACGGCACCGGCTGGGCCGGGGCGATGCCGACCCCGGTGACGTAGTTCGAGCGCACGATCCCGGCCGCCAGAACCGGCAGGCCGACCAGGCAGGCCACGCCGGTCATCAGGGCGAGCCGGTAGACCGCGTCCGCGCCGGGCGTGAACAGCTGCGCCATCAGGCGCGCCTTTGGGGCGGCGACATCCGGTCGTCGGGTTCGATCTGCTCAGCCTCGCGCCGCAAGCGTCGCCCCACCATTGGTCCCGGGTTGAAGTGTGCGGTGCACCGGATCGCTCGCGCAATGCGACCAAAGCGGCCGGGCCCCGGGGCGGCCGCACCGCGGCCGCCCCGGATGCCTCGCTGCCGAACCTAGAGCTTTTCCAGACGAGGGCTAGAACATGGATCAGAATGCCGGCCGCCGCGTGCGCCGGCGCCGCACCACTTCCCGCCGGCGACGCGAGGGCCTATGCGCTGCCTGACCAGGGTCCGGCGGACCGATCCCGCCGCCGCCCAAACCGGACTCGCCCCGGAGCCCTATGGATTCCGATCCCATCGTCCTGACCTGGCGCGCGGCCCGCCGCCTGCACGCGTCCGCGGCCGCCCTCGCGGTCGGGGTCGGCGCCCCGCTCTGCGCGCTCGCCCTCCTGTGCCTGCGGGATCTGGTCGCGGTGCTGCCGCACGACGAGGCGCCGACGCTGCGGTTCCTGCGGCTCGCCCTGTCGCTGCCCGGTCGCGAGATCGTGTTGGCCCCCGGCTTCCCGATGCGCCCGGTCGACCTGGAGCTCGCCGCCTTCCTGTGCATCGCCGTCTGCGCCCTGGCCCTGGCGGGGATCGGCTGGGTCGTGGCGCGCCTGTGCTTCAAGGCCCAGAACCGGGCCGCGGACGCCGTCCGGGAGAACGTCCTGCGGGCGATCCTCGACGCGCCGGCCGGGGCCCGGGACGAGGCCCGCAGCCTGGCGCGCCTCGTCGGCGAGGTTCTGGGCCGGGGTGACCGGCTGCTCGCCGCCGGGATCGTCGTGCCGGCGATGACGCTGGCCGCCCTGCTCCTGGCGCTCGGCTTCGCGGGGCTGGCCGCGCCCCGGCTGATCCCGACCGCGGCGATCGGGCTGGCGGCGATCGGGCTCGCCTACGGGCTGGTTCTGGAGCGCGCCCGGGACCGTCAGGACCTGCGGCTGCGCACGAGCACCCGGGCGGAGACGAACCTGAACGACCTGGTGCGGCGGCTGCCGGCGGTCCGTGTCCACGGGGCCGCCGCCCTCGAGCGGACGCGCATCGCCGCCCGGGTCGCGGCGATGCGCACCAACGTGGCCCGGGCCGAGGCGCGGCTGGCTTATGCCCGGGCGCCGGCACTGGCCCTGGCGGTGATCCTGCCGGCAATCGCCGTCGGCACGGCCCTGTGGCGTTCCGCGACGCCGGGCGCCCCGCCGGCACCGCCGGTCGATCCCGCCGCGCTCCTGGCCGCCACCGGGGCGTTCGGCCTCGCCGGCTGGCTCGCGGCGATCTGCGCCCGGCTCTGGACGGTGCGCAAATCGGTCCGCCCGCGCTTCCGGGACGTCGCGCGCATCATCGCCCTGCTGCAGGGGCGGCAGGCGCGGGCGCCCCGGACCGGGGTCGCGCCGCCGCCGCTGCCCCGGTCCGGAATCCTGGCGACCCAGGGGGTCGGCGCCTTCGATCCGGCCACGGGCGAGCGGCTGACCGGCGTCGATGTCGCCGTCACCATGCCGGGCCACGTGGCGATCACCGGCAGCCGGGGCAGCGGTGCCCGGGTGCTGGCGGCGGTTCTGGCCGGCCAGGTCGAGCCGACCGCGGGCGCCGTCACCTATGCGGGCTCCGACCTGCGCGGCTTCGATGCCGCCGAGCGTGCCCGCCGCATCGCCTTCGCGGCCGGGGAGGCGATCCTGATGGAGGGCTCGCTCCGCCAGAACCTGCTCTACGGCACCGAGCCGGCCAACGCCCCCGACGACATCGCGCTGATCGGGATCTGCCGGCTCGCGGGGCTCGACAGTTTCGTCTACGCCCGCGGCCTCACCGGCCGCCTGGACCCGGCCAGCCAGCCCCGTCTGGCGGCGGCGATCGTGGCGGCCCGCCGGACCATGCGGGCGGCCCTGGCCGCCAAGGGAGCCGAGCGGCTGGTCGAGCCGTTCGACCCGGACCGCTACAACCACCAGGCCAGCATCGGCGAAAATATCCTGTTCGGCGAGCCGGTGGGCGGCGCCTTCGCGCCCCTGCGGTTCGCCCGCCACCCCTACCTGCGGGCGGTGCTGGAGGCCGAGGAGCTGGTGCGCCCCCTCACCGAGATCGGCCTGGCGGTCGCCCGCAGCACGGTGGAGATCTTCGCCGACCTGCCCAACGACCACTCGCTGTTCGACAATTACTCGCTGTTCCAGGCCTCGGAGCGCGGCTACTTCGAAGACCTCGTGGTCCGTCTGCCGAATGCCGCGAGCTTGCGCCGCGGGCCCGCCGGCCAACGCGATCGCACGCGGCTGATCGGCCTCGCCCTGCGCTACAGCGAATCCCGCCACCGCTTCGGGCTGATCGACGCCGCGTTCGAGCAGCGCCTCGTGCAGGCGCGCCGCTCGTTCGCCCGGATGCTGCCGCCGCATCTCGCAGGCGCCGTCGAGTTCCACGATCCCAGCCGGGTCAATCCGGCAGCGAGCCTGGAGGAGAACCTCTTGTTCGGCCGGATCAGCCTCGGCGAGGCCAATGCCGAGCCGCGGGTGCGGGCGCTGGTGCAGCGCGTGCTCGCCGACGAGGGGCTCGAAGCCTCCGTCTACAGCCTCGGCCTGGACAGCAAGGTCGAGATCCAGCCCAGCACCGGCGCGCTGACGGACGGCGCCATCAACGCCCGGGAGCGCGTCGCGATCGAGCTGGCCCGCTGCCTCGCCCGCGAGCCCGATATCCTGGTGGTCGCGGTGGCGCTCGAGGACCGCACGGTCGAGGGCGTGCGCGAGCGCCTCGCCCGGCTCCGGCAGGCCAGGGCCGGCCGCGGATTCATCGTCTGCCTGCCCGAAGCGGGCGTGTCCGACGGGATCGAGCCGTTCGACGCGGTGATCGCGGTGGAGAACAGCGCCCTGGCCGCGCCCCCGGCTCGCGAGAACGCCGAAGAGGCGGAGCCTGCCCTCGCCTGAGCGGCGGCCCGGCGACCGCGCCGGCCTCACGACGGCCGCAATGGCCCGTCAGGTCGGGACGCCGTGCTCGACCGGCACGCCACGCCTACGCCCGGCCGATCCAGCGCGGACGGTTCATGCCTCTCCCGATCCCGAGATCCTTCGTCGCCGGCCTCGTGCTCCTGACCGTCTGCGGCCCGGTCGCGGCGCAGGCTGGGAAGGCCGACGCGCCGATCCCGGCCGCGACGCTCGCCCTGATGGCGCAGAAGGGCACCACGGCCGCTGCCCCGGTGCTGTTCCGGGCCTACAAGAAGGAATCCGAGATCGAGGTCTGGAAGAAGGGCCCGGCCGGGTTCGTCCACATCAAGACCTTCCCGATCTGCCGCTGGTCCGGCCAGCTCGGGCCCAAGCGCAAGAGCGGCGACCGGCAGACCCCGGAGGGGTTCTACATGGTGCCCAAGCGCCAGATGAACCCGAACTCGCATTATTACCTGTCCTTCGACGTCGGCTATCCCAACGCCTACGACCGCGCCCATGGCGGCACCGGCTCGGCCGTGATGGTCCACGGCATCTGCTCGTCGATGGGCTGCTTCGCCATGACCGATGCCACGGTCGGTGAGATCTACGCCATCGCGCGCGAGGCCCTGAATGGCGGCCAGGCGGCCTTCCAGTTCCAGTCCTACCCGTTCCGGATGAGCGCCGAGAACATGGCCCGTCACCGGGCCGACCCGAATATCGCGTTCTGGCGCGAGCTGAAGGCCGGCTCCGACCGGTTCGAGGCGAGCCGGGAGGAGCTTCAGGTCTCGGTGGTCGCCGGCCGCTACGCCTTCGCGCCGTCCCGGGATCCCGCCCGGGAGGCCGCCGTTGCGACCTACCACGCCGTCGAGGAGGCGCGCATAGCGGCGCTCGCGGAATCCGGCGAGCCGGCCGTGCGCACCACCTATTCCGACGGCGGCCAACACGCGTTCTGGGCGGCCTACACGGCCCGGGGCGGCGCCGTCGGCGACATCAGCCGGCCGGAGGCGCTGGCCTATGCCGGCCAGGAGGTGGTGGTCGTGCCGGGCCACCGGGCGCCGCGCCCGGTGCCGGAATCCGTCTGGGCCGCCTGGGCCGCGCCGGATTCGGGGCTGGCGCTGCGGCACATGGCCGGCTTCATCCCGTCCTACGAGCGCGCGCCCGACCCGTTCGGAGCCCTGGCGGGCCGCCTCCCGGGGCGCTACAGCGACGCCCTGCCGTCCCTGCTGGCGGCGGCCCTGGCCGATTCGCGGGGCGTCGTCGCCGGACACCCGATTCCCGCCGGCGCGGGGGCCGGCCTGATCGCCTCGGCCGAGCGTCTCTAGGGGTGGCAACGCCCCGAAGCGCGGCCGGTTCGTGTGCGCGGCCGCACATCACGGCCGCCTGCGACCCCCCAATTCATTGTCAGGCAGGGGATGAGCGGTACTCCTGTCCCGTCGGCCGGCCCTATTCAGCGCTACCTTCCCGGAACGGCGACGGGGTTTCGATCGTAACGGATTGGGACCGACTGTCCGCAGATTCGTGATCGCCATGTCCAATTGTTCCGAGCCGACTATCCGTGCGGCCGACGAGGGCCTCGTCCTCCGCTTCTGGGGTGTCCGCGGCTCGACCCCGGTCAGCGGCCCGCAATACGCCGAATTCGGCGGCAGCACGCCCTGCATCGAGGTGCGCTGCGGCGAGCGGATGTTCGTGGTCGACGCGGGCTCGGGCATCTACAATCTCGGCCAGGGCCACCGCACCGATCTGCCGCGGGAAGTCGACCTGCTGTTCAGCCACCTGCACCTCGACCACACCGCGGGGCTGCCGTTCTTCAAGCCGGCGGTCCTCGACTCCGACCGGGTGATCAACACTTATTGCGGCAATCTCGGCGGCGAATCGGCCGGCCCGACCCTCGACCGCCTGTTCGCGCCGCCGTTGTTCCCGGTTACGCTCGACAAGCTGTGCTGCACGTTCAACCACCACGGTTTCGAGGCCGGCCAGACCCTGACCTTCCCGGACGGCGCCCGGGTCGACACGATCCTGCTGAACCACCCGCAGGGATCGGTCGGCTACCGGTTCGAGCATGCCGGCCGGCGCCTGTGCCTGATCAGCGACATCGAGCACAGCGATCCGTGGCCGGAGCCTGAGCTGGCCCGGTTCGTCGCCGGCGCCGACCTCATGGTCTATGACGGCATGTTCACCGACGGCGAGTACCCGACCTGCCGCGGCTGGGGGCACTCCACCTGGCAGAAGGGCGTCGAGCTTGCGCAGACCGCCGGGGTCAAGGCGCTGGCGATCATCCATCTGCACCCGGCCCATTCCGACACGGCCTTGCGCGACATGGAGGCGGATCTCCAGGCTGAGATGCCCACCGCCTTCATCGCCCGGGAGCTTCAGAGCATCACGGTCGGCGCGCCGCGCTCGGTAGGCCGCCGCGCGGGCGGCCGCCCCACGGTGGCGCGCGAGGTCCGCCGCCGGATCAGGGTCGCCTGATCCCGTAGGTCAGGTGGAGCGTCCGCGCCGGGTCTGGCCGAACCGGCGATAGGCGAACAGGACGAACAGCGCGACACCGACCATCAGGATGCTCCAGCCGTAGGTGGTGACGAGCTGCGCATCGATCGGATGGCCGATCTGGCCCAGCGCGACGAGCAGGCCGAAGACGGCGATCACCGCCGAGACGAGCATCCCTAGAATCATCGTGGTCCCCGGCGCGTCCCGGCCGGCACCCCGGCCCGGCGAATTCGTCCGTGGAAATGCGTGGGACCGGCCCCCGTTCCCGGTCGCTTCCGGCGCTGCGAAGCGCTAATCGCGCCCCGACGCGCATGGGCGGCTCCCAAGGCGCCGAACTTAGGCTAAGTAGGCGCGCACGACGGCGCCCCGGGGCGCGCGAGGAGCCCGAGACCACGGCGATGACCGGCCCACAGAACACGCCTCAGGACAGCATGCCCGCAACCACCGCCGCTTCGGGCCCGCTGCGCCCGCAATCCCAGCTCGTGACCATCTTCGGTGGCTCCGGTTTCCTGGGCCGCCACGTGGTGCGGGCGCTCGCCAAGCGCGGCTACCGGATCCGCGTCGCGGTGCGCCGGCCGGACCTGGCGCTGTTCCTCCAGCCGCTGGGCAAGGTCAACCAGATCGTGGCCGTCCAGGCCAACCTCCGCTACCCCGAATCGGTGGCCCGCGCGGCCGAGCGCTCGGACGTGGTGATCAACCTCGTCGGCATCCTCCAGGAGACCGGGTCGCAGAGCTTCGCGCGGCTTCAGGTCGACGGCGCCGCGGAGATCGCCCGCGCCGCCGCCCGACAGGGCGCCCGGATGATCCACGTCTCGGCGATCGGGGCAGACCCGGCCTCGCCGTCGCTCTATGCCCGCACCAAGGCCGAGGGCGAGGCCCGGGTCTTCGCCGCCTGCCCGGATGCCGTGGTGTTCCGGCCGTCGCTGGTCTTCGGGCCGGGCGACAGCTTCTTCAACCGCTTCGCCGGACTCGCCCGGGCGCTGCCGGTCCTGCCGCTCGCGGGCGGCCAGTCGCGCTTCCAGCCGGTCTTCGTCGGCGACGTCGCCGAGGCGATCGCCCGGGCGGTCGACGGCGTCGTGCCGGGGGGCAAAGTCTACGAGCTCGGCGGCCCCGAGGTGGCGACCCTTGAGCACCTCGTGCGCTACATGCTGAAGACGATCCAGCGCAAGCGCGCCGTGGTCGACCTGCCGCTGCCCGTGGCAAAGCTCCAGGCCCGGCTCCTGGAGGTCGCCGACACGCTCACCTTCGGCCTGCTGCCGGACAGCCTGAAGCTGACCCGCGACCAGGTGATCCTGCTGCAGAACGACAATGTCGTGTCCGAGGCCGCCAAGGCCGAGGGCCGGACCATCGAGGCGCTCGGGATCACCCCGACCGCCGCCGAAGCGGTGGTGCCGGGCTATCTCTGGCCGTTCCGCAAGGCCGGCCAGTTCGCCACCGACCGGGACGAGGAATACCTGGCCGAGGTGCCCGATACGCTGACCTCGACGCCCATGGCGGCGGGCTCCCAGCACAGGCCGCAGACGGCGTCCGGGCCGGCGATCGGCGCCGATGCCGGCAGCTCCCCCGGCAGCGCCCAGAGCCGCATGGGCACCCGCTGGGGCACCCGGACGATGAGCTGAGCCCGGGTTTCAAAAGGTCTTCGACCTTTCGCGGGCGCGGGGCGGAGCCCTACGAAGGTCTCGGGGCTCCGCCCCGAACCCCGCCGAAGGGCCTCGGGCGCTTCGGAACCCCATTCCTTTGCCGGTGAGGCGTTTTATATCTGCGTGCCTGGCTCCATAGCGGGCTTCGGACGTGACGCGGAAACGAGGAGACGGAGCCTGACCATCCTCACGACCGCGCAGCGCTCACGCTCCTCGAACGAATCGGCAGGCCGGGCGTGAGGCGCATCCTCGTCACTGGCGCGGCGGGCTTCGTCGGCGGCCATGTCCTGCCGCTGCTGGCGGCGACAGGCGCCCGCGTGGCCGGAATCGGCCGCGGGGCGCCCCGGGGCCTGCCCAAGGGGGTCGCCTACGAATCGATCGATCTCCTCGACGAAGCCGCGCTGATTGCCTTCGTGGCGCGCTTCCGGCCGACCGAGATCCTCCACCTCGCCGGTCTCGCCTCGGTGGGCCAGTCCGCCACCGGCCCGGGTCAGACCTGGCGGGTGAACGTCAACGGCCTGATGAATCTCGTGGCGGCGGTCGCGGCGGTGCCGGGCTGCACCTTGTTCTTCGTCAGCTCAGGCGAGGTCTACGGCAGCGCCTTCCTGGCCGGGCACGCGTTGAGCGAGGAGGCCGAGCCCCTGCCGCGCAACACCTACGCCCGGTCGAAATGGGTCGGTGAGCAGGTGCTGCACGACCTGCTGCCCCGGATCGGGGTAAAGCTCGTGGTGCTGCGGCCGTTCAACCATATCGGCCCGGGCCAGGACGAGCGCTTCGTCGTGGCCTCCTTCGCCGGGCAGATCGCCCGGATCGAGGCCGGCCGCGCGCCGCCGTTCCTCGAGGTCGGCAATCTCTCCTCGTACCGCGACTTCCTCGATGTCGCCGACGTGGCGGGCGCTTACGTCGACCTGATCGGCCGGTCGGAAGCCTTGGCGGACGGGAGCGTGTTCAACATCAGCTCCGGCGTGCCCCGCACGATCGCCAGCGTCCTCGACGGCCTGCGCGCCCGCGCCCGGGTGCCGTTCGAGATCCGCATCGCCCCCGAGCGGGTGCGCCCGAACGAGATCCCGCTGGCGGCGGGCGATGCCAGTCGCCTGCACGGAGCCACCGGCTGGCAGCCCCAGGTCGCCTGGGACGACGCCCTGACCCGGGTGCTGGACGATGCCCGCGCCCGGCTGGCGCCGGCCGAGGGCTGAGCGGCCCTTACCGGACCACCCCGCTCGCCACGAGCGCGTCCAGCGCCTCCGCAGAAACATCCAGCCGCTCGGCCAGGATCTCCTGGCTCGACTGCCCGAGGCCCGGCGGCATGCGGCGTACGGGCAAGCGGCGTCCATCGAGGCGGTAGGGCGGGGCGATGACGTGGGCGTTGTCGGGCGCCTCGACCACGAGCCCGGCTTCCCGGGCGCGGTCGCAGGTCAGCGCCTCGCGCAGGCCCATCACCTCCCCGCAGGGGATGCCCGCCGCGCGCAGGCGCGCGATCAGGGGCACCCGCTCCCACTTGGCGAGTTCGGCATCCAGGATCGGGATGAAGGCGGCCCGGTTCTTCGAGCGGTCGAGATTGGTCGCGAAGCGCGGGTCGGCGCAGAGGTCCGGCCGCTCCAGCACCTGCTCGCAAAAGCGGCGATACTGGGCGTTGTTGCCCACCGTGATCACCACGGGCCCGTCGCCAGCCTCGAACACCCCGTAGGGCACGATCGACGGATGGGCATTGCCGTAGCGCGGCGGGTCGATCCCCCGGGCGAGCGCCTCCAGCCCGTAATAGGAGGTCAGCGCCACGCCGCAATCGAACAGGGCGAGGTCGATGGTCTTGCCGCGCCCGGTGCGCTCCCGCTGGAACAGGGCCGCCAGCACCGCCTGCGCGGCGTATTGCCCGGTGAACAGGTCCACCGCCGCGACCCCGAACTTCAGAGGCGGGCCGCCGGCCTCGCCGTTGAGCGCCATCACGCCGGATTCGCCCTGCACCACGAGGTCGTAGCCGGGCCGCCCGGCCTCCGAGCCGTCCGAACTGTAGCCGGCAATCGAGCAGTAGATCAGCCTTGGGTTCTCGGCCGAGAGCGCCGCGTATCCGAGCCCGAGCTTGTCGGCGCCGCCGGTCTTGAAGTTCTGGACCAGCACGTCGCTCTCGCGGGCCAGCGCCTTGACGATCGCCAGCCCCTCCGGCGTGGCGAGGTCGACCCCGATCGAGCGCTTGTTGCGGTTGACGCTGTCGAAATACGAGGTGTTGCCGGGGCTGGTCGCCACGCCCCAATCGCGCGTGTCGTCGCCGCGCTCCGGATGCTCGACCTTGATCACGTCGGCGCCGAGGTCGCCCAGCACCTGCGCGCACCATGGCCCGGCCAGGACCCGGGACAGGTCGAGGACGCGGATCCCGGCGAGGGGCAAGTCGGATGTCGGCTCAGATTCCATCGCAAGGGTCCTCAGAGCGTGCCCATCGCCTCGTGAAAAGTTTTGGTTTCAAAAGGTCTTCGACCTTTTGCGGGTCCAGGGCGGAGCCTTGGTTCATCAGGGCCCCGCCCTGACAACCCGCCAAAGGGCACGCCCTTTGGAAACCCGATTCCATAAGTCCTCAAGCGCCCATCACGCCGTCGAGGCCGCGCACCGCCGCGACGAGTTTTGGCCGCACCACGTCCATCAGGAACCGGGCGTCGGTGATGACGGTCGGGCCGCCGCAATTGACCGACATCGGCGGCAGGCCGCCGCCGGGATGGAAGCCCACGCCGATGGCGCAGACCGTCTCCTGCCACTCGCCGAACGAGGTACAGCAGCCGATCTCGCGATGTTCGGCCACCGCCCGGTCGAGGCCGGCGCGCAGGGCAGGCCAGGCCACCGGGTCGAGGGCCTTCAGGTCCTCGTAGATGCTCTCGCGCTCGCGCTCGGGGCAGACCGCCACGTAGGCGCGGCCCATGGCGCTGCGGGCGAGCGAGATCCGCGAGCCGGTATCGAGGTTCAGCGAGATCGCGGCGGGGCCGCGCTGGCAATCGACGTAGCGCATGCTCAGCCGATCGCGCACCCCGAGCCCCACCGAGGCGTTCGCCGCCTCCGCGACCGCCCGCAGCACCGGCCGGGCGATGCCGCGCACGTCGAGCCCGCCGAGGGCCGCCGAGCTCAGGGCGATCGTCGCATTGCCGAGCCGGTAGCGGCCGGTCTCGGCGGTGTGGTGCAGGTAGCCGAGCTTGGTCAGCGTGTAGGTCAGGCGCGAGACGGTGGAGCGCGGCAGGCCGCAGGCCGCCGCGAGGTCGTGGTTGGCGAGGCTGGTCCGCCCCGGCCCGAAGCAGGCGAGCACCGCGAGGCCGCGGGCGAGCGCCGTGACGAAGTGGCGATCCTCCTTGGCCCCGTCCTCCTTGGTGCCGTCACCCGGCACGGCCTCGGGATCGGCGAGCAGGGCCTCGTCCACGGCGTTCATCGGCGCAGGAACGCCGCGAAGGCCGCCTGCGCCTCCGGGCCCCGGCGGAGCGCGTGGAACACCTCCGCCTCCTCGGCGAGGGTGCGGGCGACGCTGTCGTCCTGACCCCGGCGCAGGGCCCGCTTGGTCGCCGCGATCGAGGCCGAGGGCAGGGCCGCCAGGGAACGGGCCCGGGCGAGGGCAACCTCCAGGGCCGTCCCCTGCGGGACGGCGGCGTTGACGAGGCCGGCCGCCACCGCCTCCGCGGCGCCGAACGGCTCGCCCAGCATCAGCAGCTCGGCCGCCCGCTTGGTGCCGGCGATCAGCGGCAGGAGGTAGCTCGACGCACCTTCCGGGCTGAGGCCGAGCGCCGTGAAGGGCAGGCGGAAGCGGGCGCCGTCCCCGGCATAGGCGAGGTCGCAATGCAGCAGCAGCGTCGTGCCGATGCCGACCGCGTGCCCCTCCACCGCCGCGACGACGGGTTTCGGGCAGCCGCGCAGGGCCTTCAGGAAGGTCAGGCCCGGGCTGTCACCGCCGGCCTCGACATCACGGAAATCCTCGAGATCGTTGCCGGCGGTGAAGCAGCCCCCCGCCCCGGTGAGCACCACGGCGCGCAGGGTCGCGTCGGCACCGGCCGCGTCGAAGGCGGCGGCGAGGCCCGCATAGGTTGCCCGGTCGAGGGCGTTGCGGCGCTCCGGCCGGTCGATGGTGACCAGCCGGATCCTGGGCTCCGGATCGGTGACGCGGACGCTCAAGAGACGGCCTCGCCGGCATACGCTGCCGAGACACCTGCGAGCCCGGCCCGGGCGGCGGCGTATTCCCGGGCGAGCCGGGCGACGAGGTCGGCGGTGGCCGGGGCGTCCGCGATGGTGCCGACCCCCTGGCCGGCGCCCCAGACGTCCCGCCACGCCTTCACGCCGGCGCTGCCGAAGTCCATCGCGGTCTTGTCGCGCACCGGCAGCGCCTCGGGATCGAGCCCGGCGGCGCGGATGCTGGGCGTCAGGTAATTGCCCGGCACGCCGGTGAAGTAGGGGGTGTACAGGATGTCGGCGGCGGCGCTGCCGGCGATCATGTCCTTGTAGCCGGCGGCCGCGTTCGCCTCCCGGGTGGCGATGAACCGGGTGCCCATATAGGCGAGGTCGGCGCCCATGGCCTGGGCGGCCAGGATCGCCGAACCGGTGGTGATCGCCCCCGACAGGATCAGCGGGCCGTCGTAGAAGCGGCGGATCTCGCCGACGAGGGCGAAGGGACTCAGCGTGCCGGCATGGCCCCCGGCGCCGGCGCAGACCAGGATCAGGCCGTCGACGCCGGCCTCCAGGGCCTTTTCGGCGTGACGAACCGTGGTGACGTCGTGGAACACCACCCCGCCATAGGCATGAACCGGGCGGATCACCGCGTCCGGGGCCCGCAGCGAGGTGATGATGATCGGCACACGGTGCCGGACGCAGGCCTCGACATCCTGGGCCAGGCGGTCGTTCGAGGCGTGGACGATCTGATTGACCGCGAAGGGTGCGATCTTCCGGGCCGGATCCTTCGCGCGCTCTTCAGCGAGCGTGCGCGTGATCGTCGAAAGCCATTCGTCGAGGCGTTCGGCCGGCCGCGCGTTCAGCGCCGGGAATGCGCCGACCACCCCGGCCAGGCATTGCGCGATCACCAGCTCCGGCCCCGAGACGATGAACATCGGCGCGCAGATCACCGGCAGGGCGAGCTGGCCGCGCAGGATCTCGGGGAGACTTCGGGACGGATGCTGTTCGGGACCGTCGCTCATCGGAGGCTGCCGGGCTGTTGGCCGATACCGCGCAAAGCGATCCTCCCTGATCGGTCGGGCGGCCCGGCCCTTGGAGCCCGCCGGGACGGGTTCGAGCCGGAATCGCGCCCGGGGCGGGTCTGAATGGCATGGCGCCCGGCACCGGTCAAACCGTCCGGCTGGATCGCATCTGCAATGCAGAACAGATCGTTGGAAGTCACACGCCACGGCGCTCCATGCTTGACGGGTGAGGCATCGCGGATCAACATTCCGCAAAACTGCGAACGATAATTCTGCATTGCAGAACAGGGAGAGCGCCGCTTTGGTTCGTTACGAGGTCGATGGCGGCGTGGCCGTGCTCACGCTCGCCAACCCGCCGGTCAACGCGCTGGGCGCCGCGCTACGGGGTGCCCTCGACGAGGCCCTGGCGCGGGCGGAGGCCGACGAAGCGGTCCGGGCGATCGTGCTGGCGGCCGAGGGCAAGGTGTTCGTCGGCGGCGCCGACATCTCGGAATTCGGCAAGCCGCCCCAGGCGCCGAGCCTGCCGGATGTGCTGGAGCGGCTCGATGCCGGGCGGAAACCTGTGGTGGCGGCGATCGGCGGCGCGGCGCTCGGCGGCGGGCTCGAGCTGGCGATGGCCTGCCACGGCCGGATCGCGGCGCCCACGGCCAAGCTCGGCCTGCCGGAGATCAAGCTCGGGATCATCCCGGGGGCCGGGGGCACGCAGCGCCTGCCGCGGCTGATCGGGCCGGACGCCGCCTTCACGATGATGCTCACCGGCGAGCCAGTCTCCGCCGAGACCGCCGCCAAGCTCGGGATCGTCGACGCCGTGGTGCTGGGCGACCTCGTGCCGGCCGCCCGCATCCGGGCCCTGGAACTCGCCGATTCCGGCGCCCTGCCGCGGGTACGCGACCGGGCGGACACGCTGACCCCGGAGGCCCGCCAGGCCTTCGAGGCCAAGGCCCAGGAGGCGGTGCAGCGCGATCCCGAGGCGACCAACGTCTACGCCCTGGCCCGGGCGGTGCGCGCCGGCCTGGACCCGGACACGTTCGACGCAGCGGTCGCCGTCGAGCGGGCCGAGTTCCGCAAACTGGTGGAGGATCCGCGCTCCAAGGCCCTGCGCTACGCCTTCTTCGCCGAGCGCGAGGCCGCCCGGGTGCCCGGCCTGTCGAAGGATACGCCCCGCCGCCCCGTCGAGACCGCCGCCGTGATCGGCGCCGGCACCATGGGCGGCGGCATCGCGATGTGCTTCGCCAATGCCGGCATCCCGGTCACCGTGATCGAAACCGAGGCCGGCGCCCTGGAACGCGGCCTCGACCGGGTGAGGGGCCTCTATGCCGGCTCGGCCAAGCGCGGCTCGATCACCGAGTCCCAGCGCGACGAACGGATCGGCCGGATCACCGGGGCGATCGGCCTGGAGAACGCCGGAGAGGCCGACATCGTGATCGAGGCGGCCTTCGAGGACATGGCGGTCAAGCGCGAGATCTTTTCCAAGCTCGACGGCATCGCCAAGGAAGGCGCGATCCTGGCGACCAACACCTCCTATCTCGACGTCGATGCCATCGCGGCGGTGACCGGCCGGCCGCAGGACGTGCTCGGCCTGCATTTCTTCAGCCCGGCCAACGTCATGCGCCTCGTCGAGGTGGTCCGCGCCGGCAAGACCGCGCCCGACGTGCTCGCCACCGCGCTGGATTTGGCCAAGCGCCTCAACAAGCTGCCGGTGACGGTGGGCGTCTGCTTCGGCTTCGTCGGCAACCGCATCCTGGAGCGCCGCAGCCGCGCCGCCGAGCGCCTCCTGCTCGAAGGCGCCCTGCCGCACGAGGTCGATGCCGCCGTGACCGGCTTCGGCTTCCGGATGGGCCCCTTCGCCATGAGCGACCTCGCCGGCCTCGATATCGGCTGGCGCTCCCGCAAGGATTTCGGCGGCCGGGCGCCGGTCGCCGACGCCCTGGCCGAGATGGGCCGGTTCGGCCAGAAGACCGGCCGCGGTTTTTTTGTTTATTCGGATGGCGCCCGGACGGGCACGCGCGATCCGGAAGTCGAGGCGCTCATCGAGAAGACTGCCGCCGAGCACGGCATCGCGCGCCGTACGTTCAGCCCCGATGAGATCGTGGCCCGGCTGATGTACCCGATGGTCAACGAGGGCGCCCGGATCCTCGAAGAGGGAATCGCGGCGCGGCCCGGCGACATCGATACGATCTGGATCAACGGCTACAACTGGCCGGCCTGGCGCGGCGGCCCGATGCACTGGGCCGACACGGTCGGGCTCAAGCATGTCGCCGAGGCGCTGACGCGCTTCGCCCGGGAGACCGGCGACGACAGCCAGGAACCGGCGCCTCGGCTGCGCAAGCTTGCGGAATCGGGCGGACGCTTCGCAGATTGGAAGGCGAGTTAATGCCCTGTCGGCTCCGGCAGGCCGAGTCCCGGTTTCGAAAGGTCCGGGACCTTTCGCGGGTGCAGGGCGGAGCCCTGCTGCCGAGCCTCATCCTGCGCAGCGTCGGGGCGTCGCCCCGACACCCCACCAAAGGGCGTGACGCCCTTTGGGAACCCCGGAGGAGCCCGGCATGACCGACGCGGTGATCGTCTCGACCGCCCGCACGCCGATCGGCAAGGCCCATCGCGGCGCGCTGAACCTCACCCGGGGCGCCGACCTCGCCGCCCACGCGATCCGGGGTGCCCTGGATCGGGCCCGGCTGGAGCCGGAGGCTGTGGAAGAGGTGGTGCTTGGCTGCGGCTATCCGGAGAACGCCACCGGCGGCAACGTCGCGCGCCACGCGGCCCTGGTGGCCGGGATCCCGGTGGAGTCGGCGGGCGTCACGGTCTCGCGCTTCTGCGCCTCGGGCCTGGAGGCGATCGCCAGCGCGGCCCGGCGGATCATCCTGGACGGCGTGCCGGTGGCTGTGGCCGGCGGGGTCGAGTCGATCAGCCTTGTCCAGCCGAAGGTGCAGCGGGAGCTGACCCGCAACGCCTGGCTGGAGGCGCACCTGCCGGCGATCTACATGCCGATGATCGAGACCGCCGACATCGTCGCGACGCGCTACGGCATCTCCCGGGAGGCGCAGGACGCCTTCGCCCTCGAGAGTCAGCGCCGCACCGCCGCCGCGCAGGCGCAGGGCCTGTTCGACGACGAGATCGTCCCGATGAGCGCCGTGATGGCAGTAACCGACAAGGCCACCGGCGAGACCCGGGAGGTCGAGACGCGGCTCGGCAAGGACGAGGGCAACCGGCCAGACACGACCCTCGAAGGTTTGGCGAAGCTTAAGCCCGTGCGCGGGGAAGGCGCCTTCATCACCGCCGGCAATGCCAGCCAGCTCTCGGACGGCGCCGCCGCTAGCGTGCTGATGTCGGCCGAAGAGGCGGCCCGGCGGGGCCTGACGCCGCTCGGCACCTTCCGGGGCTTCGCCTCGGCCGGCTGCGGGCCGGACGAGATGGGCATCAGCCCGGTCTTCGCGGTCCCGCGCCTGCTGGAACGGCAGGGGCTGACGGTCGCCGATATCGACCTGTGGGAGCTGAACGAGGCCTTCGCGTCCCAGTCGGTCTATTGCCGGGACAGGCTCGGGATCGATCCCGACACGGTCAACGTCAACGGCGGCGCCATCGCGGTCGGCCATCCGTTCGGCATGTCGGGGGCGCGGCTCGTGGGCCACGCCCTGCTGGAAGGCCGCCGCCGCGGGGCGCGCTACGCCGTGGTGACCATGTGCGTGGCCGGCGGCCAGGGCTGCGCCGGCCTGTTCGAGATCGGAGGCTGATTATGGATCTCCGCTTCACCCCGGACGAGATCGCGTTCCGCGACGAGGTCCGCAGCTTCTGCCGGGAGAAGATTCCGGCCGAGATCCGCCGCAAGGTCTCGGAGGGGCGCAGCCTCGCCAAGGAGGACATCGTCGCCAGCCAGCGGATCCTCAACGCCAAGGGCTGGGCGGTGCCGCACTGGCCGCAGGAATGGGGCGGCCAGGATTGGACCCCGATCCAGCGCTACATCTACACCGAGGAGCTGTTCCAGGCGGCGGTACCGCTGCCGCAGCAGTTCAACTGCTACATGTTCGGCCCCGTGCTCGCGACCTTCGGCCGGCAGGACCAGAAGGCGCGCTTCCTGCCGCGTGCGGCCAATCTCGACGATTGGTGGTGCCAGGGCTTCTCCGAGCCCGGTGCCGGCTCCGACCTCGCTTCCCTGAAGACCAAAGCGGTGCGCGACGGCGACCATTACGTCGTGGACGGCCAGAAGACCTGGACGACGCTCGGCCAGCACGCCGACTGGATCTTCTGCCTCGTCCGCACCGACTTTGAGGCCAAGAAGCAGCGCGGCATCTCCTTCCTGCTCATCGACATGAAGAGCCCCGGCATCACCGTGCGGCCGATCCTCACCCTGGAGGGCCGGCACGAGGTCAACGAGGTCTTCTTCGACGCGGTGCGGGTGCCGGTCGAGAACCTCGTCGGCGAGGAGAACAAGGGCTGGGACTACGCCAAGTTCCTGCTCGCCAACGAGCGCACCGGCATCGCCCGGATCGGCCTCACCAAGGAGCGGATCGCCCGGATCAAGCGCCTCGCCAAGGAGATGCCGGCCGGCTCCGGCACCATGTGGGACGACCGCGATTTCCGCGGCCGGGTCGCGGAGGTCGAGGTCGAGCTGAAGGCGCTGGAGCTCACCCAGATGCGGGTGGCGGCCAAGCAGGGCCGGGCGGATTCGGTGGAGCCCGATCCCGCCTCCTCGCTCCTCAAGATCCGCGGCTCGCAGCTCCAGCAGGCGGCGACCGAGTTACTGGTGGAGCTCGCCGGCCCGTTCGCTTTGGCGGCGCCGGCCCGCGGGGCCGGGGGCAACAACCTGCCGGGCGGCTTCGACTGGGTCGATGCGGCGGCGCCGAGCTACTTCAACAACCGCAAGGTCTCGATCTACGGCGGCTCCAACGAGATCCAGCACAACGTCATTGCCAAGGGCATTCTGGAGTTGTGAGGACGATGTCCATCCCACCCACACCCTCGTTCTGAGGTGCGGCGCAGCCGCCTCGGAGGAGGCTTCCAGGGATCGCGCGGCCGGCTGGAGCCCCCTTCGAGGCCTTCGCTGCGCTCCGGCACCTCAGGATGAGGGGGTTGGATAGGACGGACGGGGTGACGGGGCGAGGCGAGGCAAGGAACGCGACATGGATTTCGACCTGAACGAGGACCAGTCGCTCCTGCGCGACAGCGTCGAGCGGTTGGCGGCGGACCTGTACCCGTCGCTGGAGAGCCGGCAGGCGCGGCTGACGGCGCCGCTGGGCTTCCCCGAGGCAGGCTGGGCGGCGTTCGCGGAGCTCGGCGTCACCGGCCTGCCCTTCTCCGAGGAGCAGGGCGGGCTCGCCGGGGGGCCTGTGGAGACCATGCTGGTCATGGAGGCGGTGGGGCGCAACCTCGTGGTCGAGCCGCTGTTCGCGAGCCTGGTGCTCGGCGCGACGGCGCTCCGGCTCGGCGGCAGCCCGACGCAGACAGAGCGGATCCTGCCCGGCGTGATCGACGGCAGCCTGCGGCTCACCCTGGCCCATACCGAGCGCCAGTCGCGCTACGACCTCAACGACGTGGCGACCACGGCCCGCCGTTCGGGCGACGGGTTCGTGCTGAGCGGGGCCAAGAGTATCGTGCCCAATGCCGACGCGGCCGGGCTGATGGTGGTCTCCGCCCGCGTCTCCGGGGAGCGGCGCGACCCGCACGGGATCGGGCTGTTCCTGGTGCCGACCGACGCCGCGGGGGTGGCGATCGAGGCCTACCCGACCCAGGATGGCGGGCGCGCCGCCGAGGTGTCGTTCTCGGATGTCGCGCTTCCGGCCGACGCGGCTCTGGGCGATCCCGAGGGGGGCCTGACGCTGCTGGAGCAGGTGGTCGAGCACGGCATCGCGGCGCTCGCCGCCGAGGCGGTGGGCTCCATGGACGCGCTGCACAAGCTGACGGTGGACTATCTCAAGACCCGCACGCAGTTCGGGGTCAGCGTCGGCTCGTTCCAGGCGCTGCAGCACCGGGCCGTGGACATGCTGATCCAGCTGGAGCAGGCGCGCTCGATGGCGCTCTACGCCGCCATGATGGTGGAGGCGGAGGATCCCGCGGCGCGGGCGGCGGCGCTCGCGGCCGTGAAGGTGCAGATCAACAAGGCCTGCCGCTTCGTCGGCCAGGAGGCGGTGCAGCTCCACGGCGGCATCGGCATGACGCTCGAATATATCGGCGCCCACCATTTCAAGCGGCTCGCCATGATCGAGTACCAACTCGGCGACACCACCCACCACCTGCGCCGGATCACGCAGAGCGAGAACGGGCTGCTGGCGGCGTAGTTTGATCCAGGCGCCAGCACCGTCTTTGCGCGCGGAGCGAAGCAATCCAGCGGCGCCACGCTTGAAGGTGTCGCGCTGCCCCTGGGTCGCTTCGCTCCGCACGCGATGACGGAGCGGTCAGTTGAACAGCAAGCCCACCCCGCCCTGCACCCGGCCGAGGCCCGCGCGGGCGACGGCGTTGTTGGGGTCGATCACGGCGGCGCGCTGGTAGTTCTCGAGCGCCTCCTTGCGCTGGCCCGACTTCTCGTAGGCCAGGCCCCGATAGGCCCAGGAGGTGGCGTCCTTGTTGTTCACGTTGAGCGCCGCGTTGTAGTCCTCGATCGCCTTCGGGTACTGGTTGGTGGCGATCAGGCTCTGGCCGCGAGCCGCGTAGGGCGCGGACACGAACGGGTTGCGGTCGATGGCGGCGTCGAAATCGGCAATCGCCTGGGTCTCCTGGCCCTGCTTCTGCCGGACCAGGCCGCGGGCGTGGTAGGCCTCGGCCGATTCGGGCATCAGCCGGATCGCGACGTTGAGGTCGGAGAGCGCCTGGTCGAGGTTGCCCTGGGCGCGCTCGACATTGGCGCGGCCGATATAGGCCGGGCCGTAATTCGGATCGATGCTGATCGCCTTGGTGAAATCCTGGAGCGCGGCGGCGTCGCGGCCGACCTGGCGCTCGGCCAGCGCGCGGTTGTTGAAGGCCGAGCCCGAATTCGGGTCGATGCTGATCGCCTTGGTGAAGTCCGCGATGGCGTCGTTGAACTGGCCGGCCCGGGCATAGGCGGCGCCGCGGGTGTTGTAGGCGGCGGCGTCGTTCGGGTTGCGCTGGATCACCTCGGTGAGCGAGGCGATGTTGACGTTGGTGGCGCCCGTGGTGTCGGTCTCCACCACCGCGTATTGCCGCGGGCTGGCGGCGCTGCCGACGGTTTCGCAGCCCGCAAGCGCCGCGGCCGAGAGCGTGGCCGCGCCGATCAGCGCGATCTTGTGTGCCAGCCCGTTGCGTACGATCATCGCCCCACTCTCCCCGGGGCGCGGCCCGCATCCCGCATGCCCACCCCGCCCCCGTTTTGTCCGTCGCCCGGCCCGCGCCGCGCCCTGGTCTCCGGGGCACCGTCGCGCATCGCGGTGAATGCCGGCTTAAGGATGCGCGGTCCCGCGACCGGTCACGCCGTGGTGGAAGCTTCGGGATGTGGCGAAGGTATGGCTTGGAGCCGCGCCGGCCGGGCCGCGCGGCATCCGGCCTGCGCGCGGCCCGGCCGGTGTGTTCCCGAAGCCGCAGAACCGGCCCCGGTCAGGCCTCCGGAACAGGCCCCAGCCGGGTGACGTGGCCCATCTTGCGGCCGGGCCGGGCCTCGCCCTTGCCGTAGAGATGGAGGTGGGCGCCGGGCTCGGCGAGCAGCGCCGACCAGTCATCGGCCTGGGCGCCGATCAGGTTGCGCATCTCCACCGACAGGTCGCCGACCCGGGCCGAATCGCCGAGGGGCCAGCCGGACACCGCCCGGACGTGCTGGGCGAATTGCGAGGTCGTCGCCCCCTCGATGGTCCAGTGCCCGGAATTGTGCACCCGCGGCGCGATCTCGTTGACCACCAGCCGCTCGGCCCCATCCTCGCGCACCAGGAACATCTCGACGGCGAGCACGCCGACATAGTCCAGGGCGTCGGCGATCCGCTTGGCAATGTCGAGGGCGGCGCGGGCGGTCTCGGGAGTGAGGCCGGGGGCCGGTACCCGGGTCAGCGCCAGGATGTGGTCGCGGTGCTCGTTCTCGCACAGGTCGAAGGCCGCGAAGCTGCCGTCGCGGCCGCGGGCGGCCACCACCGAGACCTCGCGCTCGAACGGCACGAAGCCCTCGAGGATCAGCGGCGCGCCGCCGAACTCGGCGAACAGCGCGTTGCGGTCGCCCTCGGCGCGCTCGCGCAGGATGCGCTGGCCCTTGCCGTCGTAGCCGAACCGGCGGGTCTTGAGGACCGCCGGCAGGCCGAGCGCCGCGATCGCCCGGTCGAGGTCGTCGGGCGTGTCCACCGCCTGGAACGGCGCGGTCGGGATGCCGAGCCGGTTGATGAACTCCTTCTCGGTGAGGCGGTCCTGCGTCGTGGACAAGGCCTCGGCATTCGGGTGTAGGGGGGCGTGCCGGGCCAGGATGTCGGCGGTCTCCCGCGGGATGTTCTCGAACTCGTAGGTCACCGCGTCGACGCTCTGCGCGAAGCCGGCCAGCGCGGCGGCGTCGTCATAGGCCGCGCAGGTGGTGCGAGCGGCGACGTCGAAGGCGGGGCTGTCCCGGTCGGGCGCGTAGACATGCACCTTCAGCCCGTAATTGGCCGCCGCCAGCGCGATCATGCGCCCGAGCTGTCCGCCGCCGACGATGCCGAGGGTGGAGCCGGGCTTCAGAGCTGTGTCCGTCACGAAAGCTTGTCCGTCTCCGGCCGTTCGGCCACCGACGCGGTCTGCGCCGCGCGCCACGCGTCGAGCCGCTCTGCCAGGCCGGGATCGGCGAGCGCCAACACTGCGGCGGCGAGCAGGGCGGCGTTGACCGCCCCGGCCCGGCCGATCGCCAGGGTCCCCACCGGGATGCCGGCCGGCATCTGTACGATCGACAGCAGGCTGTCCTGGCCGGACAGGGCCTTGGATTCCACCGGCACGCCGAAGACCGGCAGGCGGGTCATCGCGGCGGCCATGCCGGGCAGGTGCGCGGCCCCGCCGGCGCCCGCGATCACGACCTTGAACCCGGCCGCGACGGCGCCCTTGGCGAAGGCCACAAGCCGGTCGGGGGTGCGGTGGGCCGACACGATCCGGGTGTCGTGCGGCACGCCGAGCGCGTCGAGCGTCTCGGCGGCGTGCCGCATGGTCGCCCAATCGGACTGACTGCCCATGATGATCGCAACCGGAGGCGACGCCATCGTTGATCCCGGCAAAAGAGGCCGCTTACAGGCGGGGCGGGCCGGCGGCAAGGCGTCGCGCCGGCGCGTCCACCAACTTCGACGCCCGATCCCGAAGGATGGTTGCCGACTCTGAGAGAACGACGACGCGCTCCGAGGCCGGGGCCGCGCGGGATCGAAGTCCCGGACGCGGCCCTAGGCGATGATGTCCGGGGTCAGCGCGTCCTCGATATGATAGATCCGGTCGCGCAGGGTCAGCTTGCGCTTCTTCAGACGCTGGATCTGGAGCTGGTCCCCGGCGACGCTGCGCTCCAGCGCCTCGATGGCGCTGTCGAGATCCCGATGCTCCTCGCGCAGCCGATTCAGCTCGGACTCGAGGTCCGACTGCCCGCTCTCACTCGACTCGTCCGCCATCATCACCCGCGGGATCGAAGACCGTTCCTTGTCGAAGAGCATGCGTTACGCCCCGCCGCGGGACAAGCCGGCCGGGCCGGCATTCGTCAGGCTTAGCCGGAGAAAAGGCTTCGACAGGTGTGGCATCCTGTGCCAGTCTCCGTGTGTCGGAACAATGACAGGAGATTCGACTCATGTCGCTGCAGACGCATCTGAGCCAACTCGCCCG
The DNA here is from genome assembly GCF_001262595.1 of Methylobacterium sp. ARG-1. Taxonomy (NCBI): domain Bacteria; kingdom Pseudomonadati; phylum Pseudomonadota; class Alphaproteobacteria; order Hyphomicrobiales; family Methylobacteriaceae; genus Methylobacterium; species Methylobacterium sp. ARG-1. Next base: position 100,033 of record NZ_LHCD01000010.1, read on the forward strand.
GAAGCACGAAGCCCTCGAGCGTGAGATTCACGAGGCGATCCACAGGCCTTCGGCGAACGACCTCCACATTGCTGAACTGAAGCGACGGAAACTTCTCCTCAAGGACGAAATTAACAGGCTGCAGGCCGGCACGGACACGCTGCACTGAGCCGCGCCTGACTCCCTCCCGGACATAGACGCAAGACGGCAGCCGCCGCGCCGGACCGCCCGGCGCGGCGGCTTCTTTTTTGGGGGGACAGACCGTGCTGTCCTACCCTGTCCCTCATCTTGAGGTGCCCGCGTCAGCGAGCCTCGAAGGAGCCCTCCTTCGAGGCCTCCAGCCGGCCGCGCGATCCCTGGAAACCTCCTTCGAGGCCGCTGCGCGGCACCTCAGGATGAGGGGATTGGGTGGGAGGAGCGAATTCCCCCGCTGAGCCGGGTCCCACTCCATCCGGCGTCACCCGCAGCACCCACAAGCACCCACCCGCGCGCGCAAAAAACCAGAATCAGCTAGTCTCCCCAGGATGCCGCCGGAGAGCGGCTCCCGAGGACACGCCGCGCCGATGACCACCGCCAGCCCGCCGGGCCGCTATCCCGAGATCTACGATGCGGCGTGCCGCGACCCGGAGGCGTTCTGGCTGGAGGCGGCCGGGGCGCTCGACTGGGCGCAGAACCCGGCGCAGGCCTTCGCCCCCGAATCCGGCCCCTATGGCCGCTGGTTCCCGGACGGGACGCTCAACGCCTGCCACAACGCGGTGGACCGGCACGCCGAGGGGGCGCGGGCCGACCAGGCGGCGATCCTGTACGATTCTCCCGTCACCGGGACCAAGCGCAGCATCAGCTACCGCGTACTGCGCGACGCGGTGGCAGCCCTCGCCGCGGTGCTGGCCGAGCTCGGCGTCGGCAAGGGCGACCGGGTCGTGCTGTACATGCCGATGGTGCCCGAGGCCCTGTTCGGCATGCTGGCCTGCGCGCGGCTCGGGGCCGTGCACTCAGTGGTGTTCGGCGGCTTCGCGGCCAACGAGCTGGCGGTGCGGATCGAGGATGCCGCCCCGAAGGTGGTGCTGGCCGCCTCCTGCGGCCTCGAGCCGAACCGGGTGGTCGCCTACAAGCCGCTGCTGGACCTCGCGATCGCCACCTCCCGGCACAAGCCGGAAGCCTGCCTGATCCTGCAGCGGCCCCAATGCGCCGCGAGCCTCGTCGCGGGGCGCGACCACGACTGGGCCGAGACCGTCGCGGCCGCTCAAGCCGCGGGCAAGCAGGCCGCCTGCGTGCCGGTGGCCGCCACCGACCCGCTCTATATCCTCTACACCTCCGGCACGACCGGCAAGCCGAAGGGCGTGGTCCGGGATACCGGCGGCTACCTCGTCGCCCTCGCCTGGTCGATGCCCAACCTCTACAGCGTCCAGCCCGGCGAGACCTATTTCTGCGCCTCCGACATCGGCTGGGTCGTCGGCCATTCCTACATCGTCTACGCGCCGCTCCTGCACGGCTGCACCACCGTGCTGTACGAGGGCAAGCCGGTGGGCACGCCCGATGCCGGGGCGTTCTGGCGGGTGGTCGCCGAGCACGGCGTCGTCTGCCTGTTCACGGCCCCGACGGCCCTGCGTGCCATCAAGAAGGAGGATCCGGCCGGGTCGCTGATCGGCGCTTACGACCTCTCGGCCTTCCGCAGCCTGTTCCTGGCCGGGGAGCGGGCGGACCCGGATTCGGTCGCCTGGGCCGAGCGGGTGCTCGGGCGGCCGGTGATCGACCATTGGTGGCAGACCGAGACGGGCTGGCCGATCGCCGGCAATCCTATGGGCCTCGGCCTCCTGCCGGTGAAGCACGGCAGCACCTGCGTGCCGATGCCGGGCTACCGGGTCGAGGTCCTGGACGAGGGCGGCAAGCCGGTCCCGCCCGGCACGATGGGCACGATCGCGATCCGCCTGCCCCTGCCGCCCGGCTGCCTGCCGACCCTCTGGGGCTCGGACGCGCGGATGCGGTCGAGCTACCTCGCCACCTTCCCGGGCTATTACGACACGTCGGATGCCGGGGTGATCGACGCCGACGGCTACATCACCGTGCTGGGTCGGACCGACGACATCATCAACGTCGCGGGCCACCGCCTGTCCACCGGCGGCATGGAGGCGGTGCTGGCCGGCCACCCGGATGTGGCCGAATGCGCGGTGATCGGCATCCGCGACGCACTCAAGGGCGAGGTGCCCTGCGGCTTCGTGGTGCTGAAGGCCCGGGTCGACCGCGCCCCCGAGGACATCGAGCGCGAGCTCGTCGCCAAGGTGCGGGACGAGATCGGCCCGGTGGCGGCGTTCAAGCTGGCGCTCACCGTGCCGCGGCTGCCGAAAACCCGCTCCGGCAAGATCCTGCGCGCCACCATGAAGCGCATCGCCGACCACGAGCCCTGGACCATGCCGGCGACCATCGACGACGCCACCGCGCTGGACGAGATCGACGCCAGCCTGAAGGGGCGGGGGATCGGCGCCGGCTGATCACGCGTCGCGATCCGGGTTCCCGAAGGGCCTGAGGCCCTTCGGCGGGGTTCGGGGCGCGCAGCCCCGATCTCGGGCGAAGCCCGACACCAGGGCTCCGCCCTGGACCCGCAAAAGGTCCCGGACCTTTTGAAACCACGACGGTTTCGTGGCTCACTGCAGCCGCCCCTTGCGCCTCGATATCCGCTAACCATCTCTAGACCATCCAACCGGATGGCCTGGGGATGGCGGGACGATGAGCGACGATGTGCAGGATCTCCGGCCGAAGGTGCCGGACAGCGAGAAGATCACGATCAATCTCGGCTTCGTCGATCTCGGCCGAGTCGACCTGATGGTCCGCGACGGGTTCTATGCCAACCGCGCCGACTTCATCCGCACCGCCGTGCGCAACCAGCTCGACCGGCAGGAGGAGGCGGTGCGCCAATCCGTGGCCCGGCGCCAGCTGCGCCTGGGTGTCTCGCACTATTCGCGGGCCACCCTCGAGGCCGCCCGCGACGCCGGCACGCCCCTGCACATCCAGGTCCTCGGCCTCGCCACCGTGGCGACCGACGTCACCCCCGAACTCGCCCGTGCCGCCATCGCCTCCGTCGAGGTGCTGGGCGCGTTCCAGGCGAGCCCCGCCGTCAAGGCCGCCCTGGCCGACCGGATTGCCTGAACCGCCCCGACCACCCCTACCCACAGTCGGGCCAAGCAGCCGGCCGTGTCCGCCCCCACCCGCAAGGAACGGCCCGATGAAACACTTTCCCAAGATGGATTTCTTGAACCTAGATCTCTCCAAGATGAAGCTCGGCGGCTTCGGTGCCGCCGGCTCGGCCGAGGCCGAGGGCCAGCGCGCCGCCCGGGCCGCCCGGATGACCGCCGCGATGGGCCGGTTCCAGCGCCGTCAGGCCGATGCCTTCGCCCGCTGGGCCGAGGCGCGCGACCGTCCGGCCGAGCCCGCCGGGACCGCCGCCATCGACATGGAGGCGCCCAGATCCCCCGACGGCGCCTGGACGGCGCCGGACCCGGCCGCCGCGCGCCCGCACGCCGCGCCCGGCGGTGCCGACATCGCTGCGGCGGTGATGCGCCAAGTGCGCGACAGCCTCGCCAAAGGCGGCATTCCCACCGGCGGCTTCGCGGAGGGTTTTGCCGGCGGCTCCGTCCAGGCGGGCAAACCCGCCGCCACCGTGCCGGAGGGCGCGCGGTTCGAGGACCGCGCGTTCACCGCCGCCGCGGGCAGCCGTCGCTACAAGGTGTTCGTGCCGAGCGGCTACACCGGCCAGGCGCTGCCGGTCGTCCTGATGCTGCACGGCTGCACCCAGAACCCGGACGATTTCGCCGCCGGCACGCAGATGAACCGCCTGGCCGAGGACCAGACCTTCCTGGTCGCCTATCCGGAGCAGCCCCAATCGGCGAACATGCAGCGCTGCTGGAACTGGTACGCCGCCGGCGACCAGGTCCGTGACAGCGGCGAGCCGGCCCTGCTCGCCGGCATCGCCCGGGCGGTGGTGGAAGAATTCTCCGCGGATCCAGACCGGGTCTACGCGGCCGGGCTCTCGGCCGGGGGCGCCGCGGCGGCGATCCTGGCGGCGACCTATCCGGACCTGTTCGCGGCGGTGGGCGTCCATTCCGGCCTGGCCTGCGGCGCGGCCCGTGACGTCGCCTCGGCCTTCGCGGTTATGAAGGGGCAGGGGGGAAAGCCCGGCCCCAACCGGCAGGCGGTGCCGACCATCGTGTTCCACGGGGACGGCGACCGCACCGTGCATCCGGCCAACGGCGACCAGGTGGTCGCCCAGGCCAGCGCGGTGACGGGCCTCGCCGAGACGATCGAGCGGGGCAGGAGCCCGGGGGGCGTGGCCTACACGCGAACCGTCCGCAGCGACGGGACCGGCCGGGCGCAGCTCGAATACTGGGTCCTGCACGGGGCCGGCCACGCCTGGTCGGGCGGCAGCTCCGACGGGTCCTTCACAGACCCCCGCGGCCCGGATGCGAGCCGCGCGATGGTCCGGTTCTTCCTGGGGCATGCGCGGGCTGCGTCCGCCCGCGCATAAGGATCGGATCCGGGCCGGGGTTACGCGCCCCGGCTCAGCCTCACTCGTCGTCCGGCTCGTCCTCGGACGGATCGGCCGACGGCGCCGGCCGGGTCAGGGTCGGGGCGTAGGCGCCCGGCACCGCGTCCGTGGAGACCGAAGCCGGCAGCCGCTGCGGCCCGGACTCGGTGGGGATCAGGGTCGCGCTCGCGGCGACGAAGCCCGCAGGGCCCGCAGATCCTGGGGCTGGCGTGGGTCGCGCGAGATCAGGGTCGCCTCCTGCTGGAGCCGCAGGTTGCAGGCCTGGGACGGCAGGCCGCCATTCGGGGTGCAGGCATCGTGGCGGGCGCAGGCCGCGTCGAGGGCGTCGATCGGCGGCAGCGGGGCGTTGTTGCCCGGGCCGCAATAATTGCCGTGGATCAGGATCTTCGGGCCGCCGAACGCAGCCGGCTGGGCCTCGGCCGGGACGGCCAGGAACGCCGCCAGGGCAAACGGGGCAGCCGCAAGGGCGGCGAGTCGGGTGGAACGGGTCGGGTGAAACATGGAGAGGACCTCACGCGATCACGCCCCCTCAGGCGGTTCGCATCGGCGGCTTCGAGCCGTCGTCCTGCCAAAAGTTAACGAACCGGCGGTCGGTTCCCGCGCCGCCGTGCCGGAGCCGCCTGGCGGGTGGGCTACCGCACATGCCGGCGCTGGCCGCGGCCGCGCCGCTGCGCCACATTGGCCGAGCCCGTAACGGAGCCGCCCATGACCGCCCGCCTGTTCGAACCGCTCGCCCTGGATGCCCTCACCCTCGAGAACCGCATCCTGATCGCGCCGATGTGCCAGTATTCGGCCCGGGACGGCGAGGCCACCGACTGGCACATGATCCATCTCGGCCAGCTCGCCCAATCGGGGGCCGGCCTGCTGACCCTGGAGGCCACGGCGGTCTCCCCCGAGGCGCGGATCACCGCCTGGGATCTCGGCCTGTACTCGGACGGTTGCGAGCGGGCGCTCGGCCGGGTGCTGGAGGCCGTGCGCGAATATGCGCCGATCCCGATCTGCATCCAGATCGCCCATGCTGGCCGCAAGGCGTCGAGCCAGGCGCCCTGGGAGGGCGGCCAGCAGATCCCGCCCGAGCATCCCTATGGCTGGCGCACGGAGGCACCCTCGGCGGTCCCGCACGGCGACGCCGAGGTGCCGCCCCACGCCCTGGACGCCGCCGACCTGAAGCGCGTCCGCGACCAGTTCGTCGCCACGGCCAAGCGGGCCGTGCGGCTGGGGATCGAGGCCGTCGAGCTGCACGGCGCCCACGGCTACCTGCTGCACCAGTTCCTGTCGCCGCTCGCCAACAAGCGCACCGACCAGTATGGCGGCAGCCTCGAGAACCGGATGCGCTTTCCCCTCGAAGTCTACGACGCCGTGCGCGACGTCGTGCCGGCCGGCAGCCCGGTCTGGCTGCGGGTCTCGGCCACCGACTGGGTCGAGGACGGCTGGGACCTCGACGAGACCGTCGCCCTGGGCCAGGCGCTCAAGCGGGCCGGCTCGCCGGCGCTGCACGTCTCCACCGGCGGTGTCTCGCCCAAGCAGGCGATCAAGCTCGGGCCGGGCTACCAGGTGCCCTATGCCGAGCGGATCAAGGCCGAGACCGGGCTGACCACCATCGCGGTCGGCCTGATCACCGAGGCGCAGCAGGCGGAGACGATCCTGGCCGAGGGCAAGGCCGACGCGATCTCGCTCGCCCGGGCCATGCTGTACGATCCCCGCTGGCCCTGGCACGCGGCGGCCGAACTCGGCGCTCAGGTGCGGGCGCCGAAGCAGTACTGGCGCTCGCAGCCGCGGGACTACAAGGACCTGTTCAAGGACACGGCGTTCGGGCAGCGGTGACGCGCCTCTCGCACCTTGAATCGGCGCGCTCGTCTCGCAGGACCGGCTCAACCTCGGACGAGCGCATCAAAGTTGAAATTGGGCGCGCTCGGCCGTGCGAGGCGGCTGCTATCGACCCATGTGAGACGCTCGGACGGCAGTCAGCTCCTTCTGGAAGCAGACAATATTTGGCCGTCCGGCGACTGCGGCTCGGGGGGGCTTCATCAGGTATCGGTCTAACTTGCCGGCTGGTTGAGCAGCACCCACAGGCGCGCGATCCTGCCATCCACGACCTCGGCTACGTCCGCTCCCGTGACGATGATTGGGCCGCCGTCTGGGCTCGCTTGCCATTGCAGCGAACCCAGCCCGTGGTGCCCCACGGCGGTGCCGACGGGCGTGAAGCGGAAGGTCGGCCCAAACTGCTCCAGAAGCTTGCCGGCGACGTTAGCGATGGCGGCCCACCCCCGCACGATGTCTGTCGGCTCATACATGACTGGCTCGTCGACGAAGAGGTCCGCCAAAGCCGTTGAACGTTTGGCGGCATACCGCTCGTTGAAGACGCGCTCCAGGTTGGCGCGCAGGAGCCAGTCGTAGTTCGGCTCCGCCTCGGCCCGGGTCTCGGTATCAGGCATCGCAGTTCTCCTACTCCTGGTGGTGCCGCATGGATGGGATGGTGTCGGCCGGGGCCTTGGCCCGTTCAGACGAGGCGAGCTCCGCCGTCGACGTGCAGCGTCTCGCCGTTCATGAAGCCGTTGCTCATGAGGAAGACGACCGCCGCGCCGGCTTCCTCGGCCGTCCCGAGGCGCCGCTGCGGGAGCTTCTCAGTGAGCGCGGCGACGTAGGCGTCGCGGTGGGCGCCGAGCGTGCGGGCCAGGAGCGGCGTGTCGGTGGTGCCGGGCGACAGGGTGTTGAATCGCACCGGTGCCAACTCCAGCGCGAGGCCACGGGCGAACGCCTCCATCGCAGCCGACGCTGCGGCGAGAACCGCAGTGCCCTGGGCGCTTGGGCGGTCGGCCAGGGCGCCTGAGATGAAGGTGACCGACCCGTCCTTGGCCAAACGGTCGCCGAGGGCGCGCAGCGCGTGGGCCGCAGCCCAGATCCGCTCGTCGAAAGCCCGCTTTAGGTAATCAACCTCCGCTTCCAGGATCTTGCCGGCCACGAAGGTGCCGGCGAGCAGGACGAGGTGGTCGACCTGCGGGATGTCGGCGAGTGCGGCCGCGATGGTCTCGGGCCGGGTCACGTCCGCGGCACGCCAGCCAGCAAAGGCGTTCTCGGCCGCGATGCGCTCGGCGCCCTCGGCATTGAAGCCGACCACGATGACCTTGGCACCCGTCGCCTTCGCCTGCTGGGCGGCCGCGAGGCCGATGCCAGAGGTGCCACCGAAGATGACAACGGTGCGGTCCTGAAGAGTGCTGCCCATGACGATGATCCTTCACAACGCCGCCGCTGCGGTGGCTGTGGGAAGAAGAATGGGTTACCACTCGAAGCTTGATAATCAGGCTTGATGTCGGTTCAATCTTGCCGTCATGGAACATATTGGCTTCGACCGCCTCACCGGCATCATCGCCTTCGCGCGCTCCGCCTCGCTGGGCAGCTACACGGCCGCTGCACGCGCCCTCGGCATCTCGCCCTCGGCTGTCAGCAAGAGCGTGCAGCGGCTGGAGGAACGGCTGGGCTTGAGCCTGTTCACACGCACGACCCGCTCGCTGACGCTGACGCCGGAGGGGCGGGACCTGCACGAACGGGCGCTGCGCCTCCTGCGGGAGGCTGAGGAAATTGAGCAGGCTGCCGTGGCAGCGCGCTCAGAACCGGCCGGTACCCTGAAGGTGACTGCGCCGTTCCCCATCGGAGTGCATCTGCTTGCCCCAGCCCTGCCGGCCTTCCGTGAGCGCCACCCGAAGCTGTCCATCGACCTGCGCCTTGGGGACCGCTTCTCCGACCTCATCGAGGAGGGCATCGACGTGGCGATCCGCGTAGGCGAACTCGCCGACTCCCGCTTGCTCTCCCGGCGTCTCGCGCCGCACCGGCTCTGCGCGGTTGCGTCGCCAGCCTACCTCAAGCGGCGTGGAACGCCGCAGCATCCGGACGACCTAGTCCACCACGAGTGCGTGAACTTCCGCTTCCAGAGCACGGGCCAGGCCCTGCGCTGGCCCTTCCGGATAGGCGAGCGCACCGTCGAACTCGCGCCGAATGCCGGCATCGTGACGGACTTCAGCGGTGCCGTCGCGGCCATCCTGGTGGCCGGTGGCGGCATCGGCATCTCGCCAACGTATGTCGTCGCGTCCTACGTCGAGCGGGGCGAGTTGGTGCCAGTCTTACAGAACTTCGCCACCGAACGTTCCGTCTTCACGGCACTATGGCCGGAGAGCCGACGCGGCAGCCCGAACGTGAAGGCCTTCCTAGCTTTCCTGGAGGGTGTGTTCCCCTCACCGACACCTTGGGACAGGCTGCTCGAAGGTACGGCGGGGGTTTGAGCAGTCCCCGTGGGGATGTCCGCTTGGATACATCTGCTGATCAGGAGCGGACGGGCGGGAAACCACCCAAAGCAGCCCTTCACACGGTCGCGTTGATGAGATCAGGACCTACCGCGCCATCGCCCCGATCAGCGGCCCCAGCGGCCGGCTGATGTCCGAGCGGCCGAGATTCGGCGCGTAGAGGCTTGAGACCGTGCCGTCGAGGAACAGGGCATCCCGGCAGCCGAGGTCGTCCCGGAACAAGCGGGCGAAGGCTCCGAAGGTCACCGGGCGCTCGGAGATGGCGAACACCGCCACGCGCCCGTCCTCCTGCACCCCGACGCCGTTGCGGATCTTCTGGCTCGGACCGTCGGCGGAAATCTTGGGGTGGATCTGGCCGTCGATCACCAGCATCGGGCCGGATTGCGTGGCGAAGTCGGGCCGGATCTTCGCCCGGAGGTAATGGCCGGTGTCGAGCACGCCGGCCTTGTCGCCCTTCACCCAGAACACGCCGTTGGGCTTGAGGTGGAAGTTGCCCGGCCCGTCCGCGGTCGAGACGCGCTTCATCTCGCGCCCGTCCTCGACATAGAGGCCCACCGGGGCCTGATCCTTGTCGTACATGCCGGCATTCATCGCGAAGGCGAGGCGTCCGCCCTGCTTCTCGGCGAGGGTCCCCAGGGCGCCGTAGGGCCGGCCGTCCTCCTGGAGCCAGAACAGCCGCAGCCGCTGCCGGCGCAGATCGATCGTGCAGACCGTGAACGCCTCACCCTGTGCCTGTACGGCGCGGCAGAGATCCGGTGCGGCCGGGGCCGCCACGGCCGCGCGGGCGACAGCGAGCGTCATCGCGAGCGCGATCAACAGAGCGTGAACCGGGCGCGTCGTCATCGGTGGTTCCGTGGGCCCGAAGGCGGGGGCGAGGGCAGGCGCAGCGCCTTTCACCTGGGAAAACGGCGATTTTCGTGTCCGGGGCCGAAGCTTCGCGGCTCAGGATGGCGTCGGGCTTGCGCCTCTGGCAGCGGCCGCGCGCCGCGGGCGGCGCCTGAACTGTTTTCAATACTCAAGCGTTTCTGGCTCACGAGGGCGGTTAGAATCGACGGAGATACAAGATGAAGGGTGCAGTGCTTGGCTCGGCCATGCTGGCGGCGGGTGCCCTGGTCGTGATGCCGGCCACCGCCGATGCGCGCGGCTTCGGCGGCGGTTTCCATGGCGGCGGGTTCCACGGTGGTGGATTCGGCGGCGGCTTCCGGGGTGCCGGGTTCGGTGGCTTCCGGGGCGGCGGCTTCGGCGGGTTCCGCGGGGGCTATGGCGGGTTCCGCGGCGCCGGCTTCCACGGCGGCTATGGCCGGGGCTTCTACGGCCGCGGCTACGGCTATCGCGGCGGCTACGGCTACGGCCTTGGCGGCCTGGGTCTCGGCGTCGGCCTGGGTCTGGCGGCCGGCGGTCTCTATGGTGGCTACGGTGGTTACGGCTATCCGGGTTACGGCTACGGCGGCGGCTACGCCCCGGTCGGCTATGCCGGCGATTACGGCTACGGCGGCGGTTGCTACACGGTCCCGCGGGTGCGCTGGACCCCCTACGGCTACCGCCGGGTCCTGGTCGAGCGCTGCTACTGAGCGGCGCCTGAACCGGAACGCATTGGGAAAGGCCGCCTCCGGGCGGCCTTTTCCTTGTGTGGCGCCTCCCCACGGTTGCACAGCTCGGCTATTGGCGCTGATACTGGTACCCGCTGGTGGGAGAGTGTGATGCGTACGGAATCCGGGCCGGGGAATACGGGCGTGGAGGCGGTGGAGATCCGCGACGCCAGCCTCATGGCCTTCTACCGCTCCATGACCTCGACGGAGCGGCACACTTTCTGGGCATGCGCCGCCGGCTGGTGCCTCGACGGCATGGACTTCATGATCTACCCGCTGGTGATCGGGACGATCATGGCCCTCTGGCACGTCGATTCCGGCACGGCCGGGCTCGCCGCCACCGTGACGCTGCTCGCCTCGGCGCTCGGCGGCTGGCTCGCGGGCTTCATCGCCGACCGGATCGGCCGGGTGCTCACCCTCCAGATCACCATCCTGTGGTTCTCGGTGTTCTCGCTGCTCTGCGCCTTCGTGCAGAATTTCGAGCAGTTGCTCATCGCCCGGGCGATCCTGGGACTCGGCTTCGGCGGCGAGTGGGCGGCCGGCGCCGTACTGATCGGGGAGACCATCCGGGCCGAGTATCGCGGCCGCGCCGTCGGGTCGGTCCAGTCCGGCTGGGCGATCGGCTGGGGCATGGCGGTGCTGGCCCAGGCGGTGACCTTCTCCCTGCTGCCCCCCGAGATCGCCTGGCGCTGGATGTTCGCGATCGGCGCGCTGCCGGCCCTGCTGATCTTCTACCTGCGCCGCTACGTCCAGGAGCCGCAGGTCGCCGCCGAGACCCGGGCCCGGGCCATCGCCACCGGCGACCGGCCGAAGATCTGGGAGATCTTCTCCGGGCCGATCCTCAAGACCACCCTGCTCGCCTCGCTGGCTGCGGCGGGCTGCCAGGGCGGCTATTACGCGATCACCACCTGGGTGCCACGCTTCCTGACCACCGAGCGGGGCCTGTCGGTGGTGTCCTCCACGGGCTATCTCGCCGCGCTGATCATCGGCTCATTCGCCGGCTATCTGGTCGGCGCCTGGCTCGCCGACCGGCTCGGGCGCCGGCCACTGTTCCTGATCTTCTCGCTCGGCGCCATCGCGGTGATCGTCGCCTACACGCAGATCCCGCTCTCCAACAGCGTGCTCTGGGTGCTGGGCTTCCCGCTCGGGTTCTTCGCCTCGGGCTACTTCTCCGGGATGGGCGCCTTCCTGACCGAGCTCTACCCGACCCGCCTGCGCGGCTCGGGGCAGGGGTTCTGCTACAATTTCGGCCGGGGCGTCGGCGCCCTGTTCCCGGCGCTCGTGGGCTATCTCGCCGAGCGCGCCGGCCTCGCCTCGGCCATCGCGATCTTCGCGGCGATCGCCTACGGGATCTTCTTCCTGGCGGCCTTCGCGCTGCCCGAGACCCGCGGCCGGGTCCTGCACGCGGATACCTGACCATGCCGGAGATCCGAGACTGCCCCGCCCCGGATCCGCATCCGGGCGGCCCGACCCGCTACCGGGTGCCCGCCGGCGCGGTCGACACCCACGCCCACGTGATCGGCCTGCCGCCGGCCTATCCGCTGGTGTCCGACCGCAGCTACACGCCCCCGGCCGCCCCGGCGGACCGGTATCTGGCGATGCTCGACGCCACCGGCATGGCCAACGGCGTGCTGGTCCAGGTCAGCGTCCACGGCACCGACAACCGGCTGATGGTGGAGACGCTCCGGGCCAACCGGAAGCGCCTGCGCGGCATCGCGGTGATCCCGCTGGGCCTCCCCGACGCGGAGCTCGCCGCCCTGAAGGAGGCCGGGGTGGTGGGCCTGCGCCTCAACGTGCTGTTCGGCGGCGGGGTCGGCCTCGACGCGGTCGAGGCCTACGGGGCGCTCGCCCGGGAAATGGGCTGGCACCTGCAGTTCCTGCTCGACGCCCGCGACCTGCCGCCCATCGCCACGCGCCTGGCGCGGCTGCCGGTGCCCCTGGTGTTCGACCATATGGGTCACATGCCGGCCTCGGCGGGGGTGGAGCATCCGGGCTTTCAGACCCTGCTCGGCCTCGTGCGCGACGGCCATTGGGTGAAGCTCTCGGGCGCCTTCCGGGATTCGGTCGCCGGACCGCCCTATGCCGACACGATCCCGTTCGCCCGCGCCCTCAACGACGCCGCCCCCGAGCGCTGCCTCTGGGGCTCGGACTGGCCCCACGTGGCCGCCTGGGACGGGCCGCCGCGCCTGGCCGACCTGCTCGACCTGATGGCCGAGTGGGTGCCGGACGCGGACCGGCGCCGCCGGCTCTTCGTGGACAACCCGCGCCACCTCTACGGTTTCGAATAGGGGATGTCAGACCCGCAGGTCGACGCGCTGGCCCTGTCCGGCAGGTGCGGGCGGACCGGAGGCGGCGCCCTGGGCGGTCTCCGCCACGAGCCCGGCCACGGCCTTCTCGGCGGCGATCTGCTGGCGTGCGACCGCGGTGCCGATCGCCTGGTTCTGTGACGATGCCAGCATCCGGCTGGCGGTGGCAGCGAGAGCGCTCATGCGCCCCTCCTACGCGCCGCCCGTGAATCCGGCGTTAGCCGGATCCGCCGCTTTTGAGCGAATGCATGCACGGACCGGGTTCCCAAAGGGCTGAGCCCTTTGGCGGGGTTCAGGGGCAGAGCCCCTGAAGAGAGCAGGGCTCCACCCTGCACCCGCAAAAGGTCCGCGACTTCGTGCAGCGCTAAAAACTCGGCGGCGTGCAGGCGCTGACCAGCTCGCACGGGATGGGGCCGACGCAGCGGAACCGGTGCGGGCGGCGGCTGTCGAAGCTGTAGGCGTCGCCGGGGCCGAGGATGCGCCGCTCCTCGCCGACCGTGACCTCCAGGCGCCCGGACAGCACGATGCCGCCCTCCTCGCCCTCGTGAGAGAGCGGCACCCGTCCGGTATCCGCGCCGGGCTCGTAGCGCTCCTTCAGGATCTGCAGCTTGCGCCCGAACAGGCTGTCGCCCACCTGCCGGAACGAGATCGACCCCTTGGCCGCCTTGCGGCCGATCTCGGTGAGCTCGTCGGCCGCGAAGAACGCCTTGCGCTCCGGCTCGGGTTCGAGGGCGAAGAACTCGGCCATGCCGATCGGCACCCCGTCGAGGATCCGCTTCAGGGCGCCCACCGAGGGGTTCACCCGGTTCGCCTCGATCAGCGAGATCGCCGAGTTCGTCACCCCGGCCCGCTTGGCCAGCGCCCGCTGCGACAGGCCGTGACGGGCCCGCACGAAGCGCAGGCGCGCGCCGACATCGATGCTCATTCGCCCGGGCCCCGTTTCAGGTGTTGAGGATCCCGCAACGGTGGCACCCGCGGCCCCGATTCTGCAAGGGCTTGGCGGCGATCAGAAAAGGACTTGTTGCCCGATCCGCCAGGGTGTCCCCTGGAGAAACCTTCGCCCCGGAGTGCCGCCCATGACCGACCATCCCCTGCGCAACACGCCGTCGCTCGACGCCTTCTGGATGCCGTTCACCGCCAACCGCCAGTTCAAGGCGGCGCCGCGGATGCTCGTGGCCGCCGAGGGCATGCACTACACGGCCGATGACGGCCGCACGGTCCTGGACGGCACCGCCGGGCTCTGGTGCGTCAATGCCGGCCACGGGCGTCGGGGGATCGCGGCGGCGGTCGAGCGCCAGCTCGCGACGCTCGATTTCGCCCCGACCTTCCAGATGGGCCACCCGATCGCCTTCGAATTCGCCGAGCGGCTGGCCGAGATCGCCCCGGGCGGGCCGGACCAGCGTCTCGACCGGGTGTTCTTCACCAATTCCGGCTCGGAATCGGTCGACACCGCCCTCAAGATCGCGCTCGCCTACCAGCGGGCGATCGGGCAGGGGACCCGGACCCGGCTGATCGGCCGGGAGCGCGGCTATCACGGCGTCGGCTTCGGCGGATTGTCGGTGGGCGGCATCGTCTCGAACCGCCGGGTCTTCCCGCAGCTCAACGGCACCGACCATCTGCGCCACACCCATGATCCGGCCCGCAACGCCTTCGTGAAGGGCCAGCCCGAGCACGGGGCGGAGCTGGCCGACGACCTGGAGCGGCTGGTGGCGCTCCACGGGGCCGAGACCATCGCGGCCTGCATCGTCGAGCCGGTGGCCGGCTCCACCGGCGTGCTGATCCCGCCGCAGGGCTATCTCGAGCGGCTGCGCGCGCTCTGCACGAAGCACGGCATCCTGCTGATCTTCGACGAGGTGATCTCCGGCTTCGGCCGCCTCGGCGCGCCCTTCGCCACCGATTATTTCGGCGTGGTGCCGGACCTCGTCACCAGCGCCAAGGGCCTGACCAACGGCACGGTGCCGATGGGTGCGGTGTTCGCGAGCCGCCCGGTGCACGACGCGCTGATGAACGGCCCGGACGGGATCGAGCTGTTCCACGGCTATACCTATTCCGGCCATCCGGTGGCCTGCGCAGCCGGCCTCGCGACGCTGGACATCTACAGGGAGGAGGGGCTGCTCACCCGCGCCGCCGACCTCGCCGACGATTGGGCGGCGGCGATGCACGACCTGCGCGGGCGCAAGAACGTCATCGACATCCGCACCATCGGGCTGATCGCCGGCATCGAGCTGGCGCCCCGGCCCGACGCCCCCGGCAAGCGCGCCTATGAGCTGTTCGTGGATTGCTTCCAGCGCGGCCTGCTCACCCGCGTCACCGGCGACATCATCGCCCTGTCGCCGCCGCTGATCCTGGAGCGCGGCCAGATCGGCGAGATCGTCGAGGTGCTGGGCGCGGCCATCGACCGGGTGGCGTGAGGGGCGGGGGCGGCGGACCGCTCACCTGCACCATCGGTCCCCTCCAATAATACCCGCGACGCGGGGGAGGGCGGCGCCGGTTGGCCTTGAAGCCTAAAGGTGACGGCCGCATCTGCCGCTCAACCTGGATGTAAGCCAGGTCGAGAGGATGTGCATGTCGAACACCGCCCTGATCGTCGGCGCCAGCGGGATCGTCGGGAGCGCCACCGCGGCGCGGCTCACCGAGGAGGGCTGGCGCGTCGCGGGGCTCGCCCGCAAGCCGGTGGAGATGGCGGGGGTCGAGCCCGTCGTAGCCGACCTGCAGGATCCGGCCTCCCTGGAGACGGCGCTGGCCGGCCTCGCCCCGAGCCACGTCTTCCTGGCGACCTGGCAGCGGCGCCCGACCGAGGCCGAGATGATCCGGGTCAACCGGGCCATGATCGAGAACCTGCTCGACGCCCTGCGGCCGCAGAAGAGCGTCCGCCACGTCGCCCTGGTGACCGGGCTGAAGCACTATCTCGGCCCGTTCGAGGCCTACGGGAAGGGCACCCTGCCGCAGACGCCGTTCCGCGAGGACCAGGGCCGGCTCGACATCGAGAACTTCTACTACGCCCAGGAGGATGCGGTCTTCGACGCCAGCGCCCGCGACGGCTTCGCCTGGAGCGTGCACCGCCCGCACACGATCATCGGCAAGGCGGTGGGCAATGCCATGAACATGGGCACGACGCTGGCCTGCTACGCCACCCTGTGCCGGGAGCTGGGGCGCCCGTTCATCTTCCCGGGCTCGGCCGCGCAGTGGAACGGGCTGACCGACATGACCGACGCGCGGCTGCTCGCCCGCCAGTTGCTCTGGGCCTCCACGGAGCCCAAGGCCGCCAACGAGGCGTTCAACGTCGTCAACGGCGATGTCTTCCGCTGGAGCTGGATGTGGGGCCGGATCGCCGACTGGTTTGGGATCGAGGCGGTTCCGTTCGACGGCACGCACCGGCCGCTGGAGCCCCGGATGGCGCAGGACGGGCCGGCCTGGGCGGAAATCGCCAAGCAGCACGGCTTGGCCGAGCCGGACCTCGCGAAGCTCGCATCGCCCTGGCACACCGACGCCGATCTCGGCCGACCGATCGAGGTCGTGACCGACATGAGCAAGAGTCGGCGGCTGGGTTTTTCGGTGTATCAGCCCACCGATGACGCCTTCTACGACCTGTTCACCCAGCTCCGGGCGGACCGGCTGATTCCCTGAGGGGGGCACGCACCGCCGGATGAGGCACAGGTTCCCTTCCGTGCGGGCTAGGATGTTCTCGCATCACCGTGTGCGAGCCGCGACACGCCCTTCTCCCGCACGGGAGAAGGGCCCTGCGCTCCATGCGAAAGACCGGAGCCTCAGCCTGGTCGCCGCTCCGTCCCGCACCATTCGGCCACGAACAACGCCATCGCGGTGGTGCAACGCTTCACCGAAGCGAGGCTCACCCGCTCGTCGAAGCCGTGGATGTTCTGCGAGGTCGGGCCGTAGCAGAGTGCCGGCACCCGATCGTAGAGGGCGTGAACGCGGGTATCGAGATAGCCTGCCGTCATGAAGCTCTGAAGCGGTGAGCCGATCGCCCGCTCGTGGGCGCGGCCGAGCACGGCCTCGGCCTCCGAGCCTTCCTCCAACACGTAGCCCTCGGCGAAGAAGCCGTTGAAGACCACCCGCGGCGGGCTGTTCGCGAGGAACGGGTCGGTGCGGGAGAAGGACGCGACCGCGGCCTCGATCTCGGCGGCGGCCTGCGCGGCGGTCACGCCGGGGTAGATCGCGACTCGGCAGTGGATCCGGCACCAGGCCGGGACCGAGGAGGCCCAGTCGCCGCCCTCGATCTTGCCGATGTTGAGGTTGATCGGGTGGTCCTCACTCTCGAAATGCGGGTGCGCCGCTTTCTCAGCGTTCCAGCGCGCTTCGAGCTCCCGCAGGGCGCCGATCACCCGGTAGGTCGCGTCGATGGCGTTGGCGCCGGCGCCCATCTCGCGGACATGGACCGGCACGCCCCGGACTTCGACCGTGAACCAGAGCACGCCGGTATTGGCGCGCACGAGCTTCTCGTCCTCGGGCTCGGGGATCAGCACGGCATCGGCCCGGTAGCCACGCAGATGGGTCGCGAGCGCGCCGTTGCCGGTGGATTCCTCCTCGACCACCGACTGGATCGTCACCGCGGCGGCGGGCTGGAGGCCGAGCCGGGCGAGCGCGTCGAGGGCGAACAGGTTGGCGGCGTGCCCCGCCTTCATGTCGCCGCCGCCGCGGCCGTAGAGCCAGTCGCCCTCGATCACCGGGTCGAAGGGCGGATGGGACCAGAGGTCGAGGGGGCCGGGCGGCACCACGTCGACATGGGCCTGGAGGATCAGCGAGCGCCCGGTCTCAGTCTGCGGACGGTGGTGGCAGACGACGATCGGCGCGTCCGAATGGTGGGCCTCATCGATCTTCGAGCCGCCCGGATGGGCCGCGATGGCGGCCCGGTCCATGGCGAAGCGCTCGGTGGCGTAGCCCCGGGCCCGGAACGCGCCGAACACGTAATCCTGGCAGGCATGCTCTTCGCCGCGCAGGGAGGCGAACCGGACCAGGGCCTGCGTGTGCGCCACCTGGTCGGCAAACCCCTCCGCCACAGAGGCTTCGATCTCGGCGGCGAGGGCAGGGTCGAGGGTGGATGGGACGACCATGGGATCTCCAGGTTCGGGATGGGGAGGAGGCGCCCGGCCGCGGGCGCGTGTCAACGGCCGCATCTTCCGTGCCGAAGCGAACCTGTGCGGTCGTCGCGCGCGCAGCACCACACCCGTGGGATACGCCCCAGTCCGGGATCGCACGCTGTCCTGGGTTTTTCGCCGCGCGCGCTCTGCGCAGTCGCGCCCCGCGGTCGCCCGCCTGCGCCCAGGAACCTTGGCGTTGCCAATGGCTTAGCCTATCTGAAAGCTGTCTTCGCCCATCTATCGAGGTCGTACATGCGTATCGGTCTGGTCTCGGTCCTGTCGGGGCTCCTTCTCTGGACCGCCGCGCCGCCGGCGGCGCGGGCGGATGTGCTCATCAGCGTCGACAAATCCTCCCAGCGGATGGAGGTCTCGGTCGACGGGCAGCCGCGCTACACTTGGCCGGTCTCCACCGGGGTCGAGGCCTACGACACTCCGTCCGGCTCCTATCGGCCGTTCCGGATGGAGCGCACCCACTTCTCGAAGGAGTGGGACGACGCGCCCATGCCGTTCGCGATGTTCTTCACCACCCAGGGCCACGCGATCCACGGCACCAACCACGTCCGCAGCCTCGGCCGCGCGGCCTCCCATGGCTGCGTGCGCCTGTCGGTGCGCAACGCCGCGACCCTGTTCAACCTGGTGAAGGCGCAGGGCATGAACCGGACCCGCGTCCAGATCGAGGGCGCGGATGCCGTGGTGGCCGAGCGCGCCGTGCGCAGCCGCCGGGTCGCCCGGAGCCGCGATCGCTACGCACCGGACGACAGCCTGGCCGATCTCGACCAGATGGGCCGGCGCACGCTCCCGGCCACTTACACCCGCACCGTCGTGCGCCCGGCCTACGTGCCGGTGCCGGGCTATGGGTATCCCGTCGAGGTCGATGTGGCGGATGGCTGGTAGGGTGGGGGCTCGGCAGGTCCTTCCCACCCACGCCCTCATCTGGAGGCAGCGTCCTCTTAGGCGCCCTTTTGCGCGGCCGAGCGATCCTCGATCGCTCGGCGCCTGGGAATGAGCGGAGGGTTTGGGATACGCGCTTCCGCCCAACACATTGCGTCGTCTGGGCGCGGCCACCCACCCCGTCCAACCGGACCATTGCCGCGGCAGGCATCCCGGCCTAGCTCAAGCGCGGCCCTCAGAGGCTGCGCGGCGCCCGCCGCGATCGTCATGGATGGAGACTCCCCCCGATGCCCTTCGCTTTCAGCCGGCCCCTGCCTCTCGCCGCCCTCGCGCTGGCCGCTTCCACCGTGGCGGGTCATGCCCTGGAGGTGACGCGCTCGGCCGACATCGCCGCGCCGCCGGCCAAGGTCTGGCAGACGATCGGCGAGTTCTGCGGCATCGGCGACTGGCACCCGGCCATCGAGAAGTGCGTCCTGTCCGACAAGGACGGCATGAAGGTCCGCACGCTGAGCCTGAAGGGCGGCGGCACCCTCAAGGAGGAGCAGGTCTCCCGCGACGACAAGGTGATGAGCTACACCTACACGATCCTGGAAGGCCCGCTGCCGGTCTCCGACTACAAGTCGACGCTGGCCGTCGCCCCCGAGGGCACGGGCTCCAAGGTGACCTGGAGCGGCACCTTCAACGCCAAGGGCGCCCCCGACACCGTGGCGGTCGACGCCATCCAGGGGATCTACGAATCGGGCCTGAAGGCGCTGTCGGACAAGGCCAAGTAGGACGCTCTCACCCGCGCGGGCCGAAGGCGCGACGCGCCCCCTCTTCCGCACGGGAGAGGGGACCTGCACCCTCTGCGGGAAGGTCAGGCGCGTCTCGGCTTCGGATCAAGGCCCAACTGAGCCCCGGATCACACCGAACGCGATGCGTGATCATCACAGCGCGCAGCCATGCCGCCGGGGCGATTGACCCACTGCCAAGCTCGGCTCAAAACCCCGGCGGCGCAGCCCGTGCGCCGCAACAGGATGATCGCCGTGCCCGCGTCCCGTCTCCCGATGCGTCTCAGTCTCGTTGTTCTCGCCGCCGCGACTTTGGGTGCCTGCCAGCAGCGCGCCGCCGCGCCCAAGATCTCCGAGCCCTCGCCCGTCGTGCCGGCGCCGCTGGCCCTGCCGACGGGCAACGGCTGCGGTCCGGAGATCGCGCGCACCAAGGCCATCGTCGACAGCGACGTGGCGACCGGCAACCTCAACAAGCCGGTGGGCGAGCGCTTCAACGCCGACCTCAGCCAGGCCGCCGCGGAATGCGCCGCCGGCAAGTCCGGCGAGGCGCTTCACCTCCTGGCCGCCGCCAAGAGCCGTTACGGATATCGCTAGAGCATCATCCCGAAAGGTGGACGCCGGCTTTCGGAAAAGATGACGCGAAGCGCAGTCTGAGCGCGGGACTTAGCAGGGCTCCGCCCTGCACCCGCACAAGGTCCCGGACCTTGTAGATCCGGGACTCAAACAATGAACAGCAGGTTCAGTCCCGCCCGACGAAACCCGTCGTCGGTGATCTTCAGGTCGAGGCCGTAGGACGCGATGTCGTCCGCCACCGGATCGAGCGCCGGCGCCCGATGCTGGTGCAGGTGCTTGATGTAGCTGTGGCAGGTCGTGCAGGTCTCGACCTGGACGTCCTTCGACACCTCGTCGAGCCCGTAATAGCTGATGCCCTCGCCGGAGCCGCAGGCGGTGCAGCGGATCCTGACATGGTTCCACAGGGTGCCGCAGACCGAACAGCTCAGGTACCGGGCCTTGTCGGCTGGGGTCCAGCTGACCACCACGCTCGCCACCGGCGCGCCGCCGCAGCACGGGCAGACCCCGTCTGCCACGGGCTTCAGGGTCTTGGCGTCGAGGCGGGCGGCATCCTGCGCGAAGCGGACCTGCAGGGCCGCCCCGACGAACACGCATTCGGCGATCCGCTCCACCGGGAGCGCGCCTTCGACGACCTGCACGGCCAGGTCGAGCCGGTCGGCCGGGGACGCCGCCAGCAGGCTCGCCCGCGCCGCCTGGGACGCCTCGGGCGACACCGACAGGTCGAGCTGTTGCAAGAGGGCAATGAGGCAGGCGTCGAAGCCGGCATCGGTCTCGAGCCGCTGGCGTGACAGGGGCGGCATGCCATGCTCGGCGCGCAGGGCCATGTCGGCCGCCGCTGTGGCCTCGGCGGCCGGGAACGCCGCCTGGACCGAAGCCTGTGCCCGGGCGACCTCGGCCACGAACAGCAGGTAGGCCTCGAGCGGATGCCCCGGCGCCGCCGCGGTCAGGCGCGCGGCCCGGTCGGCGAACAGCGTCCCGGGATCGGGCAGCCGCACGAACGGGACCGAGCCCGAGATCCCGATCTTGTCGGGATCGGGCTTCAGCTCGCTGAAATCCCGCCGCCGGGGCTTCGGATCGGAAGCGGCGGGCGTCGTCTCGGCCGGGACCGCGGCCTTGCGCCGGAAGAAATTGGCCACGCCTCAGGATCCGCGCTTGTCGACCGAGCCCCGGCGCACCTTGGAGCCGGCGATCTGCCGGAACCACTTGCGGTGATGCCGGTAGGCCCAGCCACCCGTCACCGTGCCGCGCACCATCGCCCGGCCGGTGCCCCGCACCCAAATACCGGCATAGATGTGGACCACGATGATCGCGATGGCGATCACGGCAGCGAGCGAGTGGGCGAGCAGCGCCCAGCGCTGGGTCTCGATGGTGGTCAGCCCGCCGAAATAGGTGTTCCAGATCACCAGGCCTGTGACGAACATCACCCCGA
Source organism: Methylobacterium sp. ARG-1 (assembly GCF_001262595.1). Taxonomy (NCBI): domain Bacteria; kingdom Pseudomonadati; phylum Pseudomonadota; class Alphaproteobacteria; order Hyphomicrobiales; family Methylobacteriaceae; genus Methylobacterium; species Methylobacterium sp. ARG-1. Next base: position 121,507 of record NZ_LHCD01000010.1, read on the forward strand.
TCAGCGCAGTCTGGCCCCAGAACACGCCCTTCTGGCCGGCATTGTACTTGCCGAGTTCCGGCAGACGGTCATCCCGGTTGGTGACCACGTCGCCGATATGCTTGGTCCACTCAACATCGTCCTTGTTGGGGATGTTGAGCTTCCAGAAGCGCACGAACAGGAAGAAGAAGCTCACCGCCAGGGCGACGCCGAACCAGGGATGAATCGCCCGGGTCGCCTGCCCGCCGCCGAACAGGCCGGTCAGCGAGAACAGGTAGGGCGTGAACATCGCCAGCCCCGAGAGGGTCAGCAGGGTGAACAGGATTGCGGTGATCCAGTGGTTCACGCGCTGAACCCCGGTGTAGCGCGGGACGTACATCACCTCCGGCGCCTCGGACCTGGCGTGATGCAGCGGGCGGGAATCACCGTCCCGGATATCGTTCTGGCTCGTCATCGGCCTTCTCGCGCCTGACGTGGCGCCGGCCCTGCGCCGCAGCGGCGGCGAGGGCTGGCTCTGGAATTTTAGATCGGGCGGCCCGTCGAATCTACGCGATCGCAGGACCGGCCGCGGATGCCCTTCCCGTACGGGAGGGACAGGGTGAGGGGTTCACTTGATCCGGAAAGACCGGGCCCCTCACCCCAACCCTCTCCCGCACGGGAGAGGGGGCCTGTCGCGTCTCTCGGGCCGCTGTGGCAGCCCGAGATCGGTATCAGTGCGGCCGGGCCTCGCCGCCGCCGCTCTCGCGGCGCTTGGCCTCGTCGAACTCGACCGCCTCTTCCTCCTCCTCGGGCACGACCTCGTTCGGGCCGGCCGTCACGTAGTGGAAGAAGCCCGCCACCGCGGCAAAGCCCATCGCGGCGAGCCCGAACACCTTGGCGCCGCCCTTCCAGAAGGCGACCAGCGGCGAGATCTTCGGGTCGTTCGGCAGGCCGGCATAGAGGCTCGGTTGGTCGGCGTGGTGCAGCACGTACATGACGTGCGTGCCGCCAACGCCGGCCGGGTCGTAGAGGCCGGCATGCTGGAAGCCGCGCGACTTCAGGTCTTCGACGCGGGTCTCGGCCTGCTCGATCATCGCCTGCTTGGTGCCGAACATGATCGAGCCGGTCGGGCACGCCTTGGCGCAGGCCGGAGCCTGACCCACCGCGACCCGGTCCGAGCACAGGGTGCACTTGTACGCCTTGTGGTCGGTCTGGCTGATGCGCGGGATGTTGAACGGGCACCCCTTCACGCAATAGCCGCAGCCGATGCAGTTCTCTTCGATGAAGTCGACGATGCCGTTGGAATACTGCACGATCGCCCCAGGGGACGGGCACGCCTTGAGGCAGCCCGGCTCGGTGCAGTGCATGCAGCCGTCCTTGCGGATCAGCCATTCGAGGTTCTGGGTCTCCGGGTTCTCGTACTCGGTGAACCGCATGAGCGTCCACGACTTCGGCGTGAGGTCGTGGGGGTTGTCGTAGACACCGCGATTGATGCCGATGTCGTCGCGCAGGTCGTTCCACTCTTCGCAGGCCGACTGGCAGGCCTTGCAGCCGATGCACTTCGACACGTCGATGAGTTTGGCGACCTCCACCTGGCGGCGGATCTCCGGCGGCGTCTCCGTGGAGGCGGAGCGCTGGCGGATATCGAGGGAGCTGTAATCGGCCATGATCTCGGCTCCCCTCAGGCGACCGCGTCGGACGGCGGCGTGGTTGGCTCGATATTCACGAGCCAGGCCTTGAACTCCGGCGTCTCGGTATTCGCGTCACCCACCACGGGCGTCAGCGAGTTCGGGTGCCATCCTTTCTTGGTCAGGCCCATGAAGCCCCAGTGCTGCGGGATGCCGACGACGTGGACGGGCTTGCCGTCGCAGATCAGCGGCTTGATCCGCTTGGTCACCACCGCCTTGGCCTTCAGCGAGCCGCGCTTCGACCAGACGCGGACCCAGCCGCCCTTGGTGATGCCCTTCTCCTTGGCCAGCTCCTCCGAGATCTCCACGAAGGCCTCCGGCTGGAGGATCGCGTTGATCCGGGCGTGCTTGGTCCAGCCGTGGAAGTGCTCGGTGAGACGGTAGCTCGTCGCCGCGTAGGGGAACTCCTTCGCGTCGCCGAGATCGGCCAGGTCGTCCTTGAAGATCCGGGCCGCCGGGGCGCCCTTGATCTTCGGGAACGGGATGTTGGCCATCGGCGATTCGAACGGCTCGTAATGCGTCGGGAACGGCCCGTCGCGCATGAGCCCCCGGGTCCACAGGCGGGCGACGCCCTCCTGGTTCAGGATGAACGGGCCGACGCCCTTATCGGGGGCGACGGTGACGCCGTAATCCGGCACGTCGAAGCCGATCCACTGCTTGCCGTTCCACTCGATGAGCTTCTTCTTCTCCGACCAGGGCTTGCCCTCCGGGTCGCAGGACGCCCGGTTGTAGAGCACGCGCCGGTTGGCCGGCCAGGCGAAGGCCCAGTTGGGGGCGATGCCGCGGTCGCCGGGATCATTGTTGTCCCGGCGGGCCATGGTGTTGCCCTTCTCGGTGTAGCAGCCCGAGTAGATCCAGCACGCGCAGGCGGTGGTGCCGTCGTCCTTGAGCTGGGCGAAGCCGTCGACCTGCTTGCCCGCCGGGATGATCGTCCCGTTGAGGTCAGGCGTCGGCGCCACCGTGTAGCCGTTGAGCTCGCGGGCGAGCTCGGTGGGCGTCGGCGACTCGGCGATGGCGTAGTCCCATTTCAGGTTGACGATCGGGTCCGGGAACGCGCCGCCATCCTTCTTGTAGGCCGCCTTCACGCGGAGAAAGATCTCCGACATGATCTCGATGTCCGACCGGCACTCGCCCGGCGCTTCCTGCGCCTGCCAGTGCCACTGCAGCCAGCGGCTGGAATTCGACAGCGAGCCTTCCTCCTCCGCGAACAGGGTGGTCGGCAGCTCGAACACCTCGGTCTGGATCTTGGTTGGATCGACGTCGTTGTACTCGCCGTGGTTCTCCCAGAACCGGGCGGTCTCCGTCTTGAGCGGATCCATCACCACGATGAACTTCATCTTGGAGAAGGCTTCCGTCATCTTGGCGCGATTCGGGAACGACAACAGGGGGTTGAAGCCCTGGATGACGTAGCCGGTCATCTTCCCCTGCTTGGCGAGCTCGAACCCACGGATCACGTCGTAGGTCGGCACGTCGAGCTTGGGCAGGTAATCGTAGGCCCAGTCGTTCTCCTTCGCCGCCTTGTCGCCCCACATCATCTTCTGGAACGAGACGAAGAACTTGTTGTAGTTCTGCCAGTAGCTGGTCTGGCCCGGACGCAGCGGCTTGAACTGCCGCTTGGCGATGTAGCTCGCGTAGTCCGGCTCCTTCTCCACGGGCAGGTTGAGATAGCCCGGGATCAGGTTCGACATCAGCCCGAGATCGGTCAGCCCCTGGATGTTGGAGTGACCGCGCAGGGCCTGCATGCCGCCGCCGAGCATGCCGATATTGCCGAGCAGGGTCTGGACGATGCACATCGACCGGATGTTCTGCGAGCCCTTGGAGTGGTGCGTCCAGCCGAGCGCGTAGAGGGAGGCCATCGTCCGCTCAGGGGAGGACGTGGTCGCCATCAACTCGCAGACCTTCAGGAAGGTCTCCTTCGGCGAGCCGCAGATCCGCTCCACCATCTCGGGCGTGTAGATCGCGATGTGCTTCTTCAAGAGCTGCATGACGCAGCGCGGATGCTGCATCGTCTCGTCGACCACGGCGTAGCCGTCGGGACCGATCTCGTAGTCCCAGGTGGTCTTGTCGTAGTCGCGCTTGTCGGCGTCGTAGCCGGCGAACAGACCCTCGCTGAAATCGTAGCCCTCACGGACCACGTAGCCCGCGTTGGAATAGGCCGCGACGTAGCGGTGCTGCAGCTTGTCGTTGTCGATCAGGTACTTCGCGACACCCGACAGGAACGCGATGTCGGTCCCCTGCCGGATCGGGCAGTACAGATCGGCCACCGACGCCGTGCGGGTGAAGCGCGGGTCGACGACGATGAGCTTGGCGTTGTTATGGGCCTTCGCCTCGACGACCCACTTGAATCCGCACGGATGCGCTTCGGCGGCATTGCCGCCCATCACGGTAATCACGTCCGCGTGCTTGATGTCCATCCAGAGGTTGGTCATCGCACCGCGTCCGAAGGAGGGCGCCAAACTGGCGACCGACGGACCGTGTCAAACCCGGGCCTGATTATCGAAGACCAGGGCCCCCATGCTTCGGACTGTCTTGTAGGTCAGCCAGGCCGTCTCGTTGGTGGTGGCCGAGGCGCCGAGGAAGCCCGTCGTGGTCCAGCGGTTGACCGTGAGCTCTTCGTTCTTGGCCAGGAAGTTCTTGTCCCGATCCTCCTTGAGGAGGGTCGCGATCCGGTCGAGCGCGAAGTCCCAGGAGACGCGCTTGAACTCGGAGGTGCCGGGGGCGCGGTAGAGCGGGTACTTCGTGCGGGTCTCGGAATGCACGAAGTCGAGCAGCGCCGAGCCCTTCGGGCAGAGCGTGCCGCGGTTGACCGGGTGATCGGGATCACCCTCGATATGCATCACCGAGGAGCGCGCGTTCTTCGAGCGGTCACCCAGGCTGTACAGGATGACGCCGCACGCCACCGAGCAGTACGGGCACGTGTTGCGCGTCTCGCGCATCTGCGCGAGCTTGAAGGGCCGCACCGCGGCCGCCATGGCCGGCTGGAGGCCGCCGAAGCCGAGTGCGCCGAGCGAGCCGCCCGCGAGGCCGGCGCCGGCCCCTTTGAGCAGGCCACGCCTAGAGACCTGGACCGTCATCTCCGCTCCTCAAGCGATCTGGTATAATTCCAGGGTGTCCCAAAAAAGCGTGCACGAGGCAAGTGCGATTGGGTGACACAGCGCGCGGCGCCGTCGTCTTTTAGCCGGCACGTTCGAATGCCGGCTATCATCCTGGGAAACCAGATCTTTTCGGGCGGCGGATTATTTGGCGGGCGCGGCCGGGTTGTGTCCGGAGGGGCCGCCCGTGCGGTGGTCCAGCGGCGCCTGTGGCTCGGTCCCGGTGGAGTTGCCGGTATCGGCGCCGGGGACCGGCCGATTGGTGTTCTCGCCGATCGACTTGCCGCCCGGATTCGGCGCATCCTTGGCCGCCGACTGCTCCCGGGGCACCGGCGCCTGGCTCCAGCCGTCCTGGGCACTGCGTGACTTGTCGCCCATCGCGTCAATCCCCTTGATCTCGCCGGGCTTGGTCTGCGCCGAGGCGGGGCTTGCCGCCGCGACCGCCAGGAACGCCATCAGGGTCAGGGAAAGTGAGCGGGACAAGGGGCGGGTCCGATCTGTGTGAGAAGTCATGCCCGCCAACGTAGCCCCGGGGCGGCCAGTTCCGGTTCGCTGCGGCGGCCGCGTGACGGCTTCTTAACCAAGCCTTGCCACTCTCGAGGCTGGGATGTGCGGAGGAGTCGGGATCATGACGAAGACGCACCCGGAGCGTCCGTCCGAAACGGCAGCCTCCGCGAACGCGGGGTCGCTCGGCCCGAGCGTGCGGCGCCATCTCGGCCAGACCCTGCGCTCGGCCTATGCCGATACGCTGGTGGCCCCGATCAGCCAGCGGCTCGAAGCGCTGGTCCAGCAACTCGCCAAGCCCAAGCCGTAAGGCGCCCCGCGACGCAGCCCGGCGGAGCCCTTCCGGGTGAAATGTGCGCCAGCGCACGTGAGTTCGTTCTTTCTAAGAAACCCGGAAACACGCCGACATTCTTCTCCCAGCGCCGCGCGCGAGAGAAGATCCATGTCTTCTGCCAGGAGCGGACTCTGAGCACGCTTGCGTTCCGGGCGATTCCGCCGATCCTGCACCGCGACGATGCTGGCGCAGACACGTTCGGACGTCTTGACTTCGTTCGATAAAACGAACGATCCAAGGCGTTCCGGGCGTGTCTTCGTGTGGCGCGACCGTCGGCGGCTGGGGAGCGGGCGTGATGAAGAACGGTGCGGCACGGAACCGGGCCTTCCGGGCGGTCGGGCTGTCGATGCTGGTCGGCGCAGGCCTGCTCAGCGGCTTCCTGCCGGCCGCGGCCGAGACCGCTTTGCTCAACGTGTCCTACGACCCGACCCGGGAACTCTACCGCGAGATCAACGCCGTCTTCGTCGGGGAATGGAAGGCCAAGACCGGCGAGGCGATCACGGTGCGCGCCTCGCATGGCGGCTCGGGCGCCCAGGCCCGCACGGTGATCGACGGCGTCGATGCCGATGTGGTCACGCTGGGCATCCCGTCCGACATCGACGCCATCGCCAAGCTGACCCGCAAGATCCCCGAGGATTGGCGGACCAAGCTCCCGAACGAGGCCGTGCCCTACACCTCGACGGTGGTGTTCCTCGTGCGCAAGGGCAACCCGAAGGGCGTCAAGGACTGGGCCGACCTCGCCAAGCCCGACGTCAAGGTGATCACCCCGAATCCGAAGACCTCGGCCGGCGGCCGCTGGAATTTCCTGGCCGCCTGGGGCTACGCCTACGCCCAGGACAAGGACACCGCGAAGGCCGACGCCTTCGTGGGCCAGATCTACAAGAACGTGCCGGTGCTCGATACCGGCGCCCGCGGCTCCACCGTGACCTTCGCGCAGCGCGGGCTCGGCGACGTGCTGCCGACCTGGGAGAACGAGGCCTACCTGGTCCTGCAGGAATTCGGCGCGGACAAGTTCGACATCGTGTCGCCGCCGACCTCGATCTACGCCGAGCCGCCGGTGGCTCTGGTGGCCGCCAATGCCGAGCGCAAGGGCACCACCAAGGCCGCCCAGGCCTATCTCGACTTCCTCTACAGCGACCGCGCGCAGGCGATCTTCGCCAAGCACCATTACCGCCCGATCCGCCGCGAGGCGGCCGCGGCCGCCGACCTGGCGCAGCTCCCCGAGATCAAGCTGTTCAAGATCGAGGACATGCAGGGCTCCTGGGACGACATCCAGAAGCGGAACTTCGACGCCGGCGGCCTGTTCGACCGGTTGAGCCGGGCCGGCCGCTGAGGCGGGAATCATGGTCGAGACGCCGCGTCGCAAACGGACCTTCCGCCGTCCCAGCGTGATCCCGGGCTTCGGGCTCAGCTTCGGCTACACGCTGACCTGCCTCGGGCTCATCGTGCTGCTGCCGCTGGCCGGGCTGGTCGTGAAGGCGTCCGGCCTCGGCCTCTCGGGGATCTGGGACGTCGCCACCGATCCGCGCGTGGCCAGCGCCCTCAAGCTCAGCTTCGGCGTCTCGGCGCTCGCCGCGCTCACCGCCTCAGCCTTCGGCTTCCTGGTTGCCTGGGTCCTGACCCGCTACCGCTTCCCGGGGCGCAAGCTCGTGGACGCGGCGGTCGACCTGCCCTTCGCGCTGCCGACCGCGGTGGCCGGAATCGCGCTGGCCTCGCTCTACGCCCCCGACGGGCTGCTCGGCGCGCCGCTCGCCCGGCTCGGCATCCAGGCGGCCTATACGCCGGTGGGGATCTTCATCGCCATGGTGTTCATCGGGCTGCCCTTCGCGGTGCGGACCGTGCAGCCGCTGATCGCCGAGATCGACAAGGAGATCGAGGAGGCCTCGGCCACCCTCGGGGCCACCCGGTTCGCCACCCTGACCCGGGTGGTGCTGCCGCCGCTGATCCCGGCGGTGCTCACCGGTTTCGCCATGGCCTTCGCCCGCGGGGTCGGCGAGTACGGCTCGATCATCTTCATCGCCGGCAACCTGCCCTACGTCTCGGAGATCGCGCCGCTCCTGATCGTGATCAAGCTGTCCGAGTTCGATTACGGCGGGGCGGCGGCGATCGCCACGATCATGCTGGGCATCTCGTTCCTGACGCTGCTCGCCATCAACCTGATCCAGGCCTGGAGCCGGAGGCGCTTCGGCTATGTCTGAAATCTTCTCGCCGACCTTCGCGCCCGCCGCGCGCACGGAGCCGGTCGCCTCGGAAGGGACCGGCACGCGCATCGTCCTGATCGGGATCGCGATCGCGTTCCTGGCGCTGTTCCTGGTCCTGCCGCTGATCGCGGTGTTCACCCAGGCGCTGTCGAAGGGGCTCGACGCCTTCCTGGCGGCGTTCCGGGAGCCGGATGCCTGGAGCGCAATCCGCCTGACGCTGACGGTGGCGGCGATCGCGGTGCCGTTCAACGTGGTGTTCGGCCTGGCGGCGTCCTGGGCGATCGCCAAGTTCGAGTTCACCGGCAAGTCGCTGCTGATCACCCTGATCGACCTGCCCTTCTCGGTCTCGCCGGTGGTCTCGGGGTTGATCTACGTGCTGCTGTTCGGCTCGCAGGGTCTGTTCGGCGGCTGGCTGCTGAACCACGGGATCCAGATCCTGTTCGCCCTGCCGGGGATCGTGCTGGCGACCGTGTTCGTAACCTTCCCGTTCGTAGCCCGCGAGCTGATCCCGCTGATGCAGGAACAGGGCTCCGCTGAGGAGGAGGCGGCCCTCACCCTCGGCGCCTCGGGCCTGCACGCGTTCCGCACGGTGACGCTGCCCAACATCCGCTGGGGCCTGCTCTACAGCGTGCTTCTCTGCAATGCCCGGGCGATGGGCGAATTCGGGGCGGTGTCGGTGGTGTCCGGCCACATCCGCGGCCTGACCAACACCATCCCACTCCACGTGGAGATCCTCTACAATGAGTACAACTTCGTCGCCGCCTTCGCCGTCGCTACGCTCCTCGCTGTCCTTGCCCTCATCACCCTCATCCTCAAATCCATCCTCGAATGGCGCTTCGCGGGCGAGCTTGCGCACGGCCGGGCTCACTGATCGCCCGTCCACGGCGATCCGGGTCGAGGGCATCTCGAAGACCTTCGACACGGCCGCGGTGCTGCACGACCTGTCGATCGACGTCCGGGCGGGGGAGTTGCTCGGGCTGCTCGGCCCCTCGGGCTCGGGCAAGACGACGCTGTTGCGGATCATCGCCGGTCTCGACGCGCCGGACCGGGGCCGGATCCTGTTCGGCGACGACGACGCCACGGGCCTGGCCGTGCAGGAGCGGGCGGTGGGCTTCGTGTTCCAGCACTACGCCCTGTTCAAGCACATGAGCGTGGCCGACAACATCGCCTACGGGCTGAACGCGCGGCGGCGCGCCGAGCGCCCGGCCAGGGCCGAGATCAAGCGTCGGGTCGGCGACCTGCTCGACCTGATCCGGCTCTCGGGCTTCGGCGACCGCTACCCGTCGCAGCTCTCGGGCGGCCAGCGCCAGCGGGTGGCGCTCGCCCGGGCGCTCGCGGTCGAGCCCCGCGTCCTGCTGCTGGACGAGCCCTTCGGCGCCCTCGACGCCCAGGTGCGAAAGGACCTGCGCCGCTGGCTGCGCGAGATCCACGATCGCACCGGCCAGACCACGATCTTCGTCACCCACGACCAGGACGAGGCCCTGGAGCTGTCGGACCGCGTCGCGGTGCTCGACCGCGGCCGCCTGGAGCAGGTCGGCACCCCGGACGAGGTCCAGGAGCACCCGGCCTCCGCGACCGTGATGAAGTTCCTCGGCGACCACGTCGAGGTCGAAGCGCTCGCCGAGGGCGGCCGCGTTCTGGTGCGCGGCCGGGAGACGCCGGTGGCGGCGCCCGCCGGGATCATCGGCCCGGTCAAGCTCTACGTCCGGCCGTGGCAATTGCAGCTCGCCGAGCCCGAGGCGGCGCATCTCTCCGGCACCGTGCGCAGCTCCTACCGCAGCCAGGGCCGCCAGCGCATCGAGGTCGCCGACGACCAGGGCCGCGTCCTGGCGGTGGAGGATTTCGACGGCGTCCGCTACCCGGCCGGCCATCCGGTCGGCCTGCGGATCAACGGCGGGCATGTGTTCGGGTGAAGCTCGTCAGACACCGCACATCCGCCTAGGCTCCAGCCCATGACGACCCCGAATCGCACCGCCCATCCCGACGTTCTCGCGGCAATCGGCCAGACACCGCTGATCCGCCTGCGCCGGGCCTCCGAGGAGACCGGCTGCGCGATCTACGGGAAGGCCGAGTTCCTCAATCCCGGCCTGTCGGTGAAGGACCGGGCGGCGCTCGCCATCGTGCAGGATGCCGAGGCGAAAGGCCTGATCCGGCCGGGCGGGACCATCGTGGAGGGCACGGCCGGCAATACCGGTATCGGCCTCGCCCTGGTGGCCTCGGTGCGTGGCTACCGGACGCTGATCGTCATCCCGGTCACTCAGTCCGAGGAGAAGAAGCAGACCCTGCGGCTCGCGGGCGCGCGCCTCGTCGAGGTGCCGGCGGTGCCGTTCGCCAACCCGAACAACTACGTCCACGTCGCCCGGCGGCTGGCCGAAAAACTCGCGGCTACGGAGCCGGCGGGCGCGTTCTTCGCCGACCAGTTCGACAACGTCGCGAACCGTCAGGCGCATGTGGACGGGACCGGTCCCGAGATCTGGGACCAGACCGGCGGCCGGGTCGACGGATTCGTCTGCGCCGCCGGGACCGGCGGGACGCTGGCGGGCACCGCGGCGGCCTTGCGGGCCCGGAAGCCGGGCGTGCGCATTGCGCTGGCCGACCCAGAGGGTTCCGCCCTCTACGCCCACTACACGACCGGCACCCTGAAGGCGGAGGGCTCCTCGATCACCGAGGGGATCGGCCAGGGCCGCATCACCCGGAACCTCGACGGCTTCGCCCCGGACCACGCCTTCCGGATCCCGGACCGCGAAGCCCTCGACCTCGTCTTCGGGCTGATGCGGGAGGAGGGCCTGTCGCTGGGCGGCTCGTCCGGCATCAACGTCGCCGGGGCGATCCGGCTGGCGCGGGAGCTCGGGCCCGGTCACACGGTGGTGACGATCCTGTGCGACGGAGCGGCGCGCTACGCCTCGAAGCTGTTCAATCCGGCCTTCCTGACCGAACGGAACCTGCCGGTCCCGGACTGGCTGGAGGCGCCGCAGGATGTGTTGCCGGATTGGCACGCCTGAGAACTACCGCCTCATCCGGGCAATATCCTCACAAAAGCGTGGCCCTGCGTTGAACGGAACGGATTGTCGCAGCGTTTGAACGGTCACGCTCGCAACAGCGCGACCGTCCGGAGAGCCCGTTCTATGTCCCTCGTTACCATTCTCCTCATCATCCTGATCATCCTGGCCTTCGGCGGCGGCGGCTTCCTGGGCGGCGGCGCCTATCGCGGCCCGGGCTTCGGCCTCGGCGGCATCCTGCTGATCGTGCTGATCGTTTTGCTGGTCACCGGCCGGCTCTAAGCACCGCACACCCTCTCGGACGCAGGGCCCGCCGGACCGGATCCGGTCCGGCGGGATCGTCCGCGACGGCCGCGCCCTACCGGCAGGCGATCGCGACCAGGGCGGGGGCCAGAGCGCCGGGCCCGCCATCCGGGCGCGGCTTTGCCTCGGCGATGCCCTGGCCGGCCAGGAAGGCCGCGACCGCCTGGGCCGGTACCAGGGCCAGGCGCGCGGGCGGAACGATCCCGGCGACCCGCCGCGGGGCCGTTGGATAGCGGGCGACGAGCCCGACGAGATGGCCCGACCGGTCGAGAACCGGCGCGCCGCCCGCGCCCGGCTGCAGCGGCGAGATCACGCCGCCCGTCACCGCGTTGGCCGGCGCGGCCAATCCCCCGTCTTGCCCTGGGGCCAGGGCGATCAGAGCCTCGTCAGCCGCGGGCGGATCCGCCCGCACGGACAGGCGCGCCGGGGCCAGAATGCCCGACGCCTCGAGCAGCGCGAGCCCGGCCGGATCGGTGGCCAGCACCCGAGCCGATGACGCGCCGATGCGGGGCGCAGCGCAGCCCTCCAGCACCGCGGATGCGGTGAGCACGCGCCCCGGCGCGACCACGAGCCCGGTTCCGGCCCCCTCGGCGGTTGAACTGGATGCCCGTGGCGGCGGCGCCGCGGCGGCCGCGGACAATCCGCTCGCGGCGGGCTTCGGAGGCGCCGACGCGCCGGCCGTCGGGAACGGCTCGAAGGCGTTAGCCACGGCGATCACCACGCGGCCGACCTCCGCGGCCAGGGCCCGGTCGTAGCCGATCAGGAAGCCGCGCACGCCCTGGGGCCCGGCATCGTAGCGGATGTAGGACAGGCCGGGCCCGGCCTCGGCGGTGACCACCAGCGATTCCGGCCGTCGCAGCTTGTAGGTGACCTTGCGGTTGGGAAGCGGCGCGGTGGCCTGGTCGAACAGGCTGTCCAGGGTCTCGGTCCCGGGCGGGAAGGCCCGGGTCTCCAGGGTCACGCGCCCATCCGCGCTCTGCCAGCGAGTGCCGGATGGCAGGGCGGTGCGCTTCGACAGCAGGCGCTCGGGCACGCCGATCATCGCGCCGCTGGCGGGATCCGCGGCGATCCGGAAGCGGGCCGCCGCCCTGGCCGACTCGCCGGCCGCCAGCAGCGCCGCCCGGCCGCGCGGGTCGAGGGGATCGGCGCCGCCCGTCCGGGTCCGGTAGGCGCTCAGCGCGTCGAAGGTCCGGCGGCCGAACGCCCCCGAGACCACCGCGTTGAAGTCGCCGGTCCAGACCAGCGCGTCCTGGATTGCCTTGCGCTCCGCCTCGGGCAGCGCCTCGAACGCGGCTTTCGTCGCCTCGAGGGCCGGATCGGGCGCGGGCGGCCGGGCAGGGGACGCCGCCCTCGGCGCGGGCTGGGCCGGCCGGGCCGGGGCCGGACGGTCCTGGGCGAGGGTCGGACCAGGGGCCGTCAGGAACCCCAGCAGCAGCGTCGCCAGGAGCGGACGCGTCCGCCGGCCACGCGGCGCGGTCTCACGACCCGGTTCATGCCCTGCTCGACGCGAATCCATCGCCGTCCCCGACGCTCAACGCGGCAACCTTGGCAGAGGCCTCGACCGCGCGCCAGATCGAAGGCCCGCGGCCGGTCACGCGCAGGGAAATCTGCCCGTCCAGCGCCGCTCTCCCGTGCACGCGGCCGCGCGATGCGCTAGAGGGCAGGGGTCCGGCCTCGCGGGCCGGCCCGGATATCCGAATCGGGACTCGACTCGGACCTCCTGCCGGCCGCGCGCCGCCGCCATGGTCCGACGCGGAGCCCGGCATGAGCGAGACCAGCAACACCTTCAAGAAGGCGCCCAAGCGCAAGCCTGCCAAGGGCAAGAGCGTCAGCGTCTCCCCCGAGATGCGGCAGGCCTATGCCGACCTGATCCGGGAACGCGCCGAGAAGCAGGAGACCTACGGGCGTCACCTGCCGCAGGAAGAGACCAAGCGCCGGTAGAAAGACCGGGATTCCGAAGGGCCCAGCCCTTTGGCGGGGCATCGGGGCAGAGCCCCAATGCCATCGAGTTTCGCTCGACCCGGGGCTCTGCCCTGGACCCGCAAAAGGTCCCGGACCTTGTGAAACCCTCAGGTCCTACCGCTTGCGCACGAACTCGGTGCGCAGGACAAGGCCCTTGATGGTGTCGTGGCGGCAGTCGATCTCTTCGGGATCGTCCGTGAGCCGGATCGACCGGATGACCGTGCCCTGCTTCAGGGTCTGGTTCGCGCCCTTGACCTTCAGGTCCTTGATCAGAGTGACCGAATCGCCGTCCGCCAGCACGTTGCCGGCCGAATCGCGCACCTCCGCGCGTCCAGGGGCCGCCGCGGCGGTCGCCTGCCCCGGCGGGAGCCACTCGCCCGTCGCCTCGTCGTACACGTAAGATTCGTCGTCGCCCGCCAAGACCATACCCCCGGTACCGGGTCCGGGCGCTGCGCCCGTCACCCCGCTTGCCCGCGCCCGTCACGCCGAATCGGTCATCGCCCCGGCCCGGGTGCTGGAACAAGCGCGGCCGTTCTCGCTCCCGGCCGGGCCGGGGGCAAGGGGCAGCCTCAGGATCGCTGATCCGGCCCCCGCACAGGGCGGAGACCGGGGGCGGCGTCAGCGCTTGAGCGGGCCGGCCTCGATCACGTCCTCGACGGTGCGCAGGCCGGCGCGCGGGGAATTGACCAGGCAGGCCATGTTGCCCGGCGGGTGCTGGTTCTTCCACATCTTGGTGTGGGCCTGGGGGATCTTGTCCCAGGGGAACACCTCGCTCATGCACGGGTCGACCCGGCGGTCCATCACGAACTGGTTCGCCGCCGAGGCCTGCTTGAGGTGGGCGAAGTGCGAGCCCTGGATCCGCTTCTGGCGCATCCAGACGTAGCGGGCGTCGAAGGTGATGTTGAAGCCGGTGGTGCCGGCGCAGAACACGACCATGCCGCCGCGCTTCACCACCAGCGCCGAGACCGGGAAGGTCGCCTCGCCCGGATGCTCGAAGACGATGTCGACATCCTGCTTGCCGGTGATGTCCCAGATCGCCTTGCCGAATTTCCGCGCCTCCTTGGTCCAGGCGTGGAACTCAGGCGAGTTCACCGTGGGAAGCTGCCCCCAGCAGTTGAAGTCCTTGCGGTTGATCACGCCCTTGGCGCCGAGGCTCATGACGTAGTCGCGCTTCGAATCGTCCGAGATCACGGCGATCGCGTTGGCGCCCGAGGCCGCGCAGAGCTGCACACCGAACACGCCGAGCCCGCCGGAGGCACCCCAGATCAGCACGTTCTGGCCCGGCCGGACCGTGTGCGGCGCGTGGCCGAACAGCATGCGGTAGGCGGTGGCCAGCGTCAGCGTGTAGCAGGCGGCCTCCTCCCAGGTGAGGTGCTTGGGCCGGTGCATCAGCTGGCGCGACTGCACCCGGCAGAACTGCGCGAAGGAGCCGTCCCCCGTCTCGTAGCCCCAGATCCGCTGGCTCGGCGAGAACATCGGGTCGCCGCCGTTGCACTCCTCGTCGTCGCCGTCATCCTGGTTGCAGTGGACGATGACCTCGTCGCCGACCTTCCAGCGCTTCACCTTGGCGCCGACCTTCCAGACGATGCCGGAGGCGTCCGAGCCCGCGATATGGTATTCACCCTTGTGCACGTCGAAGGGCGAGATCGGCTCACCGAGGCCGGCCCAGACGCCGTTGTAGTTGACGCCCGCGGCCATGACGTAGACCAGCACCTCGTCGTCGCCGATCTCCCAGACCGGCAGCACTTCGAGCTGGTGGGACTGCTCCGGGGGCCCGTGGCGCTCGCGCCGGATCGCCCAGGCGTACATCTTGGCCGGCACGTGACCCAGCGGCGGGATCTCGCCCATCTCGTAGAGGTCCTTGACCTCGCCGCCTGCCGGACTGACCGCAGCGCTCGCCGCCATCTCGCTCTCCTCTCGTCCCGCGTGGTTCTTGAAGGCCGCGGTTCTCATCGCGCTATAGCGGCGATATCCGAAGCGTCCAAGTGGGCCGAAAGTCGAAAGCCAAGGGTTTCGGATGTGAAAAAGGCGCCGGCTCAAGGCCGGCGCCTCCGTATTCAAATTCGCCTTTCCGGCAGACCAAGTATTATTCGGCGGCAGCCTGCCGGGTGTCGATCCCGAGACCTTCCGCAACCCCGCGGCCGAAATCCGGGTGGACTTTATACCAGTGGGCGATCATTCGCTCCTGGATGTGGCGCGGGGAATCGCCCATCGAGGTGACGATGTTCTTGACGAGCCGTTCGCGCTCCCCGTCGTTCAGCACCTTCGACCAGAGCTGGCGCGGCTGGCCGTAGAGGTCCTCGTCGTCGTTCGGCCAACCGTAGCGCGCCGCATCGCCCTGGATGCGCAGGGGCGGCTCGGCGAAGGCCGGATCCTCCACGGGGCCGCCGAAGGAGTTCGGCTGGTAGTCCACCTGAGCGCCGTGGTTGCCGTCGGTCCGCATCGCCCCGTCCCGATGGTAGGTCTGCACCTTGGCGTTCCTGGCCTGGTTCACCGGGATCTGGTGGTAGTTCACGCCGAGCCGGTACCGGTGCGCGTCCGAGTACGACAGGATGCGGTTCTGCAGCATCTTGTCCGGCGAGAAGCCGATGCCCGGCACCACGTTGGACGGCTCAAAGGCCGATTGCTCGATCTCGGCGAAGTAGTTGTCCGGGTTCCGGTTCAGCTCCATCTCGCCGATCTCGATCAGCGGGTAGTCGCCGTGCGGCCAGACCTTGGTCAGGTCGAACGGGTTGATCCGGTAGGTGTCGGCATCGAGCTCCGGCATGATCTGGACGGAGACCTTCCACTTCGGGAAGTCACCCCGCTCGATCGCAGAGGACAGGTCGGCGGCGGAGTAGTCCGGATCCGTGCCGGCGATCCGATCGGCCTCCTCGGCGGAAAAATTCTGGATGCCCTGCTTCGTGTGGAAGTGGAACTTCACCCAGTGCCGCTCGCCCCGCTCGTTCCAGAGCGAGAAGGTGTGCGAGCCGTAGCCGTTCATGAACCGGGCCGATTTCGGCGTGCCGCGGTCGCTGTACAGGATCATCACCTGGTGGATCGCCTCGGGCGAGAGGCTCCAGAAGTCCCAGCGGCGCCAATGCGGCTTCAGGTGCGTGCGCGGATCGCGCTTCTGGGTGCGGATGAAGTCGGAGAACTTGATCGCGTCGCGCACGAAGAAGATCGGCGTGTTGTTGCCGACGAGGTCCCAGTTGCCCTCCTCGGTGTAGAATTTCAGCGCGAAGCCGCGGGGATCGCGGGCGGTGTCGGCGGAGCCGGATTCCCCGCCCACCGTGGAGAACCGGGCGACCATCGGCACCTCCTTGCCGACCTCGGTCAGCACCTTGGCGCGGGTGTAGGCGCTGAGCGACTTGGTCAGCCGGAACGTGCCGTAGGCCCCGTAGCCCTTGGCGTGCACCACCCGCTCCGGGATCCGCTCCCGGTTGAAATGGGCCATCTTCTCGATGAGGTGGTAGTCCTGCATCAGCACGGGCCCGCGGGGACCCGCAGTGATCGAATTCTGATTGTCGGAGATGGGGTTGCCGAACGCGGTGGTCAGGCGCGGGCTCTGGTCGGCCATCGCTGTCGCTCCTTGGAAGCGCTCCCCGCCGGCCGATCCATCCGGTCCGGCACGGGAGAGCGCGGTGAGTCACGGATCTGGAATCGGGGGCGACACCGGTCGCGCCCGATTTGGCGGCCGCACGCGTGCGAAACGGTGCCGGTGCGATCGCCGGCGGTCCAACGCACCGGTTCCCGTTTGGAGCCGTTGAATTCTGGCTCGCGCGCGGGCTTGTGAAGGGGGGCCTGGACCGGCCCTCAAATCCGGCTGCCCTCTGGGGCAAGTTTTTTAAAGGCTGCCCAAGCAGTACTGGCGCGCGTTGCACTTCTGTCGTGGATGACGCGCCCGGCCGCCTTCGCTACGGTGCGGCCAAGACTGCGCCCCGAGCGCGGATAGTGAAGAAGACCATACGGAGGCCAGGATGGGCGCGCGCGTCGCGGAGACTGAGGGCGACAAGACGCCCCGCGATAAACCCTGGATCATCCGCACCTATGCGGGCCATTCCAACGCCGCGGAGTCGAACGCGCTCTATCGGGGCAACCTCGCCAAGGGCCAGACCGGCCTGTCGGTGGCCTTCGACCTGCCGACCCAGACCGGCTACGACCCCGATCACGAGCTGTCGCGCGGCGAGGTCGGCAAGGTCGGCGTGTCGATCGCGCATCTCGGCGACATGCGGACCCTGTTCCAGGACATCCCGCTCGCCCAGATGAACACCTCGATGACCATCAACGCCACGGCCCCGTGGCTGCTGGCGCTCTACCTCGCGGTGGCCGAGGAGCAGGGCGCGCCGCTCGACGCCCTCCAGGGCACCACCCAGAACGACATCATCAAGGAATACCTGTCGCGGGGAACCTACGTGTTCCCGCCCGCGCCCTCGCTCCGGCTCACCAAGGACGTGATCCTGTTCACGACCAAGAACGTGCCGAAGTGGAACCCGATGAATGTCTGCTCCTACCACCTCCAGGAAGCGGGGGCGACGCCGGTCCAGGAGCTATCCTACGCGCTCGCCATCGCCATCGCGGTGCTCGACACCGTGCGCGACGACCCCGCATTCGACGAGAAGAGTTTTTCCGACGTCTTCGGGCGGATCTCGTTCTTCGTGAATGCCGGGCTGCGCTTCGTCACCGAAATCTGCAAGATGCGGGCCTTCGCCGAGCTCTGGGACGAGATCGCCCAGGAGCGCTACGGCATCGACGACCCGAAGAAGCGGATCTTCCGCTACGGCGTGCAGGTCAACTCGCTCGGCCTGACGGAGCAGCAGCCGGAAAACAACGTCCACCGCATCCTGATCGAGATGCTGGCCGTGACGCTCTCCAAGCGCGCCCGCGCCCGGGCGGTGCAGCTGCCGGCCTGGAACGAGGCGCTCGGCCTGCCGCGGCCCTGGGACCAGCAATGGTCCATGCGGATGCAGCAGATCCTGGCCTTCGAGACCGATCTTTTGGAATATGACGATATCTTCGACGGCTCGAAAGTCATCGAGGCCAAGGTTGAGGCGCTGAAGGCCGAGACCCGGGCCGAGCTGGAGCGGATCGGCGGCATCGGCGGCGCGGTCGCCGCGGTGGAGACCGGCGCCCTCAAGCGCGCCCTGGTCGAGTCGAACGCCAAGCGGATCTCGGCGATCGAGGCCGGCGAACAGATCGTCGTCGGCGTCAACAAGTGGCAGCAGGGCGAGCCCTCGCCGCTCACCGCCGGGGAGGGGGCGATCTTCTCCGTCTCCGAGACGGTGGAGATGGAGGCGCAGGGGCGCATCCGCGACTGGCGCAGCAAGCGTGACGCCCAGGCGGTGGGCCAGGCGCTGGACGCCCTGGAACAGGCCGCGCGCTCGGGCGCCAACATCATGCCGGTCTCGATCGCGGCCGCCAAAGCCGGCGTCACCACCGGCGAGTGGGGCGAGCGCCTGCGGCAGGTCTTCGGCGAGTACCGGGCGCCCACCGGGGTGACGGTCGAGACCGTCTCCTCCGGGGCGGCCGAGGAGGCCAAGCTGCTGATCGCCGATCTCGGCGAGCGCCTGGGCGAGACCCCGCGGCTGGTGGTCGGCAAGCCCGGCCTCGACGGCCACTCGAACGGCGCCGAGCAGATCGCCCTGCGCGCCCGGGATGTCGGCTTCGACGTCACCTATGACGGCATCCGCCAGACGCCGGCCGAGATCGTCGCCAAGGCCAAGGAGACCGGCGCCCACGTGGTCGGCCTGTCGATCCTGTCCGGCAGCCACGTGCCGCTGGTCCGCGAGGTCCGCGCCCAGATGCGCGAGGCCGGGCTCGACCACATCCCCGTCGTGGTCGGCGGCATCATCTCCCCCGAGGACGAGCTGGTCCTGAAGAACATGGGCGTGCGCGCGGTCTACACCCCCAAGGACTACGCCATCGACGCGATCATGATCGGCCTGGCCAAGGTGGTGGAGAAGAGCCTGGACCGGCAGGGCGCTCCGCCGGAGCCGGCGCGGGAGGGTGCCCAGGTCTACTGAGGCGCATCCCACGGGATACGGGCGGCGCGCCTTCCCGAGCGCGCGCGGGATCGCGTAGGACGGCGCCATGCCGTCCGTCCGCGACACGATTCTCCTCCTCGCTGTCCCACTCGCCGCCGCCCTGTCGGCCGGGCTGATCCTGCGCCTGCGGCCGGTGCTGCAGCGCTACGCCCTGGCCCGGCCGAACGCCCGGTCGAGCCACACGGTGCCGACGCCGCAGGGCGGCGGGATCGCCGTGGTGACGGCTCTGGTGACGATCTCCGGCCTCCTGATTGCGGCGCCCGAGATCGGCGGCCGGCCGGACTGGATCGGGCTCGCAAGCGGCACCCTGGTCCTGGCTTTGCTCGGCGCCGTGGACGACCTGCGCCCGCTGCCGGCCGGGCTGCGGCTCGCCGTGCAGGCGGGCGTCGTCGGCGTGCTGGTCTGGCAGATCGACGGCCGTCTACTGCCCGGGGCGCCCCTGTGGCTCGAGCGCGGCCTCGCGCTGCTCGCAGGGGTCTGGTTCGTCAACCTGACGAACTTCATGGACGGGCTCGACTGGATGACGGTGGCCGAGATCGTCCCGGTCTCCGG
Source organism: Methylobacterium sp. ARG-1 (assembly GCF_001262595.1). Classification (NCBI taxonomy): domain Bacteria; kingdom Pseudomonadati; phylum Pseudomonadota; class Alphaproteobacteria; order Hyphomicrobiales; family Methylobacteriaceae; genus Methylobacterium; species Methylobacterium sp. ARG-1. Next base: position 141,123 of record NZ_LHCD01000010.1, read on the forward strand.
GGCGCTGCTGCTGCTCGGGCTCGCGGGATGCCTGCCGGCGCTGCCGGCCCTGGTGGCGGCCTGCCTGCTCGGGGCGTTGCTCGGCTTCGCGCCGTTCAACCGGCCGGTGGCGAGGCTCTTCCTCGGGGATGTCGGGTCACTGCCAATCGGGCTCGTGACCGCCTGGCTCCTGTGCCAGCTCGCCTTGGCGGGGGGGCTCGCCGCCGCCCTGCTGCTGCCGCTCGTCTACCTCGCCGATGCCAGCCTGACGCTCGCCGCCCGGGCGGCACGGCGCGAGCGGGTCTGGGAGGCGCATCGCGGCCATTACTACCAGCGCGCGACCAACAACGGCCTGACCGTCTCGGGCGTCGTGGCGCGGGTGTTCGGGGTCAACCTCGTCCTGGCCGCGCTCGCCGCCGCGACCTTGTTTTGGCCGTCCTGGCCGGTCACGCTCGGGGCTCTCGCGGCCGGGCTCGCCCTGGTCGCCGCCCTGCTCCGCCGCTTCGCCCGCGCCCCCGCGCCGGCCCATGCCGAAGGTGCCCCCAGCCCGTGACCGGATCGATCGCGCTCACTGGGGCCACCGGGTTCATCGGCCGCCACCTGCTCGCCGACCTCACCGCCCGCGGCTACAAGGTCCGGGTGCTGCTGCGCCGGCCGACCGCCCTGCCGGAGGGGGCCGCGAGCGCGGTGGTGGGCGACCTGACCCGCCCGATCAACATGGCGGCGGCGCTCAGCGGCGTGGACGCGGTGGTGCATTCGGCGGGCCTCGCCCACGCCAATCTCACCTCGTCCACGTCGGGCGCCCCCGAGGACGATTACCGCACCCTCAACACGGAGGCGACGCGCAAGCTCGCGGAGGCCGCTGCCCGGGCGAAGGTGCGCCGCTTCGTGTTCCTGTCCTCGATCCGCGCGCAGATCGGGGCCAGCGCGTCCGCCGTGGTCGGGGAGGACGACGAGCCCCGGCCCACCGACGCCTACGGCCGCTCCAAGCTGGAGGCCGAGCGGGCGCTCGCCGAGATCGGGCTCGACTGGGTCGCGCTCCGCCCGGTCCTGGTCTACGGCGCCGGCGTGAAGGGCAACATGGCCGCGCTGCTGCGGCTCGCCCGCAGCCCCTATCCCCTGCCGCTGGGCGGGCTGGCGGCGCGGCGCTCGCTGATATCCCTGGAGAGCCTGTCGGGGGCCGTGGATGCGGTGCTGCGGGCGCCGGACCCGATCCGATCCGCCCTGATCGCCGCCGACCCGGACCCGCTCAGCCTGGCCGAGATGCTCACTGCGCTGCGCGCCGGCCTCGGCCGCAAGCCCGGCCTGGTCCCGGTGCCGGCCGGCCTGCTCGGGCTGGCCTGCCGGTTGACCGGCCGGGAGGCGCTGTTCGCCCGGGTGGCCGAGGGCCTGGAGGCGCGCGCCGACGGCCTCGCGGCACTCGGATGGCGCCCGGCCGCACCGACCCGGGACGGGCTGGCCCGGTTGGCGCGGGAGGGGGGCTGAGTTCAGGGCGGTGACGGTCTTTCCCATCCACACCCCTCATCCTGAGGCGCCCGCGTCAGCGGGCCTCGAAGGAGGTCCCCAGGGATCGCGCGGCCGGCTGGAGGGCTCCTTCGAGGCCTCCGCTTCGCTCCATCGCCTCAAGATGAGGGGGTTGGATGGGACGAAACACGAGGTCGCCCCTGGGAGCCGAACGCGTCAGCCGATCGCGGGGCTCGCCGCACCGGCCATCGACTCGTCCGCGATCGCCGCCCCGGCGGAAGCCGGCTCCCGCCCCGCCGGCCGTTGCGCGTGGCGCTCGCGGAAATGCGGCACTGCCGCCTCGAACACGGCCTCCGCGGCGGCCCGGTCGCCCGCCGCGACGGCGGCGCGCAGTTGCGCCACCCAGGCGTCGAGCCGGGCGCGGTCGGCGAAGACCGGGCGGGCCGCCATCACGCCGTCGATGCCCGGCAGGGTGACCCGGGGCTCCTCCCGGGCGAACAGGATCTCGTTGAGCCGCTCGCCGGGCCGGGCGCCGGTATAGGCGATCTCGATCTCCGCTCCCGGCTCGAACCCGGCCAGCCGGATCATCCGCTCGGCGAGTTCGGCGATCCGCACCGGCTGGCCCATCTTGAGCACGTAGACCGCGGCGCGCTCCGCCTCCGGGGCGGTGCGGCCCTCGCCGTCGGCGTGGGAGGCCGCGGTCAGCACGAGGTCGCAGGCCTCGCGCACGGTCATGAAGTAGCGCACCATGTCGGGATGCGTGACGGTCACCGGGCCGCCCCGGGCGATCTGCGCCTTGAACACCGGCACCACCGAGCCGACCGAGCCGAGCACGTTGCCGAAACGCACCGCGATCAGCCGGGTCGGATGGTCCGGCCTGGCCGATTGCTCGGCGTCCAGCGCCTGCGCGACCATCTCGGCGAAGCGCTTGGTGACGCCGAGCTGCGAGACCGGCTCGATCGCCTTGTCGGTAGAGACCATCACCAGCGCCCGGGCGCCCGCCGCCACCGCGGCCTCGGCGACGTTGATCGAGCCGAACACGTTGGTCTTGATGCCCTCCTGCCAGTCGCGCTCCAGATAGGGCACCTGCTTGAGCGCGGCGGCATGGACCACGCAATCGGGCCGGAACGCCGCGATGACCTGATGGGTCCGGTCCCGGTCGCGGATGTCGGCGAGCACGCCGGTCACCGCCGCCTCCGCGGACAGGATCGCCGGGTGGCTGAGGATGCCGTGCAGGGCCGGCTCCGAGGATTCGAGCACCAGCACCGCGGCGGCCCCGAAGGCCACGGCCCGGAGGCAGATCTCCGAGCCGATCGAGCCGCCGCCGCCGGTCACCACCACCCGGCGGCCGGTCAGGAACGCCTCGAGGCGCGGACGGTCGATCGCCACGGTGGGGCGCAGGAGCAGGTCCTCGATCTCGAGGGGGGCCAGCTCGGGTCCCTGCGCGCCCTCGCCGAGCCCGACCACGCGGGCCAGCGGCAGGCCGAGCCGCCGGGCGCGGGCGATCAGGTCGTCCGGGGCGGCCTCCGGCACCAGGGCGCTGGGGGCGGCCACCAGCCGCCGGACCGGCTCGCCGCTCGCCGCCAGCTCCGCCACCACCCGTTCGAGGTCGCGGAAGCCGCCGAGCACCGGCACGCCGCGCATGAACTGCCCGGTCTCGTCCGCCCGGGGCGACAGGATCCCGCGGGGCGCCAGCTTCCTGACCGAGCCGGTCTCGATGGCGCGGATCAGCACGTCGATATCGCCGCCGCGCCCGAGCAGCAGCGTCGGCACGGTGGCGGCCCGGGCGCTCGATTGCCGGGAGCGGGTGTCCTTCAGGTACCGGAACGCGAGGCGCGCGCCCCCGAGCAGAAAGATCTGCAGGACCCAGTACAAAAAAATCGCGATCTTGCCGAAGAAGTAGAAGCCGTAGAGGTCGGCCGAGACCAGGACCCAGTCGGTCACCAAGAGGGCGAGCGCCAGGACGCTCGACGCCCGGACGATCCCGGCGAGATCCTGCAGCGAGGCGAAGCGCCACTTGGTCCGGTACAGCCGGAACCGGGCATAGACGAGGCCGGCGAAAAGCAGGAACGGCGGCAGCAGCAGCGGCAGGGCGTGCAGGCGCTCGTCCAACATGCCGCCCTGGAAGCGGAACAGGAAGGTGAGCACCACGGCGGCGGCGGTCGCCGCGAGGTCGTGGGCCACCATCACCGCGATCTTGTAGAAGCGCTGCTGCATCGGGGGCCGGATGGGGTGCCGCGCGGTATCCGCTGCGGCATCCGCCCTGTCAACGCGGGGCCGGACGCCCCGGGGGCACCCGGCCGGTGGCGTACCTTACTTGACGATCGCGCCGGAGAAGCCGGTCTTGAAATTCTTCTGGTAGGTCCGGCCCTTCAGCGGGTAAATCTTGTCGACGAGCAGGACCCGAACGCGCTCGTTAAAGTCTTCCGTCGTTACGGTCTGCGCCTTACCCGTAATCAGAGTCCTGGCCATTATCGTCTCCGCATCGTCGCCCAGGGCACGGGATTGCGCGGAGGGTGAACTCTACATGGGGCACGGGCGACGATTTACAAAGACTTATCTTTCACCGCAGCGCCCGGACGGCCGCCCCGGCCGCGTCGTCCACCCGGTCGATGTCGGGCGCGTCGATGTGCCGATAGCGGGCCTGGATCAGCCCGAACGCCCCAAAGGCGGCGTGGCCGGCCGCGACCAGCGCGAGCAGGATCCAGCCATAGGGCTGGGCGCGCAGCAGCGCGAAGGCCTCGGCCAGGCCCTTCGCGTCCGACGAGCGCTGATGCCAGGCCGCCGCCACCAGGAAGCCGCCGATGATCAGGAAGGCGATGCCCCGGGCCGCGTAGCCGAAGCGCCCGACCGGCCCGGCCCAGCGGTCGCGGGCCTGGTCATCCAGGGCGAGCCGGTCGGTGACGTCGCCCCGCCACGCCTTGCCGAGGAACCCGAAGCCTCCGCCGATCACGCCGAGGCCGACGAGCGCCACGAGCCAGCGGCCGAAGGGCTTGGCCAGGAGCCAGGCGGTGCCGTCATGGACGCCGTCGCCGCCGCTCATCCCGAGGCCGAGGCTGAGCGAGGCCGCGCTGACGGCCAGACCGAAATAGATCACGGCGCTGATGAGATGCGCGCCGCGCACCGCCAGCCCTTTGGCGGACGTGCCCCGGCGGTCGGCATCGGTCACGCCCTCGACCAGGCGCCAGAGCGCAAATCCGGCGAGCCCCAGGGCGATCAGCCCGACCAGGACGGCGCCGAACGGCCCGTTCAGGACGGCGCGCAGGGCATCCTTGCTGTCGCCGGCCCGGCCGCCCTGGCCGATCGCCGCGAGCAGGGCCAGGGCGCCGACCACGACGTAGACGACCCCGCGGGCGCCGTAGCCGAAACGGGCGATGCGCTCGATCGTGTTGCGACCGCCCGGAACGGGCGTCATGCGCGGCACCGGTCGGGGCAGGAGATCAGGTTCGGCACGGGCGGGATCCGATGATGCGGGACCGGTCAACGCCCGGACGCCCGGACCCGATCCGTTGCCAGCTCGATACCGATCGCCCGGATCACATCGGCGTCCGCTCCGAGCGACCGGCCAGAGCGACGTAGAAGCCGAGCCCGTCCTGGGCTGGGAGGGTGTGCAGGCGCTCGATCAGGCCGCGGCGCTTCGCGTCGAGGAGCAGGCGGCCGGCCGGCTGGAACAGGGTCTCGCCGCCGCCCTCCGGGGGCGGGTCCAGGCGGATCGCCACGGTCTTGCCCTTGGCGAAGCGGCTGCGCTCCAGCATGTCCTTGAGGGACGCCTCCGCGGTCGCCCGGTTGGCGCCGCGCAGGTCGAGCACCGATTCCGCGTCCGTCACGCCGAGGGCGCCGCGCAGCTTGGCCGCGTAGAAATCTTCGAAATGGGGCAAGTCGGTTGCCTTGAAGCTCTGCTGGGCCGGGGAGACCGGCGCGTTGCGATCGGGTGCGGGGCTCAGTCGGCGAGGCCGCGGTAAATGTCGGATACCGGCACGGTGCCGTCGAGTTCCGGCAGCGCGACGCTGCCGCCGGGGCCCAGCGCCTGCACGGTCCAGTCGGAGGGCCCCCGGCGCCAGACCTCGACCCGCACCTCGTCGGAATAGACGATCAGCAGGCCCCTGAGGCTCGGGACCGTGCGGTAGAAGTCGATCTTGCGGCCCCGGTCCAGGCTCATCGTGGACGGCGACAGCACTTCGGCCACCAGCAGCGGGTCCTCCGCGTAGCCGTCCGACAGCGGCGGTCCGCAGCGCACCACCACGTCGGGGATCGGCACGAAATCGTCCTGCTCGGCGCTGACGATCCCCAGGCCCGGTATGGCGCGGCAGCCCCGCGGCTCGGCGAGGGCATCCAGGCGCCCGGCCAGGTTCATGACGATGCGCTGATGGCGCTCGCGCGGCGGCGACATGAGCACGGGCTCGCCGTCGAGCAACTCCCAGCGCTCTTCGTCCGGGCGATCCTCCGCCCAGCGCCTGAACGCGGCAAATCCCATGCGCGTGTCGCGCTTCGCGGCCAACGCCATCGCCGCCCTCCGATCCGGGCGCGATGGTAGCACCCGCGACGGCGCCCGCAACAGCGCCGGTTCAGAAGGCCACGCGGGCGTAGGCCTCGCCCACCGGCAGGGCACCGCCGAGTTCCGGCAGGGCGATAGCCTCGCCCGGCCCGGCGACCCGCATCGTCCAGCCGGCATCCCGGCGCCAGACCTCGATCCGGGCCTCGTCCTGATAGACGATCAACAAAGTCTGGAGGCTCGGGACGGTGGCGTAGAAGGCGAGCTTGCGGCCCCGGTCGTTGGTCATGGTGCCGGACGAGAGCACCTCAACGATCAGCAGCGGGTCGTCGACGTAGCCGCCGGGCGGCATCGATCCGCAATGGACCACGACATCCGGGTAGGGCGCGTAATCGTCCATCGCGTCGCTGAGGATGGCGAGGCCCGGGTAGGCGCCGCAGCCCCGAGGCTCGGCCAGACCATCGAGACGCGTGAGCAGGTTGGTCACAATGCGTTGGTGTCGAGCGCTCGGCGGCGCCATCAGCACCGGCTCGCCGTCGAGCAGTTCCCAGCGCTCCTCGTCCGGACGCGGCTCGACCCAGCGCCGGTATTCGGCGACGCTCATGCGGGCGTCGCGCCTCCCAGCCCATGCCATGGCGGCCTCCGATCGGAGGCGCCACGATAACATGAATCTCTGATTCCGGCGACGGCTCAGTCGGTTGCGAGCACCGCCGCGAGATCGCCGCCGGCCTCGAGGAAGCGCTGCGGGTCGACCGGCTCGCCGTCGATCCGGGTCTCGTAATGCAGGTGCGCCCCGGTGGAGCGCCCGGTCGAGCCGACGAGGCCGACCACGTCCCCCGCGGCGACGCGCTGGCCGGTCCGGACGAAGATGCGGGCGAGGTGGCCGAATCGGGTGACGACGCCGTGGCCGTGGTCGATCTCGACCATGTTGCCGTAGCCGCCGGCAAAATCTGCGGCGCTCACCCGGCCGGGGGCGGTGGCGCGGGTGGGCTCGCCGGATTCGGCCTTGAGGTCGAGGCCGGTATGGAGCGCCAGCCCCCGGGTGAACGGGTCGAGCCGGGTCCCGAACGGGCTCGACACGACCGGCTCGCCACGGGTCGGCCGGCCGAGCGGCAGAGTGGCGACGAGCTGGTGCAGGCGCTCGCCGTCGCCGAGCGTCCGACGGGCCAGGTCCAGGTTGCTCGCGAAGCTATTGGCGACGCCGGCCCCGTCCAGCATGTCGGGACCGAGGGGAACCAGCGGGCCGCCGGTTCCGCCGGCCGCCGCACGGTCGAGGCGGTCGGGGTCGAGGCCGGTGCGGCCGATCAGACCGCGCAGGCGCCGGACCGTGTCGCCCGCCCGCTCGACCACCCGGGCGAGGCGCTCGCCCTGTGCGGCCCGCAGGCCGTCGAGGCGGGCTTCCAGCCGGATCAGACCGGTCTCGGCGTCGATGGCGCTGCGACGGGGGAGGGCGGGCAGGCGCGGCCGGGGGCCCGCCTCGGGCGGGCGCAGACTGAACCCGTCCGGGTCCGCATCCGGACGCGGCAGCGCGCCGGTGGTGAGCGGATCGGAGACCTGAGCGCCGAGGGTGGCCAGGGCCGCCTGGCGCCGCTCCAGCTCGGCCTGGCGCTCCAGCGCCGCCGCGACCCGCTCAGCCAGGCTCGTCTCGGCCCCGGCCCGATCGCGGCCCGCCCGGTCGAGCCGGTCCTGCAGCTCGGCGAGACGGGCCTCGTAGGCGTCCCGCATGGCCCCCTGGCGGGCGACGAAGCCGGCCAGCACGTCGTCGTGGAACACGATCAGGTAGGAGGCGCCGAGCGCCCAGATCAGGGCGAAGGCGAAGCCGGCAGCGAGGATTTTCGGAAGCGGCGGGCGATGCATCAAGACGGCCCCGTGGGAGCCGCCATTCAGACCCGCTTAGGGTTAAGGATCCGTCGCGCCGCGCCCGGTCAGGGCAGCGCCCGGACGGCCTCCAGCACCGCCTCGGCATGCCCGGGCACCTTCACCTTCGGCCAGATCTTCGCGATGCGCCCCGCGCGATCGACGAGCACGGTGGTGCGCTCCACGCCCATGTATGTGCGCCCGTACATGCTCTTCTCGACCCAGACCCCGTAGGCCTCCAGCACGCCCTTGTCCTCGTCGGAGGCGAGCGGGAAGGCGAGGCCGTACTTGCCGCAGAACTTGTCGTGGCTCTTCACCGGATCCGGCGACAGGCCGATCACTGTCGCGTCGGCCTCCGCGAAGGCCGGCAGCAATCCGTTGAAGTCTTGCGCCTCCAGGGTGCAGCCACTCGTGTCGTCCTTCGGGTAGAAGTAGAGCACGATCTTGTGACCTTTGAGCGCGGACAGCGCGACCCGTCCTCCGCCCGAGGCGGGGAGGTCGAAATCGGGGGCCGGATCGCCCTCTGACAATGGCATCGTGCCTTCCTTTCGGCCGATTGATGGTGTGCAGTCCCGCCGTGCGCGGCAGCTCCATGAGGTTGCGCCGCGCCGCCCGACCAGAACTCGGAGTCAAGCCCGCTGTAAAGCGCGGCCGCACTTCGATCCACCGGCCGCGGAGTTCCGCGCGCGAAGCACCCGGAACAAGGGTCCCGATGGCGGACGAGACGACCTTGGCAGGCAAGCCTCGGGGGAGGGCACGACGCTGGGGCGGGTTCTGCCTCGTCGGCGCGCTGACCCTGGTGCTGCTCGTCGGCAGCGGGATCGGGCTGGCGGTGCTGCGTCTGTCGAACGGCCCGCTGCAGATCGACGCCCTGTCGCGCCGGGTCGCGGCCGCCGTGGCCGAGCGGATCGGGCCGGGCTGGAGCATCGCGATCCGCGGCAGCAGCCTCGAGCTCGACCGCGAGAACGCCCTGAGCCTGCGCTTCTCCGGCCTCGACATTCGCAACCCGCAGGGCGACCTGGTGGTGCGGGCGCCGCTCGCCGTGGTCAGCCTCGATCCCTGGGGGCTCCTGCATCTCAACCTGCAGCCGCGCTCGATCGAGTTCCGCGAGACCCAGACCACCGCCCTGGTGCACCGGGACGGCTCGATCGCGTTCGCGGCCTCCGAGGCCAACCACCCGGTCGATATCGAGCCGCACACACTGCCGAGCGTGGACGACGCCCGGGGCAAGGTCTCGCCGCTCTCGGCGACCGTGGCGTCGATCTTCGGCGTGGTGCTCGATTCCAGCGGCATCGTCGGCGCCCTCGACCGCGCCCGCCTCACCGATGCGCGCCTGCGGCTGATCGACGATGACGGCCGCGAGCGGGCGGTGTTCGCCCGGGTCAACGGGTTGTTCGGGCGCGATCCGGTGAACGGAACCCGCAACTTCGAGTTGCGGCTCGACGGACCGCACGGCGAGTGGCGCTTCGGAGGCTCCCTGCGGGAGGGCGGGGAGGGGCAAGAGGGCACAGAACACGCGCGCTCGGGCGTGATCACCCTGGACGATTTGCCGGTGCCCGACTTGCTGCTGCTCTCGGGCCAGTCGGGCCTGCCGCTGACCACCGACCTCAAGCTCTCGGCCCGTGCCGATGTGAGCCTGGCGGCCGGGCGCATCAAGACCATGAGCGCCAAGGTCCATACCGGCGACGGCACCTTCCTGATCGAGGAGAAGGACTTCAACCCGGTCACGGTCGAGAGCCTGGACGCCACCCTGAACTGGGACGAGGCCGGCCGGGTCATGTCGCTCACCGGGCTGGATTACCGGGGCGCCGGCAACGCGGTGCACCTGACCGGGGCCTGGACGGGAAGCCCGCCGGACGCCGCCACGGCCTGGACCGCGACGCTGTCGGGCCGCGACGCGACCCTGCGGGGGGCGACCGCCCAGGACGCGCCAGTGAAGATCGACGCGCTGGACGCGCAGCTCACCGGCCGCGACGGCGGCATCGCCATCGACGCGCTCAACGTCTCGGCGCCGGGTGTGCAGGGGGTGATCACCGGCACGATCGGCACGACCGCCGACGAGGGCGGCCTGACCCTCCGCATCCTCGGCCATGACGGCGAGGTCCGGACCGGGCTGCGCCTGTGGCCGGAGCATATCGCGCCGCCGGCCCGCACCTACCTGGTGGACCAGTTGCGCCGGGGCCGGATCGATTCCGTCGACATCCGCGTGAAGATGTCCGGGACGGTGCTGGCTGCCGCGACCAAGGGCGAGCCCGCCCCCGACGACGCGGTGCATATCGATTTCCGGGTCTCGGACGCGGCGCTGGACGTCACCGCGGACGCGCCGCCGGTGGTCAAGGGCAACGTCTCCGGGACCATCACCGGGCGCTCGACCACCGTGCGCAATGTGACGGCCGAGGTCCGCGGCCCGGACGGGCGCGGGCTGGCGATCTCGGACGGCAGCTTCGTGATCCCGCAGATCACCCCGGACCGGGTGGTGGCGCAGATCGGCATGCGGCTCTCCGGCGGCGCGGACGGCATGGCCTCCGTGCTCCAGGCGAAGCTGTTCAAGAGCCTGATGAGCGTCGACCTGGACCCGGCCACGATCAAGGGCGGCGCCGACCTGCGGGTCGACTTCCCCCTCGACCTCAAGCACGTGCCCGACCTGCCGAACCTGCCCGTGACCCTGTCGGGAACGCTCTCCGACCTCTCGGTCGACAAGGTGATGGGCAAGGACCGCCTGGAATCGGGCAAGTTCTCCCTGCTGTACGACCGCGGCGCCTTCACGCTGAAGGGCGACGGCCGGGTCGCGGGTGCGCCGATCTCGGTGGACCTGCGCCAGCCCAAGGTCGGCCAGCCCGGCGAGGCGGTGGTCAACCTCGCCCTCGACGATGCCTTGCGCGGCAAGAAGGGCCTGCCGACCGCGCCGCAGCTCTCGGGGACGATTCCGGTCCGCGCCGTCGTGCCGATCGGCCGGCCGGGCTCCGGCAAGCCGCCGATCCGGGTCGAGGCGGATCTCGCCAAGGCCGGCATCGACGGGCTGGTGCCCGGGCTGACCAAGCTGGCGGGCAAGCCGGGCCGCGTCAGCTTCACGCTGGTGGATGGCGGCCAGACCTACGAGCTGCGCGACTTCGCCCTCGACGCCGCTCCGGCCGCCGCCCGCGGCAGCCTCACGATCAGCCCCGAGAGCGGCCTCGAGCGCGCCGACCTGACGAGCGTCAAGCTGTCGCCGGGCGACGACATGCGGGTGAGCCTCGACCGCACCGGCGGCGGCTACAAGGTCGTGGTGCGCGGCGCGGTGGTCGATGCCCGGCCGTTCCTCAAGTCGCTGGGCGGCCCGGACGCCAAGGGCGGCAAGGAGACCAGGGATCCCAACCCGAAGGATATCGACGCCGACATCCAGGTGCCGATCGTGGCGGGCTTCAACGACGAAGCCCTGACCAACGCCAACCTGCGGCTGTCGCTGCACGGCCGGACCCTGCGGGCGGCCAACATCACCGGGCGCTTCCGCGCGGCGCCGTTCGCCGCCACGGTCACAAGGGGCGAGCGCGGCGTGCCGATGCTTTCCGTGGAATCGTCCGATGCCGGCGCGACGCTGCGCTTCGTCGACGTCTACCGGCGGATGTATGGTGGCCGCCTGACCGCCGGGATCGGCCTCAATGACGGCCCGCAATCCGGCGTGGTCCAGATCCGCGACTTCTCGCTCCGCAACGAGCCGGCCCTGTCGAGCATCATGGCGCAGGGGCCGGAGCCAGCCGAGGCGGAATCGGCCCGCGGCCGCCGCATCGCCCCGGGCCGGGCGGCCGGCGACGTGACCTTCGACCGGATGCGGGCAAATTTCGTGCGCAGCGGCAGCCGGGTCGATTTCAGCGACGCGGCGATCTCCAACGCCGCGATGGGCTTCACCCTGTCGGGCTGGCTCGATACCGGCCGGGAGCGCACCGACATGAACGGCACCTTCGTGCCGCTCTACGGGCTCAACAACGTCGCCTCGCAGCTGCCGCTGCTCGGGCCGCTGCTGGGCGGCGGGCACAATGAGGGCCTGTTCGCGGTCAATTTCCGCGTCGCCGGCAAGCTCTCCTCCCCGGACGTGAGCGTGAACCCGCTCTCGGCGATCGCCCCCGGCTTCCTGCGGAAGCTGTTCAGCGCCGGCGGCGGCCCCTTCGCGGACGGCGTGCCGGCGGTGCCGCAGGGCGAGCGGTAACGGCATCCCATCCCGAGGGCCGTTTTCGTGCGAGGCCGTGTCAAAACGCGTTGCTCGTGGCCGGCAGCGTCGCTTGGCAGGATGATGACGGCGGCGCGGTGGGCCGCTTCAGGCTCGAATGGCCTGGATGAGCCAGGCTGCGCCAAACAGGCGGATCATCCGCTTCATGTTGTAGGCAAGAATCGCGAGGCTCATCTCGGTTCGCACGCCTTTCAGGCCCTTCGTCAGGAAGGGCGTGCTGCCCATCCAAGCTTTCAGCGTCCCGAAGACGTGCTCGACCGTGGCGCGTCTGACCGCCATGGCGTCCGGCATGGCATCGAGCCGCCTCTGCATGGCCTCCAGCACCGCCTCGTGCTTCCAGCGCTTGAAGCGTTTGAACTTCTCGGTCGTACAGCGCGCCCGCATCGCGCAGGCATGACAGGCCTCCAGGTTGCGGTAGTGGTCGATGTCACCGTGTCGATCGGAGCGAGCGTTAGACTTCGTCAGCACAGCGCCGGCGGGACAGACGTAGTGATCGGCCGCGGCGGCGTAGACGAAGTCGGCGCGCACGAAGAGCCCCTTCTTGGCTCGACCCGACGTGTCGGCCCGCGGCATGGCCGGCAGGATGCCCGTGCCCTCGCAGGCCAGAACCTCGTCACCGCTGTAGTAGCCGCGATCGGCCAGGACCACGATCTCGCCCGCGTCGATGGCCTGCTTGGCCCGATCGCCCATCGGCACGAGCTGGGTTCGGTCGTGGCCCTCGTTGATGACCTCATGGGCGACGACGAGATGATGCTCGGGGTCAACCGCAATCTGGACGTTGTAGCCGACGATGCCGGTGCCGCGCCCGCTCGTCGCCATCGAGCGCGCGTCCGGGTCGGTCAGCGAGACCTGTCCGTCGTCTGCGGTCTCCACCTGCGCCTCCATCTCGCGCAGGAAGGCCATCTGGCGGCGCAGGGCGGCGATCTTCTCGCCGATGCGCTGCGTGCGTGCCTCGGGGACGTCGTTGCCCTCCCTGTCCGCCCTGTCGAGCGCCGCGAGGTAGCGGGCGATGCTGGCCTCCACCTGTTCCAAGCGCTTGGCGACCTTGGCCACGGTGTAGTTGCGGTCCCGGTTGTTGACCGCCTTAAACTTCGACCCGTCCAAGGCGACGGTCGCCCCGGCGAAGAGCTGCAGATCCCGGCACAGCACCACAAACTGCCGACAGGCCGCTTGGATCGCAGTTCCGTTGTCGCGCCTGAAGTTGGCGATCGTCTTGTGATCGGGAGCCAAGCGACCGGTCAGCCACATCACCTCGATGTTGCGCTGTGCCTCACGCTCAAGTCGCCGGCTCGACGGCACGCGGTTGAGATAGCCGTAGAGGTAGAGCTTCAGAAGCGTGGCCGGGTCATAGGCAGGCCGCCCGGTCGCCGCAGGCTCGGAGCGGGTGAAGCCAAGCGCACCCAGATCGAGTTCGTCGATGAAGACCTCGATCACCCGAACCGGATTGTCGGCGGTGACATAGTCATCCAGCGAACTGGGCAGCAACCAGGACTGCCGACGGTCCTGCCCTTCGACGAACCGACCCATGCTGGCCTCCGCAGATGAGGCCGCAAGTCTATCTCAGAAGGGACTTTTGACACAGCCTC
>NZ_LHCD01000011.1:0-138995 GCF_001262595.1 Methylobacterium sp. ARG-1
GCTCGGCCTCCGGCGGCTTCGCGGCGGGCGCGGGTGCAGGCTCGACGGCCGGTGTGGCGGTGGATCGGGCGAGCGCCGGGGCAGGAGCCGACACCGGCATCGGCACCGGAACGGGCGCGGGAGAAGGATCCAGGGCGGGTTCGCGGGCGGGCTCGGGCGCGTCCAGCGGCGCCAGGGTCAGCACCATATCGTCGCGCACGAACAGGAAGACGTCCTCGATCGCTTCGCGGGTCGCGCCCCCGCGGAGCGTGACGTCCCAGCCGAGCGCCAGGCTCTCCGGGTCGAGGCCGGCGAGGTCGGGCAGGTCCGCGACGCGCGGCACGACCGTGCAGGGGCCGAGTTCGCGCAGCTCGTCGAGCAGGGCCAGCGGGTTCGTGCCGTTGCGCAGCACGTCCGGGGCAAAGGCAATCCCGATCCGCCAGCCTTCGGTCGCGGGATCCGGGCTCGGCCCTTCGGCCGCCAGCTCGGTTTCGGGCGCCTCCTTCGCGCGGCTGATCAGGCGCTCGAGCTCGGCCAGGATCGCCTCGCCGATCACCGGGGCGGTGGCGTCGGGATCCTCGATCAGCGTGCGGATAAAGTCCTTGGCCGACAGCGACACGTTGACCAGGTCGGCGCTGGTCGGGACCTCGCCGCGGCGGACGAGGTCGAAGGCGGTTTCGAAATCGTGCGTGAAGGCGGCGACCCGGTCGAAGCCGAACATCGCCCCCGATCCCTTGATCGTGTGCAGGGCCCGGAACGCCGTGTCGATCAGCGCCGAATCGTCTGGCCGGTCGCCGAGGTCGAGCAGCGTCGTCTCCAGCCGATCGAGAAGCTCGTTGGCCTCGGCCAGAAACACCGCGCGCGGATCGTGATCAGTCATCGTCGAGCGGATCCCGTTGCACCGTCTTTCAGGAACCGGGGCACTTCCGCACCCGGCCCGGGCGCCGACCCGAGGCTAGATCTCGCGATCCTGCCGGCCGACGCCCGATCGACCGAAGACTCGGTCCATCACACGGGAATGACACTACCTTAAAACCGTTAAAAAGTGAAGACCTGATCTGAGTTAAAAGTTCTTTACTCCTAATTTTTTCAGAATCCGGACCCATCCAATCCTAGAATAAACAATATATACCAATCTTTTATCCTTTTATAACCACCACATATGGCAGTTTATACTTACTCGTTGTGCGAAAACAGCGACAATTCGGAATTTATCGAATAGGTTTTCCGGATATTCTGCTGAATGCGTTCGATGCACTGCAAAATCCGCCTCCGGATCAGAACAGATCCACCCCGGCCATGGGATCATCATCCGCATCCGACGCCGGCGCCGCGGTGCCGAGCAGGCGGCGGGACAACCGCTCCCGGACCTCACCCAGGGTGCAACCGGCGATCAATGCCACGGCCCAGTCGCGCTCCGCCTCGGCCCGGCGGTCCGGCTCGGCCTGCAAGGCGCGCAGGATCGCCTGCAGGTTCTGCATGCGCTGCTTGGCGAGATCCTGGAACTGCATGGCCACGATCGCGCCCGAGACGTCCTGGGTGATCGCCTCGGTGGTCTGCACGGTCTGGCTCAGCACGCCGGCGAACCGCGAGCTCTGCTCGACCAGAGCCTGCATCACCATGCGGACCCGGGCGTCGGCGTTGCGGCTCTCCTCCGACATGTCGATGGTGGCGATGTCGTGCAGGAGCGCGTGGCTGCTGCGCAGGCCGCCCGCGATCGAGCCGATCTGCTGCTTGATCACCCCGGACAGGGCGTTGATCGCGCCGGCCAGGCTGCGGACCTCGTCGGCCACCACCGCGAAGGCCCGCCCGGCCTCCCCGGCCCGGGCAGCCTCGATCTTGGCGTTCAAAGCCAGCAGGTTGGTCTGGCGGTTGATCTTCTCGATCTCGGCGACGCTGCCGTCTACCGAGGACAATTCGCCCAGCACGCCGTTCAGCGCGCTCTCCATGGTCGCGCCGCGGGACGACATGAAGCCGATCTTGTCGTTGAGCATCGCGAGGATCTCGCCGAGCGCCGTGGCGACCTCGGCGAGCGGCCGCTCGGCCCCGTCGATCCGCACCGACTGGATCGCCGTCACCAGCCCCTGCACGATCTCCGACTGCCCCCGGGTGGTCGTGGCGATGCGCTGGAACCGGTCCGACAGGCCGTGGACGTCGGTCTCGACATCCGCCGAGATAATCCCGAGTTCGTCGATCAGGACGTCAAGGGTCTTGCGCTGGACCTCGGACAGGCCGAGCCGGGCCTGGATCACATCCGCGGCCCCAAGCGGGGGCACCGGCACGGCCGGCACGGGGGACGCCTCCCGGTCGAGGTCGAGCGCCGCGAGCGAATCCGATGCAGCCTCGTGATCCGACTTCAGATTCGCACGCCCCCAGAAGGCCATCGATAGGTATTCCTTGGACTCTGTCAGATCTTGCCGGGGACAGGCTCGAACGCACGACTGTGAACCCCCGGTGCCTAGGCCAGTCATCTGAATGAACAGTTATGACCGAGGCAATATGCGCAGCCGATCACACGGATTATGCGACCCACACCACGCGGAGATTGCGGATATATTTCGATCCGCGAATATCAATGCTTTCGGCGTTCTTGGGTCAAAATGCGATCGAATACCAGCAAGTGTCGATTTTCTTGCCGGTAAATTCACCAATCAGCTTTTACAATACAAAATGGTACACCAGGCGCACCTCGGCAGTTTTCAACAGGAAACCCGAGGCCAAGGGTCGGACAACGTCCCTCGCTATGATCAGCTCAAGGGAAACTTAACGGCCGCGAATCTTAAAGAGATCGACTACAGCCCGTCTGGCCGTGCAACCGCAACGGATTCCTCATGGCCGAACCCGCCACCCTCACCCTGCCGCCGGAATGCACGCTCCGGACGGCGCAGGCCCTCCAGGCCGACCTGCTGGCGGCGCTCGACGGCGCGCCCGGCCTCCTGCTGGATTGCGCGGCGGTCGAGAAGGTCGACGTCACCTTCGTCCAACTCGTGGTCGCGGCCGCCAAGTCGGCCGGCGCGCGCGGCGCCACCCTCGACCTGACCAACCCGCCCGACGCGGTCGCGGCGGCCTTCCGGCGCGCCGGCTTCACGCCGCACGCCCCGTTCACGGCGGATTCCGCCTCAGCCCTCTGACCTCAACACCGGATTCCCTTCATGGCCACCGTACTCGCCGTCGACGATTCGCCCAGCATCCGCCAGATGATCAAGATCGTGCTGGGCCCCGCCGGCCACACGGTGATCGAGGCCGAGGACGGCGCCGAAGGCCTCGCCAAGGCCAAGGCCGAGACGATCAACCTGGTGATCACCGACCTCAACATGCCGGTGATGAACGGCATCGAGATGATCAAGCAGCTGCGCACGGTGCCGTCCTGCGCGGGCGTGCCAATCCTGTTCCTGAGCACCGAATCGGACGACAGCATCAAGCAGCAGGCGAAATCCGCCGGCGCCACCGGCTGGATCACCAAGCCGTTCAAGCCGGAGCAGCTCCTGGCGGTGGTCTCGAAGCTGATCCGGGCCTGAAGTCGGGCCGCCCGGGCGGGTTCACGCAGCGCGGGATCGGCCCCGGGGGGGGCTCTCCCATGCAGGCTGAAAAGTACTCACCTCGCACCGCGTAGGGCCTAACGCGCACTCGCTCGTGCGGGAGAGCCCCCCGCATCAC
This sequence comes from Methylobacterium sp. ARG-1, assembly GCF_001262595.1. Classification (NCBI taxonomy): domain Bacteria; kingdom Pseudomonadati; phylum Pseudomonadota; class Alphaproteobacteria; order Hyphomicrobiales; family Methylobacteriaceae; genus Methylobacterium; species Methylobacterium sp. ARG-1. Next base: position 3,637 of record NZ_LHCD01000011.1, read on the forward strand.
GCGGTGAAAGAATCCGGCATCCGCGAGCCCGCATCGAAGATCAGACACGGCGTAGCCCGACGGCCCGATATTCGCGCCTCTATCGGCGCTGAAGAGCGCGCCATTGGGATCGAATATCCTGTCCAAGAGGAGATGATCTGTAACCGAACGTACGAACCCTGCGCCCGCGCCCCAAAACGCCCTCAAACCCGGTCATTCCGTCTAAATCCGCACAAACGTGTGGATGAGCACCGCAGCGGCAACGTGGGACCGGAACGGGACCCCTACCGGCACGTTGACCGGCGCCATCAGGATACGAGAACGGCGTCTCACACAGTTCGGCACAGCGGGTCGGGTACAGAATGGGCGGTCAGCCACCAGGGTCCGGAACGGCTGCGTCGCAGGCGACGGACCCCGCGGGGGATCCGGGCCGAGGGGCGTCGGAAGCGGGGTCCATCGCGTTGAGCGACAGCTTCCGGCGCTTCGCCGACGTGGTGCCGCTGATGCTGTGGCGCTCCGATGAGCACGGCCACGCGGTCCACCACAACGAGTGCTGGCTCGACTTCACCGGGCGCCCGCTCGAGGAGGAGCTGCGCCTCGGCTGGCGCAGTGGGCTTCACCCCGAGGATTTCGAGCGCCACGCCCGGATCGTGGCCGAGGCCTTCGCCGCGCAGGCGCCGTTCTCCGTGGAATTCCGCCTGAAGCGGCATGACGGCGTCTACCGCTGGCTGCTCGACACTGCCCGCCCGCTGGTCGAGGACGGCCGGTTCCAGGGCTATCTCGGCTCCTGCTTCGACATCACCGACCGCAAGCATGCCGAGGAGCATATCGAGCAGGCGCTGGCCGAGAAGGAGGCGCTGCTCGCCGAGGTCTATCACCGGGTGCGCAACAACCTGCAGGTGATGGTCAGCCTGATCGGCCTCTACGGACGCGCCGCCCCGGACCCGTGCCGCGGCAGCTTCGAGGCGCTCGGCCAGCGGGTGCGGGCGATCGCGCTGGTGCAGCAGCACCTGCACGAGGCACCCCATATCGCGTCGATCGACCTGCATGATTACCTCCACCGCCTGGCCTCGGGCCTCGGGCAGCTCCGGCGCGCCGGGCGGATTAGCGTCCAGGTCGGCGGCTCCGGGACCGGGCTGGTCGAGCCGCGCACCGCCAACGCGCTTGGCATGATCGTCGCCGAGATCGTGGCCGAGTGCCTCGACGCCACCGCCGAGCACGTCGCCTGCTCCATCGTCATCGAGATCGACTCCGCCGCGGGGCATCCGCTGCGGGTCTCGATCGTCTCCGGGGTGAGCGAGATGGCGGCCACCGGACGGTCCAACGTGCCCAATCTCGGGCCGCGCCTGATCGCCGCCTACGCGGCCCAGGCCGAGATCCAGGTGACGGGCGATGCCAGCACCGCCGCGCCCCTGATCCTGACCCTGCCGCCGACGCAGCCGCCGGAGGCGTGATCTCCGGCGCCGCGCCCCCTGGCGATTTGCGATGGAGTCGCCAGATTTTCGCCAGGGCTCTATAGCGGCCCCGGCCCACCCCAAATCCGGTCCCTCATGGTTCCCCCGATCGACACCATCGTCGAGAATTTCGCCTTCATCGACGATTGGGAAGAGCGTTACCGCTACCTCATCGAGCTCGGGCGCGCCCTGCCGCCCCCGGACCCGGAGCTTCACGCCGAGGCCAACAAGGTCCAGGGCTGCGCCAGCCAGGTCTGGATCGACCTCGACGTCGACCGCTCGGATGCGGAGCCCCGCCTGCGCATGCGCGGCGACAGCGACGCCCATATCGTGCGTGGGCTGGTGGCCCTGATGATCGCCCTGTTCGACGGCAAGCCGTTGCGCGAAGCCGCCGAGACCGACGCCTTCGCGCTCTACACCAAGCTGGGCCTGGGCGAGCACCTGACCCCGCAGCGCTCCAACGGCGTCCGCGCCATGGCCGACCGGGTGCACCGCGACGCGGTGCGGTTCCTGCAGGTCGAGGGATAGGGCGCCGTCGGTTTCGCGATGGCGCCTCGCCCGAAGCGCTAGATTGCCGCCGCGGGGTCGGTCTCGTCGCCGTCCGGCGTGGGGCGGCGGGTCCGGGGACGGCGGTCGAGGAGGGAGCGCCCCAGGGCACGCAGCGGCGCGGTCAGCCGCCGGGCATCCTCGGCGCGCTCCATCAGGCGCTCGCCGTTTCGGATCTCCTTGTCCAGCTTGGCCATGGTCCGGGCGAGCGCCGGGTCGTCGTCCTCGAGCCAGACCTGCGTCACGCGGGCGAAGGCGATCACCACGCCCTGGAGCTTGAGCTGGCCCAGCGGGCCTTCGGTGTCGATCCCGGCCGCCGCCAGCATGTAGCGGTGGGAGTTCAGCATCACGCTGTTCAGCGCCAGCATCGACAGCGGTTCGCCACGCAGGGCGTAGGCGATCCGGCGCAAAGCCGGCTTGTAGGGCGTCATCGCGTCGAGCCGGCGCATCAGCACGTCGAACAGGCGCTCGCGGGTCGGCTCCTCTTCGAGGCCCGAGATGTCCCCTTCGAGAACCTTCCGGTCGATGATCCGGGTGAGGCCGCCCAGAACCGCGCCCTTCGAGGGGAACAGGTCGCGCAACTCGGCGAGCGTCAGGCCGGCCTCGCGGGCGATATCGCCGATCTCGATGTCGTTCCAGGGCTGCTCGGCGGCCAGGCGCATCAGGGCCTCGACCGCGGCCTCGCGGGGCGGCAGCTTCGGCGGGCTCTCGGCCTGCGCAGCGGCGTCCTGGGCCGTGTCGGCCTGATTCGTGTCGTCCTGCACGGCACCGGCAACCTTGCGGGTGCGCTTCGACGGGGCTCTGGTCTCGGTCATGGGTCTGTCGCCCGCTCCTGTCGGTCGTCGGCTCTCATGTAGGAAAGGCGGCGGCGATGGGCAGGGCCGTCGCGCGGCGATGCCGCACGGATGTCAGCCGGCGAGCTCGGCCGCCCGGCGCCGTGCCGCCGCCACGGCCGCGCGCAGGAGCGGCGCCAGGCCGTCCGGCCGCATCAGCACGTCGAGGGCCGCCGCCGTGGTCCCGCCCGGGGAGGTGACGTTGCGGCGCAGCTCGGCCGCGGCCTCCGGGCTTGCCTCCAGCAGCGCGCCGGCACCCGAGACGGTGGCCCGGGCCAGGGCCTGCGCCACCGAAGGCTCGAGCCCCTCGGCGATCCCGGCCTCGGCCAGGGCCTCGACCAGCAGGAAGACATAGGCCGGCCCGGAGCCTGAGACCGCGGTCACGGCATCGATCTGCGCCTCGTCGGCGAGCCAAGCCACGGTGCCGTTGGCGGCGAACAAGGCGTCGGCCGCGTCGCGCTGCGCCGGCGTCACCTCCGCATTCGCGCAGGCGCCGGTGGCGCCCCGGCCGATGCTCGCCGGCAGGTTCGGCATGGCCCGGACCACGGCGCGGGCCCGGGGCAGCCAGGCGCGCAGATCCGCGATGGTCTTGCCCGCCAGGATCGACACCAGCAGCGTATCGGGGCCGACGAGCCGGTCGAGGCCGGGGGCTGCCGCCTCCAGGCCCTGCGGCTTGATCGCCAGGACCATCACCGCCCCGGGCTCGGGCTCCGTCGGGTTCAGCCGGATGCCGTGCCGGGCGCAGAGATCCACGATCGGGCGGGCGGGCACCGGGTCGATGATCGTGGTGGCGCGGGGATCGAGGCCCGCGTCGAGCCAGCCCGCCAGCATCGCGCCGCCCATCTTGCCGGCCCCGGCGAGAACCAGGGAGGCGGGCATCCGCGTCGAGGTCGGGGCCGCCGTCACGCCTCGCCTTCGGTCTCGAACAGCACGGCGTCCAGCGCCTCGCGGGCACTCTTGCCGGCCCAGAGCACGAACTGGAACGCCTGGAAGTAGCGCTCGCAGGCATCCACGGCGGTCTTCATCATGGTGGCGCATTGCGGATGGGTCGGCACCGCGCCGCCCGCCAGCAGCAGCGCGTGCCGGAACATCACCACGCTGTCGCTCGACCACAGGTCGAAATGGCCGATCCAGAGCTGCTCGTTGATCATCGCGATCAGCCGCAGCACCTCGGTCCGCTGCCGCTCCGGTACCTTCAGGTCGAAGGCGCAGGCCACGTGCAGGGCCTCGACATCCTCGATCCAGGTGAAGGCCACATGGTAATCGGTCCAGCGGCCGGGGCTGGTGATCGACATCTCGTCGGTCTCAGCCCGGTCGAAGATCCAGTCGCGCAGGGACGCCAAACGCTCGACGACGTCGAGCGGATGCTCGTTCCGGTCAGGGTCGTGGAAGTCGACGTGGAGAAGCGGCATGACGATCCAAAAGGACGGCCCGGAATCGACCCGGACCGACGTGACGGGGACGCGAGAAGAGTGCGAGAACACTCCGAGAACTTGATACGACCGGCGACGACAGGCCGGGGTTGACGCGATCGACTGTCGAAGCTCTGCGGACATCGCCCCGCAGCCGCCGAATCACCCTATGCCTGACTATAGACCGGCCGTGACTCGCGACACAAAGTGCAGGTCACGCTCGGTGAACAGGAAACGAAATCATCGGCTGCGCTTCCTGTGCAAAAGCCTGAAGCGTTGCCGTCCGGACTCAGACGGCCTCGCTGAGCCCCGCGGCGCCGGCCCCGGCGCTGCCCTCCCGGGCCTCCAGGGCGGCCACACGGGCGGCGAGCGCCTCGTTCTGGGCGCGGAGATTGGTCACCATATCGCGCAGCACGTCGAGCTCCTCGCGGGAGGCGATGTCGAGGTCGCGGACGAGACGCTCGACCTGCGCCTTGACCACCGTCTCGGCCTCGCGGCGCACGCCCTGGGCGGCGCCGGCCGCATCGGTCATCAGGCGGGCGAGATCGTCGAACAGTCGGTTCGAAGGGGGCATCGTGGTCTCCCGGATCGGCCGGCTACCGTTCGGCGGCCTGACTGCGCGATTCAGGGTGACGAGATAGGAATCCGCGGGGTGCGGAGCAACGCCCGAAACGCGGCCCGGACACGGAAGCGGGGCCCGAAGGCCCCGCCCGTCGCAATCACATGCGGCGCATCATCCGACGGTGCATCATCTTGCGGTGCATGTGCCGGTGCATCATCCGGCGCTCCATGCGCCGATGCATCATGCGGCGCTCCATCGGGGTCAGGCGGACCTGCGTCACAGCGTCGGGCGCCGTGATGCCCGAGGGGAGGCCGGGGGCGGCGCTGGCGGGCTGGACGAGGGCAGCACCGCCCAGCGAGGCCAGCACGGCGAAGGCGAAGGTCAGTTTCCTCACGAGGAGACTCCAATGTTCTGATGTCCGGGCATGACGCCCGGTTCATCCTCCCAAACGGGAGGTCCGGAGAGTCGTCTCGTGCCGGTGAGGGCACGGCGGGCCCGCGAGGACCCGCCGCCATCAACTTCTGGGTTAGAGATTCGTTTCCTCGAACGCCTTCACCCATTCGGCGCAGATGCCGGACCGGACGATGTCGTCGCGGGTGAACTCGACCACGGGGATCGGCATCATCCGGCTCTTGATCAGGTGCATGACCGTGCGCAGGCCAGAGGTCTCGCGCAGGTCAGTCTGGGAGACGTCGCCGTTGATGATGACCTGGCAATCGTCGCCGATCCGGGTCAGGAACATCTTGATCTCGGCCGTGGTGGTGTTCTGCGCCTCGTCGAGGATCACCAGGCAGTTCTTGAAGGTGCGCCCGCGCATCACCTCGAACGGCACGATCTCGATGTCGCCGGTCTTGAGCGCGATCTCGAAGGCGGCCTGGCCCATCCGCTCCTTCATGGCCTCGGTGAGCGGGGCGACCCAGGGCGCGATCTTCTCCTCGAGGGTGCCGGGGAAGAAGCCGAGCGAGCGGCCCGAGGGCACGTTCGGGCGGGTGATCACGACCTTGGAGATGCGGCGCTGGCGGAGCTGGTCGGCGGCGCGGGTCCCGGCGATGTAGGTCTTTCCGGTGCCGGCGGGGCCGAGGACGATCACCTGAGGGGAGCTGGCCAGGGCGTCGAGATACTCGGCCTGGCGCTCGGTGAGCGGCTGTATCGGGCTGAGGTTGCGCTCTTCGTCGAAGCGGGTGCGATGAATACGGGGCGTGCGGTCTTCAACCAGTTCAAGTCGTGTGCGGCGTCTCTTCATGGATCAACACTCCAACGGGACTTGCCAACCTGGATCTGTCGATGAACTGCCGTTTACCTTGCTGCTCCCGGATTTATTATATTACGCAACTAATTCCGGCGCCATGCCGAAGGTTCCACCCCGTGCTATTCGCCTGTGGAGAGCGTCACGCCGCCTCGCCCGGGGTCGAATACGCAGTGCAAGCGTCGCACCAACGCGATTCGCACCCGACGATTGCGCGGCGGGTGTGACTAGGGGGTGACGGTTGGTGCTGCGGTGCAGAAAAAGCCGGCTGGCTGGCAAGGCTGCATCAGGCCGATAGCCGGGGACACGGGGTGACGCGGCATCCTGCACGACCGCGATCCTCTCCGCCCGCACGGGCGAAGCCGGCCGACCCTGCCGCCCTGAAACGTCCGGGCTTGATCGGCGGGACCCGCTTCATCCAGGCTGGATGAAGCTGTCGAGAACCATTTTCCGGCCGGCTTTATCGAAGTCAACGGTGAGCTTGTTGCCGTCGACGCCGGCGACGGTCCCTGGGCCGAACTTCATGTGGAAGACCCGCTGGCCGTCCTGGAACGCGGAGGGCGCGCCGGTCGACTTGGCGATCAGCTCGCCCTCGATCTGGCGCGGCCCGCCGGACCGGCCGCCCGGGGCGCTGCCGAAGCCGGACCGGTTGCCAGAGCCCGCGGCGGTGTTGGCCTGGGCGCGTTGCCAGCCGGGCGTGCCGTAGCTCGAGCCGAACGGCGTCGGGTTGCGGTCGAACCGCGAGGCGCCGGCCGAGAAATGCGCGGGCGCCTCGACCACGTCGACGGCCGAGTCCGGTAATTCGTCGATGAACCGGGACGGGATGGTCGAGGACCACAGGCCGTGGATCCGCCGGTTGACCGCAAACGACAGCTTAGCGCGCTTGCGCGCCCGGGTCAGACCCACATGGGCGAGGCGCCTCTCTTCTTCCAGACCGGCCCGGCCGCTCTCGTCGAGCGCCCGCTGGTTGGGGAACAGGCCGTCCTCCCAGCCGGGGAGGAACACGGTGTCGAATTCCAGCCCCTTGGCGGCGTGGAGCGTCATCAGCGAGACCCGCTCGGCACCCTCGGCCTCGGAGGCCTCCATCACCAGGGAGACGTGCTCCAGGAAGGCCGCCATGTCGGGGAATTCTTCCATGGAACGGACGAATTCCTTCAGGTTCTCCAGGCGGCCGGCGGCGTCGGCGGACCGGTCCTTCTGCCACATCTCGGTGTAGCCGGATTCCTCCAGGATGGTCTGGGCGACCTCGCTGTGCGGCTGCGTCTCGATGAGGCGGGCCCAGCGGGAGAAGCTCTCGGTCAGCGCCCGCAGGGTCGCGCGGACCCGGGGCTTCAGCTCGTCGGTCTCGCACAGGCGCTGGGCGGCGATCAGCAGCGGCAGGCGGTTGGCGCGGCCGTAGGTGTGGAGCTGCTGCAGGGTGGCGTCGCCCAGGCCGCGCTTGGGCGTGTTCACGATCCGCTCGAAGGCGAGGTCGTCGCTGACATTCATGGTGACGCGCAGGTAAGCCAGCGCGTCGCGGATCTCGGCCCGCTCGTAGAAGCGCGGGCCGCCGATCACCCGGTAGGGCAGGCCGAGCTGGACGAAGCGATCCTCGATCTCGCGCATCTGCGCCGAGATCCGCACCAGCACGGCGATCTCCGAGAGGGGATGCTGCTTGGCCTGCAGGGATTCGATCGACTCGGCGAGCTGGCGCGCCTCTTCCTCGGAATCCCAGGCGCCGGTCACGGTGACGCGCTCGCCCGGCTCGTCCTCGGTGCGCAGGGTCTTCCCCAGCCGGCTCTCGTTCTTGGCGATCAGGCCCGAGGCGGCGGCCAGGATATGGCCGGTGGAGCGGTAGTTGCGCTCCAGGCGCACCACCACGGCGCCCGGGAAATCGTGCTCGAAGCGCAGGATGTTGTCGACCTCGGCGCCGCGCCACCCGTAGATCGACTGGTCGTCGTCGCCCACGCAGGCGATGTTTTTTCGTGATTGCGCAAGCAGCCTGAGCCACAGGTACTGGGCGACGTTGGTGTCTTGGTACTCGTCCACCAGGATGTAGCGAAAGCGTTCCTGATAGCTTTCGAGGATATCTTTGTTCTCACGCCAGAGCTTGAGGCAAAGTAACAAAAGATCGCCGAAATCGACGGCGTTGAGCGTCGCGAGCCGGGCCTGGTAGGCGGCGTAGAGCGCGCCGCCCTTGCCGAACGCGAAGGAGGTCGCCTCGCCCGGCGGCACCTGCTCGGGGCCGAGGCCGCGGTTCTTCCAGCCGTCGATCGTGTGGGCCAGAGCCCGGGCCGGCCAGCGCTTCTCGTCGATGTTCTGGTCGGCGATCACCTGCTTCATCAGGCGCAGCTGGTCGTCGGTACCCAGGATCGTGAAGTCCGACTTCAGCCCCACCAGCTCGGCATGGCGCCGCAGGATCTTGGTGCCGATGGCGTGGAACGTGCCGAGCCAGGGCATGCCCTCCCCGGCCGGGCCGATCAGCGCGCCGATCCGGTGCTTCATCTCCCGGGCGGCCTTGTTGGTGAAGGTCACCGACAGGATGTCGTAGGGGCGGGCGCGGCCGGTGGCGATCAGGTGGGCGATCCGGGTGGTCAGCACCCGGGTCTTGCCGGTGCCGGCCCCGGCCAGAACCAGCACCGGACCCTCCGTCGCCTCGACGGCGCGGCGCTGCTCGGGGTTGAGCCCTTCCAGATAGCTGGCGGCGTCCCGCCGGAGGGCGCCCATGGCGCGGGCGGCGATGGAGGTCGGAGCGCCGTCCCCGGCGGGCTGCGCGTGCGGGCCATTCTGCATTCCGCCTCCCTGGACCAAATCGCGAACGGCGTCGAGGGTGTTCAGCTCGGCGCGGCCCTCTGGCGCCGTCCGGGACTTATCGTGCTATGGCCGGTCGCAGGTTGCCCAGGGGGGCACGCGACGGCGGGGCATCACGGTGCCGCGACCGCGCGGGGTGGTTCGCGGAACGGTGAGCGTGCGTGATCTTCTGACCGCGCTGGCGGGCGCCGTCATCCTGGTTCTCGTCGCGGCGCTGGCCGTCCCGCCCGTCATCGATTGGCAGGCCCAACGCGGCCTCGTCGACCGGGCGCTCGCCCGGTCCCTGGACGTTCCGGTCCGGACCGACGGCCGAATCGAGGTGCGGCTCCTGCCCTCGCCGCGGCTGCGCATCGACCGGCTGCATATCGGCACCGACCCGAACCGGCCGACCCTGGATGCCCGCTTCGTCAAGGCCGAGGTCGCGCTGGCGCCGCTCCTGAAGGGCGAGTTCCGCTTCACCGAGACGCGGGTGGGCCGCGCCGAGATCAAGCTCCCGGTGGCGGCGAGCGACGCCGTGCGGATCCCGCCCGACCTCGGCGAGGCCCTGCGCGCCCGCGACTTCGCCATCGAGGACCTGCACGTCCAACAATTCCTCGTGACCACGCAGGTGCCGGCCACCGGCCGGACCGACCAGCTCTATGTCCAGGACCTGCACCTGCAGACCCCCGCCCTGATCGGGCCGTGGCGGGTGGAGGGCACGAGCGGCGGCGTCCCGTTCCGGGCGGTCAGCGGCACGCCGGGGGCCGACGGGCGGCTCGCCGTGAAGATCGTGGGCGGGGGCGACGCGCATCCGCGCTTCGAGGCGGATGCGCGCCTGGGCCTCGTGCCCAACGATGCCGACGGGACGACGCTGATCGAATCCGAAGGCTCGGCCCGCCTCGTGGTCGGGCCGCCGACCCAGGCGGCCGGCCCCTATCTGCCGTTCTCGCTGGGCGGGACGTTCAAGGCCCGCGGCGCGCAGGTGCGGTTCGAGGGTGTCGAACTCGCGATCGATCCGGGCGGGCGCGCCCTGCGGTTCGCCGGCACCGGCCGGCTCGATCTGCGCCAATGGCGCGCCAGCCTGAACCTGGAGGGCCGCCGCCTCGACCTCGACGCCTTCCTGACCTCGCCCGAGGGCCAGAACCTGATCGCCCGCGGCGTCCCGGATCTCGGGCGCGGCCTGCCGGCGATGCTCGACCTCGATCTCGCGGTGGGCAGCCTGGTGCTCGGCGGCGACGAATGGTCGAACCTGGCGCTCGCCGGCACCGTCGAGCGCACGGGCGGCCTGCTGCTGCGCCGCCTGTCCGCGGTCGGCCCCGGCGACGCAACCTTGAATGTCACCGGCCAGATCGAGGCGGCACCGTTCCGCCTCACCGGCCCGGTGGCGTTGAATGCCCCCGATTCCGAGCCGCTCGGGCGCTACCTGCGCCGGCTCGGCCTGGAGGGGCCGCTGACCGCGCTCCTCGACGGGCGCCGGATCGAGGCGGCCGCCGACCTGTCCGCGGCGGCCTCCAGCCTGTCCCTGCGCAACCTGCGCCTCGGCCTCGGGCCGGCGCGCATCACCGGCAATGCCCGATACACCGCCGCGGAGGCGGGCTCGCGCGGGCGCTTCGACGCCCAGATCCGCGCCAGCGGCATCGACATCGCCGCCCTGCCGCCTCTGGGCACAACCCTCGGCAGCCTGCGCGACCACGACCTCGCCCTGACCCTCGAGGCCAAGGACGTGCGCTACGGCCCGGCCGGCTCGGGCAACGGCACGATCGCGGCGAGCATCCAGTCGGACGGGTCGAGCCTCGTGGTCGACAGCCTCGACGTGGCGGATCTGGCGGGGGCCAGCGCGAAACTGTCCGGGCGGATCAGCGCGGACGGGACCGGCCGCGTCTCCGGGCGGCTGAAGGCCCCGGTGGCGGCGCCGCTGCTCGGCCTGCTCGAGCGGGTCTGGCTCGGCGAGATCCGCCTGCTGCCCGCCTTCCTGCGCGAGGCGCCCCTCGACCTCGCCGTCACCCTGGACCGGGAAGGCGGCGCGGCCGATGCCCTGCGCAGCCAGGCCCGGGGCAATGCCGGCGGCGGCACCCTCGACCTGACGCTCGCGAGCCGCGGGACGCAGATCGAGGGCGGCACCGCGACGCTCACCGCAGCCCGGGCCGGCATCTGGTTCGGGCGCACCGACATCGCCGGCCTGCAGCAGCCCGCCGAACTGCATCTGAACGCCGAGCGGCCGGAGGCCGACACCCTCGCGCTGACCGTCAACGGCACGATCGCCGGCCTCAAGCTCGCCACCGCCCGGCCGATCCTGATCGGCGCCGACGCGCTGCCGAATGCCGGCGAGATCCGGGCCGACACCGCCGACCTCGCCCCGTTCCTGACCCTGGCCGGCGCCGCCCGGCTCAGCCCCGGCGCTTGGCCGGCCGACTTGACCTTCGTGCTGGCCAAGGATGCCGGCGACATCGCCGCCGACACCGCCGGCAGGATCGCCGGCACCGCTTTGAGCGGCAAGGTTTTGCGGGCGCCGGGCGGAGCGCTCCGGGGGCGCCTCAGCCTCGACCGCCTGTCGGTGCCGCAACTGGCCACAGCTCTGCTGCTGCCGCCGGACCCGGCCAAGGGCGACCGCTTCGGGCCCGCGCCGCAGCCCATCGCGCCGCTCGCCCTCGATGCCCGGGTCGCGAGCCTCGATCTCGGCCGCGGCCTCACCGCTACGGAGGCGAACCTCGCCCTCGGCCTGGCCGACGGCGCCCTGACCCTGCGCAACCTCACGGCCAAGCTCGCCGGCGGGCGGATCGCCGGCTCGGCCACGCTCACCCGGCGGGGGGCCGAGGCAACGGTCTCCGGCGAGGGCGCGCTCGACGACGTCGCGCTCGCCACCCTGGCGGGGTCCAGCCCGATCGGCGGGCGCCTGACCGCCTCCCTGCGCTTCACCACCCAGGCGGAGACCGCCCCGGGCCTCGCCGACACCCTGTCCGGCAGCGGCAGCCTCACGCTCAAGGACCTGAGCGTCCCGCAGGCCGACCCGTCGGCCCTGGGCCGTGCCCTCACCCGAGCGGTGGAGATCGACGACCCCTTGCGCGAGGGGCGGCTGCAGGCCCTGGTGGCCGAGGAACTCGCCAAGGGCGGCGCGCAGGCGAAGGCGCCGGCAAGCAGCCCGGCCACCATCGTCGGCGGGATCCTGCGGGCCGGCCCCCTCAACCTCGATTTCGGGGCCGCCCGCTGGTCCGGCACCCTCGGCTACGACCTGCGCGGCAACCGCCTCGATGCCCGCGGATTCCTGTCCGGCGGCCCGGTTCCCCGGGGCTGGAGCGCCGGCGCGCCCTCCGTCCAGCTCGGCTTCACGGGCTCCCTCGGAGCGCCCGAGTCCGTCCTCGATGTCAGCGCCCTGTCGAGCGGGCTCGCCGCCTTCGTGCTCCAGCGCGAGCTGGAGACCATCGAGCTGACCGAGGCCGACCAGGTCGAGCGCCAGCGCCGCCGGGCCCGGATCGAGATGGACCGCGCCCGCGCCGCGGCCCTCAAGGCCGCCGCCGAGAAGGCGGCCGCCGAGGAAGCCGCCCGGCAGGCCCGGGCGCGGGCGCAGAGCGAGGGCACGGCCGAGGGGCAGCCAGGCGCCCCGGAGGCCGCGCAGCCCTCGAGCAGGCCCTGATCGCGGCATCGGACGTTTTGGCCTGGATCGCCGGTCCCGTCCTCGGACGGGCGAAGCGCGGCGGCCGACGCGGCGAAAATCCCACCCTCTCCCTTCATCCTGAGGTGCCGGAGCGCAGCGGAGGCCTCGAAGGAGCCTCCAGCCAAGCGCGCGATCCCTGGAGGGCTCCTTCGAGGCCGCTGCGCGGCACCTCAGGATGAGGCAAGTGGGTGGGATGGGCCGATCAGACGAGACGCAGGCCGCCGGTGCCGACCGTTTATCCGCCTCTCGACGCTCCCTACGCCTGCCCCACCGCCATCAGCGCGAAGGCGTAGATCAGCGCCACCTCCTCCAGCCGGTCGAAGCGGCCGGCGGCGCCGCCGTGACCGGCCTCCATGTTGATGCGCAGGAGGATCGGGCCGCCGCCGGTCATGGTGGCGCGCAGGCGGGCGACCCATTTCGCCGGCTCCCAGTAGGTCACCCGCGGGTCGGTGAGGCCGCCCAGCGCGAGGATTGCCGGGTAGTCCTTGGCGGCAACGTTGTCGTAGGGCGAGTACGACAGGATCGTCTCGAACGCGGCGATGCTCTCGGCCGGGTTGCCCCATTCGGGCCATTCCGGCGGGGTGAGCGGCAGTTCCGCGTCCAGCATGGTGTTGAGCACGTCCACGAACGGCACGTCGGCGACGATGCCGGCGAACAGCTCCGGGGCGAGGTTGGCGACCGCGCCCATCAGCATGCCGCCGGCCGATCCGCCATGGGCGACGATGCGCTTCTCCGCCGTGTAGCCGGCCGCGATCAGCGCCCGCCCGCAGGCGATGAAATCCGTGAAGGTGTTGGGCTTCTTCTCGCGCTTGCCGTCGAGATACCAGCGCCAACCCTTCTCGGTGCCGCCGCGGACATGCGCGATGGCGTAGACGAAGCCGCGATCGACCAGGCTCAGCAGGTTGGTCCGGAAGCCCGCCGGCATCAGCGTCCCGTAGGAGCCGTAGCCGTAGAGCAGGAGCGGCGCGGAGCCGTCGAGCGCAAGGCCCCGGCGGTGCAGGAGCGAGATCGGTACCTGCTCGCCGTCCGGCGCGGTCGCGAACAGCCGGCGGGTGACGTAGGCGGCCGGATCGTGCCCGCTCGGGACGTGCTGGCGCTTGCGCAGGGTCCGGCCACGGCTATCGCAGGCATAGTCCCAGGTCTCGGACGGCGTCGTCATGGACGAGTAGACGAAGCGGATCGTCGCCGTGTCGAATTCGTGCCCGCCCCGCAGGCCCAGCGCGTAGGCCTCCTCGGGGAAGGCGACGCTGTGCTCGGACTCGTCGGCGAGGTCGCGCACGATGATCCGCGGCCGGGCATTCTCGACCTCGAGGCGGATCAGGTGGCCGGCCAGCAGGTGCAGGTGGCGGATCATCACCCCGGGCCGGTGGGGCACGAGGTCGGTCCAGTTCGCCCGGCCCGGATCGTCCAGGGGGGCGGTGACGATCTTGAAGTCCTCGGCGCCGTCCGCGTTGGTCCGGATGTAGAGCCGGTCGCCGCGATGCTCGACGTCGTAGATCAGCAGCGGCTCGCGGGGCTGGACCAGCCGCAGGGCGGCCGAGGGCGCGTGCCGGTCGAGGAGCCGGATTTCGGAGGTCTCGTGGTCGCTCGCGGTCACGTCCAGGAAGGCGCCGGACTGGGTGCGGCCGATATGGACGAAGTAGCCGGCATCCGGCTCGGTGTAGACGGTCTCGTCGGCCGATTGCGCGGTGCCGAGGCGGTGGCGCATGACCTTGGCGGGCCGGTGGTTGGCATCGAGGGCCACGTACCAGAAGCTGTGCCCGTCCGCGGCCCAGACAGCCTCGCCGGAGGTCGCCTCGACCCGGTCCTCAAGGTCGAGGCCGGTGGCGAGGTCGCGGACCTTGATCGTGTAGAGTTCCGAACCCTTGGTGTCGGCGCTCCAGGCGAGCAGCCCGTGGTCGTCGGAATGGACCGCGGCGGCGATCTCGAAGAACGGCAGGCCCTCGCCCTCGCGGTCGCCGTCGATCAGGATCGTCTCGTCCGGGTCGGCGCCGGAATCCGGCACGTTCGGCGACGTGGACGGCCGCCGGCAGACCAGCGGGTGCTGCCCGCCCTCGCGGTGGCGGGTGTAATAGGCATAGGGCCCGTCGGGATCGGGCACGCCGCTCTCATCCTCCTGGATGCGGCCGCGCATCTCGGAGACCAGGGCCTTGCGCAGGTCGGCGCTGCCGGCGAGCGCGGCTTCCGCGTAGGCGTTCTCGGCCTTGAGGTAAGCGGCGATGTCCTCGGGAAGCGCGGCCGGGTCCTTCAGGACCGCCTGCCAGTTCTCCGCCTTCAACCATGCGTAGTCGTCGACGATCTCCCGTCCGTGGACGCTGAAGCGCCGCGGCCGGGGTTCGGCCACCGGTGCTTCGGTCCGGTGAGCATGAAAGCCGCGCCCGATCTCCGTCATCGTATCTCCCGCCGGGTCCTGTCCGCCCGGTCCGGGCGCCCGGTCCTGGCATGTGTCGCGCCCGGGGCCGCGACGCAAGCCGCCGCGACGCCGGAGCGGGCCGCTGCCAACTTTAAGTTCGATCGAAGCAAGATCGCATCTACTTCTGGATGGAAAATCTGGTTCAATAGTGTCCGGGATCGAACGGATCGAGCAGAACTTGGTAATCTCATTCGATCTTGTGGCCTAAAACTTCTTGTTGTACCTTGGTACAAGGGATCGATTGGTGCACACGCGGCTTGGGGCCAGCACGTTCGCGTCGTGTACCCGTACGTCCCGGCGCGTGATCGGAAACACGCACGAAACTGTCATTGCGTTGGCGAATACAAATCCTCGCAATACATCGGGGGTATCATGATAAGCGAAAACGGGAAACCCTTAGATCTTGTCGGCGCGACGGCTGAGGTCGTGGCTGCCTATGTGCGCAACAATTCCATTCCGGTGAGCGAGCTCCGCCCGCTGTTCGGCAACGTCTACGCGGCCCTGAAGCGCGTCGCCGAGAGCCATGCGGTCACGGTGTCGGAGCCGGCCGTGCCGGTTGAGGCGTCGGTGACGCCGGATCACATCGTCTGTCTGGAGGACGGCCGGAAGTTCAAGTCGCTCAAGCGCCATCTCCGGGCGATGTACAACATGAGCCCCGAGCAATACCGCGCGAAGTGGAATTTACCCGCCGATTATCCGATGGTCGCGCCGAATTACGCCAAGACCCGCTCCGAGCTCGCCAAGGCGATCGGGCTGGGCCGGACCGACGCGCTGCGCGACGCCGCCTGAGCCGGACCGGCCCGGCCCCTCGGCACAACCGGGGGATACGGGCGAGGGATACGGAACCGATGTCGGACGTTGGGGTGCAACCGCTCGTTTGTGCGATGCGGTCGAGACCCCGTCCGGCGCCGAGGTGCTGTGCATGAACGCGTTTCCCGACCCGCGGGATGGTGATCCTGCGAAGGATCTCGAGCGGATGAACACCCTTCTCTCCGAATGGGCCGCGCGGTCCGCCACCGACAGCGCCGCCCTGATCGATCGCTTCGAAGAGTTGGGCTACCCGGTTCGCGGCAAGTCCGAGGACGAGATCGCCGAGATCCTGCGCCAGCCACCGAGTCGACCGCGCCGGACCTGATTCTTCCTTTAGGCAAAAAGTCCTTGACTTCGTGGGGGTGTCCTGCAAGGGTCGCGGCCGGTCGAGCCTGCGTACCATGGTAGGAACAAATCATGAACAAAAACTCGAGGGCCGGACGGGCCAGGGCGGGGGCGAGGCGGGGCGCGCCGGAGCCGGTCGCCCTGCCGGCGGAGGCGACGCGCCTGCTAGCGCGGCTCGGCGAGGCCGGGGCCTACGCGCGGCCCGATCCGCTGACCGAGGACGGGCTGCTGGTCCGGGGCGGCGGCGACGGCGTCTCGGTGGGCAGCGGGCGTTTCGCACAGGCCGCCGGACGGGCGCTGGTTGAGGCCGACCTCGCCGCCTGGGATCCCGCGGGCACCCGGCTGACGATCGGGCCGGCCGGGCAGGCGCGGCTGCGGCGCAAGCAGGCCCCGGACGGGATGGCCTATCGCGCCCAGCACCAGGATCTGACCGTGATCGACGGCGGCGGCGCGGAGCCGACCATCCGGAACGCGTCCGAAAATCCCCTGGCCTGGATGGTCCGGCGCCGGAACCCGGACGGCACACCGCTGATCGATCCGGCCGCGTTCGAGGCCGGCGAGCGGCTGCGCCGGGACATGACGAAGGCGGCGATGCTGCCCCGGATGGGGTCCGAGCTCGGCGCGCCCCGGGTCGATGGCGGCGGCGCCCGCGATCCGGCCGCCGCGGCCGACCAGGTGATCGCGGCCCGCCAGCGGGTGCGCGGCGCCCTCGACGCGGTCGGCAGCGACCTGTCGGGCCTGCTGATCGACCTGTGCGGCTTCCTCAAGGGCCTGGAGCGGATCGAGGCCGAGCGCCGCTGGCCGGCCCGCTCGGCCAAGGTCGTCGCCCGCATCGCCCTGGGGCGCCTGGCCGAGCATTACGGCCTGGCCCGCGAGGCGACCGGGCCGGATCACGGGCGGTTGCGGCTGTGGCGGGCGTAAGCCGGGAGGGCCGCCAGGGCGCCACCGCGCCCTCACCCCGGTAGATCACGGGTGAGGCCGAGGGCGGGACAGACCCGGCCGGAACGGCGCTCCCGTTGGGGCGCGCCGTCGCCCGCCTCAGGCGGCCTGGATGTCCCGCAGGAAGCTGTCGACCTCCTGCCGGACCTTCTGGGACTGGGTCGCCAGCTGGGAGGCCGCGTGCAGCACCTGGGTCGCGGCGCTGCCGGTCTCGCTGGACGAGGCTAAGACCTGGACCACGTTGGCCGACACGTCCCGGGTGCCCCGGGCGGCCTCGCCGGCATTGCGCGAGATCTCGCTGGTCGCGGCGGTCTGCTGCACCACCGTCGAGGCGATCGCCCCGCTGATCTCGTTCACCGCCGCGATGGTGCGGGCGATCTGCTCGATCGCGTCCGCGGCCTGGCCGGTGGCGGACTGGATCGCGGCGATCTGGCCGCCGATCTCCTCCGTGGCGCGCGCCGTCTGGCCGGCGAGCTCCTTCACCTCGGCGGCCACCACGGCAAAACCGCGTCCCGCGTCGCCGGCGCGCGCCGCCTCGATGGTCGCGTTGAGCGCCAGCAGGTTGGTCTGCCCGGCGATCCCGGAGATCGTCGTCACCGCCGCGCCGATCTGCTCGGCGGCTACCCGCAGGCTGGCCATGGCGGCGTTGGTGGCCTGCGCCTCATGGGCGGCGGCACCCGCGACCTCGTTGGAGCGGAGCACCTGCCGCTCGATCTCCTGCAGCGACGAGACCATCTCCTCGGCCGCCGCCGCCACGGTCTGGACGTTGGTCGAGGCCTGCTCGGCGGCGGCGCTGGAGGCCACCGCCTGATTGTTGGTGTCGTCGGCGACCTGGGTCATCGAGCGCGCCGTGGCGTCGAGTTCCGTGGCGGCCCCGGTGACCACCTCGAGCGAGGCCGCGACGTTCTGCTGGAAGGCCCTCACCAATTGGTCGACCCGCTCGACCCGGCTGAGCCGGGCGGCCTGCTCGGCGGCCTGGGCGGCCTCCAGCTCAGTCCGGGCGATCGCGTTCTGGCGGAACACGTCCACCGCCTTGGCCATCTCACGCATCTCGTCACGCACCTCCGGCTGCGGCACCGCGACATCGGTGTCGCCCTCGGCCAAGCGCTTCATCGCGTTGGTCATTCCGACGATCGGCCGGATGATGCTGCGGGCGATCAGGAAGGCCAGCGCGCCGCCGAGCACCACCGCCAGGCTGATCAGGCCGACCTGGATGCGCCGGGCGTTCTCCACCGACGCGGTGGTCGCCTCGGTAAGCTCGTTCACCGCGACGAAGATCTTGTCGCGCGCGGTCTCGCCGACCCGTTCGATCGACGCCGCGAACGGCTTGATGCCCGTCTCGAACGCGTCGTTGGCGACGCTCGTCGCGCCGTCCCAGGCCGCCACGGTCGCCGCATAGGCGTCCAACCCTTCGGCGACCGCCTTGATCTCCGGCGCGACGATCGCGCCGCCCTCCACCGCGCCGAAGGCCTTCAGGGCGCCGCGCGCCTGCTCGACCGCCGCCAGGAACTCCGCCCGATCCTCCGCCGAAAGCCGCATGGTCAAGCGCGCGGCCCCGAGCCGGGCCCGCAGGATGGTGATCTCGATCTTCTGAACGCGATCGGCCATCGCGGTGCCCATGCGCTCGCGAACCGCCACGACCAGCGCATTCAAGGTGTGCGCGAGCGCATCACCGGCCTTGAACATGTTCGTCCGGGTTTCGCTCACGCGCTGGCCGGCCGTCGCGAGCCGCTCCAGCCCCGCCTTCAGGGCGCGGGCATCGTCGCGCATCTGCCCGTAGAGCGGACGGCGCTCGGTATGCAGGGCACGCGTGAAATGCATCTCGCTCGTCTCCTCGATGGCGCGCCGCGACTGCTCTATCGCGGTGATCTGCTCGGCGCTCGGGGCGAGGCGGTAATGCTCTGCGGCGCCGGTCAGGCGCGCCGCGAGGCTGTTGATCGTGAGGATCGACCGTACGCCGACTTCGAACCGAGCGCGCATCTCGTATTGGTCGGTGATGAAGCTCTGTTGATAGAGCGAATACGCACCAATGCCGCCGGCAATCAGCACGAGCATGGCGAAGCCGGCATAGAGCCGGTGGCGAATTCCCAACTTCACGGGTGGAGGACTTTCCAAAGGACATGCCCGCATCGGGCACGACACCGATAAAAGTCGGTTCGATGACACTATTGTGTCAGCATTCGCACCTCAACCTCAGGTAATCTTTACATCATTACTGTTCTAGTCTCGGCAACGACCCTACATCCGTGCGTAGGACGCAAGAGTAAAGATTCACGACCGTCGGATGGGTTCAATCCGCTCGCCCAATTCAAACCTCAGCTGACACCATTGCATTCAGGATTATATCCAATAGATCTTTATTATAATCCTATTTTTTAATACATGCGATCAAGACTACGCGGACAATACCGAACTAACACCGCGCCTCGGCGGTGCCACGGACCAAAAACCAAGAGTCTATCATATCCTGGACCCCAATGATCTGCGCGGAAAGCCGCTCGTCGGAGACCCGAAGCGCCGTCCGGCCGCGGGCATTCGGACCGATGCTCAGAGGCCCGGATTTCGGCCCGGGGAGCCCGGTTGGGAGATTCCAGCCGAAGCTCGCACGACCGATTCGGCGCGCATCTATTGGGAGGGCGACGGGCCGAGGGCAGACGGGGTGAAGAGGATGTGCGCGCGACGAAGCGCGTCAGGCCGCGCGATTCGCCAGAGCCTCGCGCATCAGGCTCGCGACCATCCCGTCCTGGAACTGCTCGCGCTGGATGAACAGCGCGTCCGGAACCAGCACCGAGGCGTCCTGCTCCGGCGGGTCGACCGGATCGCTGGAGAGGACGATGCGCAGGCCCGGGCGCAGGGCCCGCGCCTCGACCGCGAGCTGCGCGCAGCACAGGCCGCCCTGCAGGGCCGCGTCCACCACCATCACGTCCACGGGCAGCCCGAGGGCCAGGACCGTCATGGCGTCGACGCCCCGGTCGCAGGCGGTCACCTGGTAGCCCAGCATCCGGATCTCGGCGGAAATCTCGTCGCGCCAGCGCTTGTGGCGGCCGACGACCAGCACCTGGATCCGGTAACAAACGCCCTGGGGCAGCCTGCCGGAGGCCGTCTCGACGTCGGTTGTGGGCATCGTCCGCACTCGACCTCGCTCTGGCTTTGCAATGCATCATGCTAAGCCGGGAACCAAGACACGCGCAAGCCTCTGGCCGCGAAGGCGCCGCAATCCGCGCCGCTGTTGCCCAAAGCGCATGCAGCCCGCAGCGTGGTCATAGCGTAGGCTTGCGGTTGACGGCGCCGGGGTCGCGCGGGCAACACCGGGCCGCCGCGGGAGGCCCCGCGCGCTGCCGGAGCTTGAGCCGATGTCGTCCGCGAAATCCCCTCCCGTCTCTCCGCTGGCGCCCGCTACGGTGCCGGAGCTGCCGCCGCTGCCGGGCGTGCGAATCGCCACCGCCCAGGCCGGCATCCGCTACAGCGGCCGCACCGACGTACTCTATGTCGACCTCGCCCCCGGCACCCGGGCGGCTGGGGTGTTCACCCGCTCGAAATGTCCCTCGGCGCCGGTGGATTGGTGCCGCGAGGCCCTGACGCACGGCGCGGCCCGGGCCGTGGTGGTCAATTCGGGCAACGCCAACGCCTTCACGGGCCGGCTCGGCCGGGAGGCCGTCGCCAAGACCGTGCAGATCGCCGCGCAGGCGGCCGGCTGCAGCGACCGGGAGGTCTACGTCGCCTCCACGGGCGTGATCGGCGAGCCGCTGCCGGCCGAGCGATTCGAGGGCGTGCTGGCCGATTGCGCCGCCCGGGCCACGGACGGGCCGGCCGCCTGGGCCGAGGCCGCCCGGGCGATCATGACCACCGACACCTTCCCCAAGCTCGCGACCCGCACCGCCGAGATCGACGGCGTGCGCGTGACCATCAACGGCATCGCCAAGGGTGCCGGCATGATCGCCCCCGACATGGCGACGATGCTGGCCTTCGTGTTCACCGACGCCGCCCTGCCCCAGGCGGCGCTCCAGGCACTGCTCACGGCCGGCACCCAGACCAGCTTCAACTGCGTGACGGTGGACGGCGACACCTCGACCTCCGACACCCTGCTGCTGTTTTCCACCGCCAAGGCCGGCAATGCCGAGATCGCCGACGCGGCCGACCCGCGTCTCGCCGGCTTCAAGGCGGCGCTCGACAGCCTGCTGATCGAGCTCGCGCAGCTTGTCGCCAAGGATGGCGAGGGCGCGCGCAAGTTCGTCACCGTGCGGGTCACCGGGGCCGAGAGCGACGCCTCCGCCCACCGGATCGCCATGTCGATCGCCAACTCGCCGCTGGTGAAGACCGCGGTGGCCGGCGAGGACGCCAATTGGGGCCGGGTGGTGATGGCGGTCGGCAAGGCCGGCGAGCCCGCCGACCGGGATCGCCTGGCGATCTGGTTCGGCGACGTGCGCGTGGCCGTCCAGGGCGCTCGCGACCCGGATTACAGCGAGGCGGCCGCCAGCGCGGTGATGCGCGAGCCCGAGATTGGGATCCGGGTCGATCTCGGGTTGGGCGAGGGTCAGGCCCGCGTCTGGACCTGCGACCTGACCAAGGCCTACATCGAGATCAACGGGGATTACCGCTCGTGAGGGCGCGCCTCGCCGGCCTGCTCCTGCTGGCCCTGCTGCCCGCCGGGGCGCAGGCCGACGATTCGGCGTGCAAGCGGCGCATCAGCGTCGTCGGGCGGGCCGCGGAGACGCGGGCGCCGGACTTCGCCGAGGTCACGGTCGGGATCGAGGCCCGGGGCGCGACCCCGGCCGCCGCCCTCGATGCCGCCTCGAAGGCCGTGGCCGGGATCTCGGCGCAGGCGCGGGCGCTCGGCGTGCCGCCGGCCGATATCGGCACCGCCGCGGTGACGCTCCAGGCGGGCTCCCGCAGCGTGACCCGGCCCGGCGGCGCGGTCACCGAGGAGCCCGACGGCTACCGGGCCGGCAACCGCGTGACCGTCCGGCTCGCCGACATGGACCGCCTGGGCGACCTGCTGCGCCAGGCGCTCGATTCGGGCGCGAACCGGATCGACGGGGTCAGCTTCGGGCTGCGCGATCCCGACACCGCCGAATCGGCGCTCCAGGTCGCGGCCGCCCGGGATGCCCGGAGCCGGGCCGAGGCCCTGGCGGAGGCGGTGGGCGCCAAGCTCGGGCCGCTCTGCACCCTGGGCAACCCGGGCGCCGCGGTCCCGCCGCCGCCGGTCTACAGCCGCACCCTCGCGGCCCCGATGGCGGCCAAGGGCCGGCGCGTCCCGATCGAGGCCGGCACGATCCAGCTCTCCTCCGAGGTCTCGGCCAGCTTCGCGGTGGCGCCGTGAGCCAGCCGCTGCGCCTGTTGCTGGTGGTTGCGGTGGCGCTAGTCGACGTCGACGGCCGCGTTCTGGTGAGCGAGCGCCCGGCGGGCAAGCAGCTTGCCGGCCTGTGGGAATTTCCCGGCGGCAAGGTCGAGGCCGGCGAGCGCCCGGAGGAGACCCTGATCCGGGAGCTGTCCGAGGAGCTCGGCATCCGGGTCGAGGAGCCGTGCCTGGCGCCGCTGACCTTCGCGAGCCACGCCTATCCGGATTTCCACCTGCTGATGCCGCTCTACGTTTGCCGGCGCTGGTCGGGCACGCCGCGCCCGATGGAAGGCCAGGCGCTCAAATGGGTCCGCCCCAAGGCCCTGCGCGACCTCGCCATGCCCCCGGCCGACGCGCCGCTGATCCCGTTCCTGGTCGAGCTGCTGGGGAGCTGATCGGAGCCC
Source organism: Methylobacterium sp. ARG-1 (assembly GCF_001262595.1). Taxonomy (NCBI): domain Bacteria; kingdom Pseudomonadati; phylum Pseudomonadota; class Alphaproteobacteria; order Hyphomicrobiales; family Methylobacteriaceae; genus Methylobacterium; species Methylobacterium sp. ARG-1. The sequence continues at coordinate 26,339 of NZ_LHCD01000011.1, forward strand.
GGAGCGGAGGTCTGTTGCCGGGATTGCGCGTGCAGCGACGCACCGTCATCCCGGGGCCGCACAGCGGAGGCCGGAATGACGGCGCGGGTGATCAAGTTTGAGGTCTCACTCCTCGAGAGATGAATCCTCCCACCTGTTCACTCCGTAGCCCGCAGAGAGGGCGAGAGGCGCGTGTGCCGCCGCTCCAGGCACATCGGGCCGCACAAGAACTCAGAGCGCGAGAATCCCCTCCACCGCCTCCTGCACGGCGAGCGCTTCGGCGAGGGTGGCGAGGTGGTGGGGCTCGCCGCGCGTCATGCGGACGACGCCCGCGAGCTGGCGGCGCAGCGCGATCGGGCGCACCTCTGCGTTGGGGAGCGCATCGGGGGCCGGGGTGAAGGTCCCGTCCGGGCCGCGGCGCTCGGCGATGGCCCAGTCGCGCAGGCGGATGGCGCCGGCATCGCCCTCCAGCGTCCAAGTGTTGTGGTCGTCCTCCGGGACGCCGCCGACCCGGCCGGTCAGGGTCACCGGGATGGCACCGGCCCTCAGGGTCACGTCGATCGCCCGCTCGGAGCGGCCGGGCTCCGGAAAGGCGACCGTGCCGGCGAGCCCGTCCAGCGGCCCGCACAGGCGGCGGGCGAGGAACAGGAAGTGCGAGACGACCTCGCGGGTGAATCCGCCCTCGGCCCGGGCGTCGAGCCAGCGCGCCGCGTCGGCCTGCCAGGGGCGCGGCCAGCGGGCGAAGGCCACCGCGATGCTGAGCCGGCGGGGCGTCCCGACCGCGCCCTCGGCGATCCAGCGCTCCAGCGCGGCGACGCCGGGCGAGGAGGCGAACGGGAAGTTCACCGCCCCGGCCGCCCCGGCCTCGGCCACGAAGGCGCGGGCGTCGGCAAGGTCGATCGCCAGGGGCTTCTCGCAGAAGACGGTCCGGCCGGCAGCCAGCGCCGCGCGGGCGTAGCCGAGATGCGAGGCCGGCGGCGAGGCGACGTAGACGCAGGCGCTCGCCGCCACGACGGCGTCGGAATCGGCAACCTGCGGCACCACCGGGTAGGCGGCGCCGACCCGGGCCAGGGCCTCCGGGGATGGGTCCCACAGGGCGGCGACCCGGACCGGCGAATCCGACGCGCCGTGGATCGCGCCGATCAGGCGCTCGCCCATGATGCCGGCGCCGATGATCCCGAGGGCGAGCAGCTGGTCGGTTGTGGTCATCCCGGTTCCCTGTGTGGCGACGCCTGGTCAGGCCCGGCCCCGACGGGCGTCGAGGCTGAACGGGCCGGCCCCGAAGGCCGCGACCTGAAGCAAGCCGCCCGCCACGGCGAGGTTCTTGAGGAAGTGGAACATCTGGTTCGGGTCCGCCAGGGCCGTGTGGAAAGTCAGGGCGGTGGCCACCGCGAATCCCGCAAGCGCCAGGGCGACGAGCCGGGTCCGGTAGCCGGCAATCAGCAGCAGGCCGCCCAGGACCTCCACCAGGGCGGCGGCCGCGAACGAGACCTCCGGCAGCGGCAGGCCGGCGGCCCGGATGGTGGCGAGCGTGGCGGCCGGGGCGGCGAGCTTGCCGACCCCGCTCACCAGGAACAGCGCGCTCATCAGGACCCGGCCGGTCACCGGCAGCAGGGCGGTGGCGGAGGCGAACGGGGCGGCCATGGCAATACTCCGGTTCAACGTGGGATGTCTTGTGGGGATCAGGCCGCGCCCGGCCGGGCGAGGCCGCGGACCCAGTCGGCCGCGAGGCTGACATCGGCCTGCGACAGGCCGTGGCCGACCGGCAGGATCTGGTGCGCGACCGCCGCGCCGGCGGCTGTGAGCTGCCGGGCCAGCCGGCCGGCATTCTCGGCCGGGACGATCGGGTCCATCGCCCCGGAGAGCATCAGCACCGGCTTGCCCGCGAGGTCGGCGGCGGGCGGCTCGGCCAGCGGCACCATCGGCCGGATCAGCACCGCGCCCGCCAGCACCTCCGGGTGCAGCATCAGCAGCGCGGCGGCGATGTTGGCGCCGTTCGAGAAGCCGAGGGCCAGCGGGGCGGCCAGGCCGTAGCGCGCCCGCGCCGCGGCCACGAAGGCCGCGAGATCCTCGGTGCGGCGGCGCAGGTCGGCCTCGTCGAACACACCCTCGGCCAGCCGCCGGAAGAAGCGCGGCATACCGTTCTCCGACACCGCTCCGCGGGGCGACAGCAGGGCGGCGCCCGGGGCCACGATCCGGCCGAGCGGCAGGAGATCGTGCTCGTTGCCGCCGGTCCCGTGCAGGAGCAGCAACGGCCGCGCTTCGGTGGCGCCGGGCTCGAAGTGGTGGATCAGGCCGAGGGCATTGGGCGTGCGGACGTCTTGGGTCATGGCGACCTCGCTGATGAGTATATTTGCACCTCCGCCCCGTTCCTCCGGGGCGGAGATCTGGTTCAGGCGACCTTCGGCAGCACCGCCTCGATCTGGGCCCGGTGCGGCTCCAGCCCGGCGGGCAGCTTCAGGGCGGTGCCGAGGGCATCCATCGGCTCGTCCACGGCGAAGCCGGGGGCGTCGGTGGCGATCTCGAACAGCACGCCGCCGGGCTCGCGGAAATAGACCGACCGGAAATACTGGCGGTCCCGCTGCTCGGTGACCTGGAGCCCGAGCCCGGCGAGCTTCTCCGCCATCGCGGCCTGCGCGGCATCGTCCGCCGCCCGGAACGCGATGTGGTGGACCGAGCCCGCCCCCTGACGGCCGGGCAGGAAGCCGCCGACCGCCCGGAGGGTCACGAAGCTTCCGAGCGCCGCGCTGCCGGCGAACCGGATCAGGTTGCCCTCGCGGGCCTCCTCGCGCAGGCCCAGCACCTCCGTGAGGATCGCGGCCGTGGCCTCTTCCCTCTCGAGGAGGAGCGTGACCCCGTGCAGCCCGCGGATCGCGTGCTCGGCCGGAACCTCGGCCGAGGCCCAGGCGGCCTCCGCCTCGGCGCCGTCGACGCCGACGAGCGCCAGCATCATCCCGTCCGGGTCGCGGAACCGCAGGGTCGGCGCACCGAACACCTGGACCAGCGGCTCGTGGGCGACGCCCTTCTCGATCAGCCGGTGGGTCCACCAGCCGATCGAGCCACGGGGCACCCGGAACGCGGTCTCCTGGGTCTCGCCGATCCCGACCCGGCCGGGGGCCGCATGCGCGATCGGGAAGAAGGTCATGATCGTGCCGGGCTGCCCGGCCGCGTCGCCGTAATACAGGTGGTAGGTGCCCGGATCGTCGAAGTTGACGGTCTTCTTCACCAGCCGCTGGCCGAGCACGCGGGTGTGGAAGTCGAGGTTGCGGAGGGCCGGGCCGGAAAAGGCCGTGACGTGGTGGAGGCCGGACTGCACCATGACGCTATCTCCCGAGAAGCCGCCGTGCATTGCGCGGGGCGTTTGCGATGACGGCAATCTGGCCCTTGCGATGGCGCTGTAAAATAGAAACGATGGAAACCCATCGTTTCCGGAATGCGACTCATGCGGCTCCCCGATTTCGAGGCCTGGGCGGTCTTCGCCAAGGTGGTGGAGGTCGGCTCCTTCGGCCGGGCCGCGGAGGATCTGGGCCTGTCGAAGGGCACCGTCTCGAAGGCGGTCGGCCGGCTGGAGGCGCGGATCGGCGCGCGCCTGTTCAACCGCACCTCGCGCAAGCTCGCCCTGACGGAGGCCGGCCACGCCGCCAAGGCCAGCGCCGCCCGGATCCTGGCGGAGGGCGAGGCCGCGGAGGCGCTGGCCATCGCGGGCGCCGCCGAGCCGCGCGGCCTCGTGCGCCTGGCCGCGCCGATGACCTTCGGGGTGATGCATGTCGCGCCGCTCCTGCCGGATTTCCTGCGGCAGCACCCGTCCGTCTCCGTGGACCTGCACCTGTCGGATGCGGTGGTCGACCTCGTGGGCGGCGGCTTCGATATCGGGCTGCGGATCGCGGCCCTGCCGGATTCTTCCTTGCGCGCCCGGCGGCTCTGCGCGATCCGGCGCTCGCTGGTGGCGACGCCCGCCTATCTCGACCGGCACGGACGGCCCGACCATCCGGACGACCTCGCCCGCCACGCCTGCCTGGGCTACGCTTACCTGCCGACGCCCGACCGCTGGCGGTTCATCGACGCGGCCGGCGCGGAAGCCGTGATCGTACCGGGCGGGCAGTTGCGCGCAAACAACGCCGAGGCGCTGGCGCCGGCGCTCCGGGCCGGTCTCGGCCTCGCCCTGCAGCCCGATTTCATGATCTGGGACGACCTGGAAACCGGGCGCCTGGAGCGGGTCCTGCCCGGCTGGTCGCCGCCGCCGATCGCGCTCCACCTCGTGACGCCCCCCGGCGACCCGCGGCCGGCCCGGATCACGGCGCTGATCGGCTATCTCGGGCAGAAGCTCGCCCAGGCGCCCTGGGCCGGGCCGGCACCGCACTAGCCGAGCCAGGCGCCGGCCGGACCACCGCGCGAATGTCGGAAGCGTACAAATCTCACTCTGTGGATGATTTTATACAAATATTCTTGACTTGCATGATCGTATCTGGCGTAGTCGATAAAGCTTAGATACCCTTGTGTCCTTGAGGGTTTCGACGTCTGTCAGTGGCCCATCTATGCCCGGTCCCCGCGCCCCTCAGGTTGTGTGTGGGCGCTCTATCCGGGCTGGTGCGCGTCCGACCGACGACGGAACCGTCTCGAAGGCCGGCCTGCCGTTGCGCGTGTTCGCGTCCGCCCGATGAGGCCGGCCGTGCGGGCCCTGCGGAGCGCGGTTCGGCCTGTTCCTCGAGCCCGCCCGCGATTCAGGCATTGGCCTTGCGATTGCACGCGTGGCTTCCGGTGCTAGGCGATCCGATCCTGTCCTTGAGGCCCTGATGTCCCCTGCGGCACACCTTCGACCCGCGCCCGACCGGCTCGTCCACAAGACCGTGGCTGCCGCCGTCGCCGAGTCGCTGCGGCAGCGGATCCTGACCGGCGAGTTCCCGGCCGGCACCCAGCTGCGCCAGGACGCCCTGGCGGAGGAGTTCGGGATCAGCCGGATCCCGATCCGGGAGGCCCTGCTGCAGCTCGAGGCCACCGGCCTGATCAAGATCATGCCGCATCGCGGCGCCGTGGTCTCGGGCCTGTCCGTGGAGGAGGTGGAAGACATCTTCACCCTCCGGGTCCAGCTCGAGCCGGAGCTGCTGGCCCTCTCGGCGCGGCGCTTGTCGCAGGCGGATTTCGAGGCGCTGCACGGCCTTACCGAGGATTACAGCGCCGCCCTGGCGGCCGGCGAGATCCTGCGCTGGGGCGAGCTGAACCGACGTTTCCACCTCGATCTGCTGCAGCACGCCGAGCGCCCGCGCTCGCTGAGCATCGTCGCCGGCCTGCTGCAGGATTGCGACCGCCCGACCCGGCTCCAGCTCTCGGCCTCCGGGGACGTCGCCCGCGCCGACCGGGAGCACCGGGAGATCCTGGCCCTGTGCGAGGCCGGAAAGATCGACGCGGCCGCCGACCTCCTGCGCCGCCATATCGAGAACGCGGCGCAATCGCTGATCGCGATCTACCGGCGCGCGCTCAGCGCGTGAGGCGGCGGGTGCGACCCACCCCTCGGATATCCCGGCCCCTCACTCCCCCTTGTCGGTCCGCCGCACGAGGCGGCCGGGCAGGCCGGTCAGGTGGTCCTTCATCGCCAGCACCTTCTGGACCTTGGAGCCGAGGGTGAGGAGCTGGACCAGGCGCTCGGTGTCGAGCCGGCGCACGTCGGCGTACCAGCCGGCGAACAGCTCGAACAGGTCGTGCATCTCCCGGAGCCGGGCCTGGGCGTGGCGCTCCGCCTCGGTTCCGGGCTCGACCATCAGCAGCTCGCGCAGCAGGGTCAGGGTCGGGTCGATCTCGCGCTTCTTGCGCTCCTCGACCAGGGTGCGGACGATCTGCCAGATGTCCTCCGGGGTGGCGAAATAGTCCCGCCGATCCCCGGGCATGTGCTGGAGCCGCACGAGGTTCCAGGCCTGCAGCTCCTTGAGCCCCATGCTGACATTGGAGCGCGAGACGCCCAGCCGCTCGACGATCTCGTCGGCGTTGAGTGGCCGCTCGGCCACGAACAGCAGGGCGTAGATCTGCCCTACCGTCCGGTTGATGCCCCAGCGCGAGCCCATCTCGCCGAAATGCAGCACGAAGGTCTGGACCAGGGGAGGCAGTTGCACGGCGGTGATCCGTCGAACGGTGGAGCCCCCGGGATAGCGGAGGGCGGTGCCGGCTTATCAGCTCTTGAGCCAGAACCGGAGGAGCGTCGCCACGGCGCCGAGGCCGAGGATGCTCCCGGCCCAGATCGCGGCGAACCAGGCGAGGCGCTTCCAGAGCGGGAGCGGGGTTGCAGGCGCCATCAGTGATACCCGTGCGCGTCGACCTTGCCGCGGAACACCCAGTAGGAATACGCGGTGTAGATCAGGATGATCGGGACCAGGATTGCGGCGCCGACCAGCATGAAGATCTGGCTCGCCTCGGGGGCGGCCGCCTGCCAGATCGTGATCCGGCCCGGCACGACGTCGGGGAAGATGCTGATCCCGAGCCCCAGGAACGACAGGGCGAACAGGCCGAGCGCGATCAGGAACGGCGCCCGCTCGCCCCCGTCCCGCAGGGTCCGCCAAAGGGCGTAGGCGGCCAGCGCCACCAGCAGCGGCACCTGCGCCGAGACCAGAACGTTCGGCATCGCCAGCCAGCGCTCGAAGTAGCGCCCCTGCAGGAACGGCGTCGCGGCGCTGACCAGCGCGATCGCCGCAACCGTGGCGAGCGTCAGGCGCTGCGCCAGCCGGCGGGCCTGGAGCTGGAGCAGCCCTTCCGTGCGCATCACCAGCCAGGTCGCCCCGAGCAGCGCGTAGGCGACCACGAGGCTCGCGCCGACCAGCAGGCTGAACGGGGTCAGCCAGTCCCACCAGCCGCCGGCATAGGCCCGGCCCTCGACCGCGATGCCCTGCAAGAGCGCGCCGAGCGCGATCCCCTGGGCGAGCGCCGCCACCACCGAGCCGCCCGTGAAGGCGACGTCCCACGCCGCCCGGTGGCGGGGATCGCGCCAGCGGAACTCGAAGGCAACGCCCCGGAAGATCAGCCCGAGCAGCATCGCGATGATCGGCGCGTAGAGCGCCGGCAGGATCACCGCGTAGGCCAGCGGGAAGGCCGCGAACAGGCCGCCGCCGCCCAGAACCAGCCAGGTCTCGTTGCCGTCCCAGACCGGGGCGACCGAGTTCATCGCGGTGTCGCGCTCCGGTCCCGGCCGCAGGGCCGGGAACAGGATGCCGATGCCGAGATCGAAACCGTCCATGACGATGTAGGCGAAGACCGCGAAGGCGATCACGAACGCCCAGATCACGGTGAGATCGACGCTGTAGACCATGGCTGCCTCACTCGGCCGGCTGGAGGGCGCGGTCGGGATCGACCGACGGGGCGGGGGTGATGCCGGCGGTGCGGATCGGCGCGCCGGGCTCGATCCCGGACTCGCCGGCATGGGGCGGCTGGGCCATCAGGCGCAGGATGTAGAACACCCCCATGGCAAACACCGAGAAGTAGATCACCACAAAAGCGGTGAGCGAGGCGGCCACCGCCGGGCCGTGCAGCGGCGAGGCGGAGTGCGCGGTCCGCAGCAGGCCGTAGACCGTGTAGGGCTGGCGCCCGACCTCGGTGGTGATCCAGCCGGCGAGCACCGCCACGAAGCCGGCCGGGCCCATGGCGACGGCGAAGCGGTGCAGCGGGCTCCACCGGTAGAGCGCCCCGCGCCAGCGGGCCAGCAGGCTCAGGGTCCCGAGCAGCAGCATCAGCAGGCCGAGCCCGACCATGACGCGGAACGACCAGAACACGATCGGCACCGGCGGCCAGTCCGTGCGCGGCAGGCTGTCGAGGCCGGCGAGCGGCGCGTCGAAGCTGTGCTTGAGCACGAGCGAGGACAGTTTCGGGATCTCCACCGCGTAGCGGATCGTGCCGGCCTCTTGGTCGGGCAGGCCGAACAGGACCAGGGGCGCCCCGTCCGGGTGGCTCTGGAAGTGGCCCTCCATGGCCATGACCTTGGCGGGCTGGTGCTCGAGGGTGTTGAGCCCGTGGGCGTCGCCCGCGAGGATCTGGACCGGCGCCACCACGGCGGCCATCCACATCGCCATCGAAAACATCGTCTGCGCCGCCGGGTTGGTGCGGTCGCGCAGCAGGTGCCAGGCGCCGACCGCGCCGACCACGAGCGCCGTGGTCAGGTAGGCCGCCAGCACCATGTGGACGAGGCGGTACGGGAAGGACGGGTTGAACACGATCGCCCACCAGTCCAGCGGCACGAACTGGCCCGCAGCGTTGGTGCCGTAGCCCGTCGGCGTCTGCATCCAGGAATTCACCGACAGGATCCAGAACGCCGAGAAAAAGGTCCCGAACGCCACCATCAGGGTCGCGGCGAAGTGCAGGCGCGGCCCGACCTTGCTCATCCCGAACAGCATCACCCCGAGGAAGCCCGCCTCCAGGAAGAAGGCCGACAGCACCTCGTAGGCCATCATCGGGCCGAGCACCGGGCCGGTCTTGTCGGAGAAGACCGACCAGTTGGTGCCGAACTGGTAGGACATCACCAGGCCGGAGACGACGCCCATGGCGAAGGCGATGGCGAAGATCTTCAGCCAGTACTTGAACAGGTCCATGAAGACCTGCCGGCCGGTGGCGAGCCACAGGCCCTCCAGCACGGCGAGGAAGCTCGCCAGCCCGATCGAGAAGGCCGGGAACACGATGTGGAACGCCACCGTGAAGCCGAACTGGATGCGGGCAAGGATCAGGGGGTCGAGGGTGTCGAGCACGACGAATCTCCGGCTCGGGATCAGTGCCTCCACGTATACCGATTTCAGAAATTTCTGAAAAGCCGAAAATATCCGAACCTGTGCCGGGGCTGTCCTGGGCCTGGACGCGCGCGGCCGGACACGGCAGGCTCGGGCCGATTCCCCGAACGGCCGGGACCTTGCAGGCATGGCGCCCGCCCGCTTGCCGCCTCGCCTCGGGCCGCGCCGTTCCCCGGACACCACGAGACCCGTCGCCCATGGTCGAACCCGTTGCCGCTGCCGCCCTCAACACGCCCGTCGACCTCGCCGCCCTCCTCTCGGAGCGCATCCGCGGGATCGGCACGAGCCAGATCGGACTGGTGGCGGATCGCGGCCGGGACGACCCGGACGTTGTGAAGCTCTGGATCGGCGAGGGCGACCTGCCGACGCCGCCCTTCATCGTCGAGGCGGCGCACCGGGCGATGCAGGCCGGGCATACCCGCTACACCACCTCGCTCGGCCTGCCGGCCCTCCGGGCGGCGCTCGGCGCCTATCACGCCCGGCACTGGGGCGTGGACGTCCCGGCGGAACGGTTCGCCGTCACGGCCGGTGGCATGAACGCGATCATGCAGGCCGCGCAGGCGCTGCTGGAGCCGGGCGACGAGATCCTCATCCCCGCCCCGGCCTGGCCGAACCTCGCCGAGGCGGTCCGCATCACCGGCGGCGTGCCCGTAACGGTGCCCTACCGGATCCAGCCCGACGGGCGCTTCACGCTGCCGCTGGCCGATATCGAAGCGGCCCTGACGCCGCGCACCCGGGTGATCATGGTCAACTCGCCGTCGAACCCGACCGGCTGGACCATGCCGCTCGCCGAGATGACGGCGTTGCGCGACCTCGCCCGCGCGCGCGGGCTGTGGATCCTCTCCGACGAGGTCTACGCGCACTTCACCTACGGCAACCAGATCGCGCCGTCCTTCCTGCAGATCTGCACGGAGGACGACCGCCTGATCGTCACCAACACCTTCTCGAAGAACTGGGCGATGACCGGCTGGCGCGCCGGCTGGGTGATCTTCCCCCGGGGCCTGGCGCCGACCTTCGCCAAGCTCGGCCAGTACAGCACCACCTCGATCCCGACCTTCATCCAGCACGCCTGCATCGCGGCCCTCGAGGAGGGCGACGGCTTCATCCGCACCATGGTCGACCGCTGCGCCGAGGCCCGGGCAATTCTGGTGGAGGGGCTGGCGCGCCTGCCCGGCGTGACGGTGGCGCCGCCGGACGGCGCCTTCTACCTCATGCCCCGGATCGCCGGCGACGAGCCGAGCCTCGAACTCGCCTACCGCCTGCTGCGCGACGCCAAGGTCGGCGTCGCCCCGGGCACGGCCTTCGGCCCCGCGGGCGAAGGCCTGATCCGCATCTGCTTCGCCATCAGCCCGGAGCTGGCGCGGGAGGCGGTGCGGCGGTTGTCGGGGGTGTTGGGGCGGGGTTCGTCCGGGCGGGCGAACTGATCCGCAGGGCCTGCGGTCTCAGGTCCGGCGCGAGAGCGGGGATCCTGCATCGCCGAATGAAACGCAGGTTCCCTCTCCCGTGCGGGAGAGGGAGTCCGTCGCGCCTCACGGACGCCGATGTGAGCCTCACAGCGAGGGCGGGCCGCGCGTCTGTCAGAGCGCCGCCCGCCCCGATAACCCTCACCGCCCCCAGCGCAGCACCAGCGCATCGTTCCGCCGCGCCAGCTCGATCAGCGCCGCGCGCGTATCGGGATGGAGGGGCTGGAGCGGCAGGCGGGCGGTCTCGTGGGCGATGATCCCGCCCTCGGCCATCAGCGCCTTGCAGGCGAGCAGGCCGCATTGCCGGTTCTCGTGGTTGATCAGCGGCAGCCAGCGCGCGTAGGCGTCGAGCGCGTCGTTCCGGCGTCCGGCCGCGTAGGCGTCGGTGATCTGGCGGATCCCGTCCGGATAGGCGCCGCCGGTCATCGCCCCGGTTGCGCCGGCATCGAGATCGGCCATCAGGGTGATCGCCTCCTCACCGTCCCAGGGGCCGATCACCGCGTCGCCGCCGAGCGCGATCAGCTCGCGCAGCTTGCCCGCCGCCCCTTGGGTCTCGATCTTGAAGTAGGAGACGTGTTCGATCTCCCGGGCCATGCGGGCCAGGAACGCGGCCGAGAGCGGTGTGCCCGCCACCGGCGCGTCCTGGATCATGATCGGGATCGAGATCGCGTCCGAGACGCCGCGGAAGAAATCGTAGATGCCGAGTTCCGGCACCCGGATGGTGGCGCCGTGATAGGGCGGCATCACCATCACCATGGCGGCGCCGGCTGCTTCCGCCCGGCGCGAGCGCTCGGCGCAGACCTGTGTGGCGAAGTGCGTGGTCGTCACGATCACCGGCACCCGGCCGGCGACGTGGTCGAGCACCGCGTGCATCACGGTCTCGCGCTCGGCGTCCGTGAGGACGAACTGCTCGGAAAAGTTCGCCAGGATGCAGATTCCGTGGCTGCCGGCCTCGATCATGAAGTCGATCGCCCGGCGCTGCCCGTCGAGATCGAGGGCGCCCGAGGCGTCGAACACCGTGGGGGCGACCGGGAAGACGCCCTGGTAGGGCTGGGCGGGCGAGCTCATGCGCGATCCTCCGCCGGGGCGGGCCGCGCGCCCCGGCTCACAGAAAGAGACCGGTCCGGGCCGCTCCGGGGCGACGCGGCCACCCCGGATCGGCGACACGCCGGCACTGTGCCGAAGGATCATCCGAGATCAACGCCCGCCCCGGCACGGGCTCGACAAAAGCCGCGATGTGTTTGCGCGGCGCCGGCCCGGGTGCCGCAAGCCTAGCGCCGACAGGATCAGCAGGATGAGCTTGCTCACCACGGGGCCGACATTCACGAACCCGTGCGCGACATCGACCCGGATCGTCGCCGTGTCGCCGCCCTCCAGGGTGATGACTTCCCGGGTCCTGTGGATCTCCAGGCACCCCGACAGGATGTGGAAGATTTCGCGGGTTCCGGCCTTGTGCGCGGCGAAGCGGCTCGAGGTGGCGCCGGCTCGCCGCGGCCTCGGAAAATCTTCTCCCCGATCCACAGCTTGAGGGCCCGGCAGACGCTCGGTCCCCGCTCTGCCATCCCGGGGCCGCGCGGCGGGGCCTGAGGCCGGAAAGGCCCGCCCGATCATAGCCTTGCGGCGCCGGCGGCCCGTGCTCGGGCGCGTCCGGGCCGGAAACCGCGCGGCCCAGAGCGGAGAACGGATCGGCCCGAAATCCGGCGCCTCCGGAAAGACCCTGCTCCCGGGCAAACCCCCGCCCCGCCGCGGCGTAGGCGCCGCCGGGGCCGCTTGGTATAGGAGTTCAGGCCTGACGCCGGCGGTGACGGGCCGGCCCCGAAGCACCCGATCATCCAGCTCTGGAGTTCCCCGTGATGCGTCTTGTCTCCGCCGCCCGCGTGGCCATTTTCGCCGCCGCGGCGCTTCTCATGGGCGCGTCCGCGCGGGCCGACGACCTCGACGCGATCCGGGCCGCCAAGACCCTGCGGATCGGCACCGAGGGGACCTACGCGCCGTTCAGCTTCCACGACGCCTCCGGGGCGCTGGCCGGGTTCGACGTGGAGATCGGCCGCAAGGTCGCCGAGAAGCTGGGCGTCACGCCCCAGTTCGTGGAGGGCAAGTGGGACGGTCTGATCGCCGGGCTCGATGCCAAGCGCTACGACGTGGTGATCAACCAGGTCAGCATCACCAAGGAGCGCCAGGCGAAGTTCGACTTCTCCGAGCCCTATATCCGCTCCCGGGCCGTGCTGATCACCCGGGCCGACAACGGCACGATCAAGTCCTTCGCCGACCTGAAGGGCAAGAAGTCCGCCCAGAGCCTGAGCAGCAACTTCGCCCGGCTGGCCACCGAGGCCGGGGCCGAGCCGGTCGGCACCGACGGGTTCGACCAGTCAATCCAGCTGGTCGTCACCGGCCGCGCCGACGCCACCGTCAACGACAACCTGTCCTTCCTCGACTTCCACAAGAAGCAGCCGAACGCCCCCGTGAAGATCGTCGCCCAGAAGGACGACGCCGACGCCTCTGGCATCCTCCTGCGCAAGAACAACCCCGCCCTGAAGGCGGCGATCGACAAGGCGCTCGCCGAGATCAAGGCCGACGGCAGCTACGCGGCGATCGCGCAGACGTATTTTGGGGCGGACGTTTCGCGGTAGATAGCCGCCCTCCCCCTTCCGGTCCGCGCAGGCCGCAACACGCCCCCTCTCCCGTGCGGAAGAGGGTTGGGGTGAGGGGACAGGTCTATCCGGAGAGGTGGCATCCCTCACCCTGTCCCTCTCCCGCCCGGGAGAGGGGACCCGCGCCTCGTCCGGAAAGGTGTGAGCCCGTCAGCCCCCGCTGGGCGGGTTCGGTCACCGAACCGCATTCCCCTCAAGGCGCGGGTGATCCGAAACCAACCCGAAAAATCCCCCGCGCGATCCGCGGCGCAAAGCCGTATAGACCGTCGCCCGATCCCGCAGGAAACACCGACCCGTGCCGCACTGGCCCGACCTCATGCTCCAGTCGCTCGGGCCGCTGCTCGCAGCCTGTCTCCGGTTCACCGTGCCGCTGACGCTGATCGCCTTCGCGCTCGGGCTGAGCCTCGCGCTGGTGATCGCCCTCGCGCGCCTGTTCGGGCCGCGGCCGCTGGCGGCGCTCGCCTGGACCTATGTCTGGATCTTCCGGGGCACGCCGCTCCTCGTGCAGCTGTTCGTGATCTTCTACGGCTTGCCGAGCGTCGGCATCCTGATCGACGCTTTTCCGGCCGCGGTGATCGGCTTCACCCTCAATATCGGCGCCTACGCGTCCGAGATCGTGCGCGCCGCCATCGCGTCGATCCCGAAGGGGCAGTGGGAGGCCGCCTACGCCACCGGCATGACCCCGGCCCAGGCCATGCGGCGCACGATCCTGCCCCAGGCGGCCCGGGTGGCGGTGCCGTCCCTGTCCAACACCTTCATCGCCCTGGTGAAGGACACCTCGCTCGCCGCCGCGATCACCGTGCCGGAGATGTTCCAGGCGGCCCAGCGCATCGTCGCGGTCACCTACGAGCCGCTGATCCTCTACGTCGAGGCGGCGCTCATCTACCTCGTGCTGTGCTCCGCCCTGTCCTGGCTCCAGAGCGGGCTGGAGCGGCGGCTCGGGCGCTACGGCGGCTACCTGGAGGCCCGGGCATGATCGCCCTCCAGGCCATCCAGAAGCGCTTCGGCGACAACCCGATCCTGCGCGGCGTCGACCTGACGGTGCCGGAGGGCAAGGTCACGGCGCTGATCGGCCCGTCGGGCTCGGGCAAGTCGACGCTGCTGCGCTGCGTGAACCTGCTGGAGATCCCGCAGGCCGGCACGCTGGTGCTGGGCGACCAGCGGCTCGACTTCCGGCCCGGTGCGCCGCCCGCCCGGCGGGACGTGCTCGCGGTGCGCCGCCAGACCGGCATGGTGTTCCAGAACTTCCAGCTGTTTCCCCACCGCACGGTGATCGAGAACATCACCGAGGGGCTGATCACCGTGGGCAAATGGCCCAAGGCGGCGGCCCGGGTCCGGGCGCTGGAGCTGCTCGACCGGGTCGGCCTCGCCCAGAAGGCCGAGGCTTGGCCGGCGAGCCTCTCCGGCGGCCAGCAGCAGCGCGTGGCGATCGCCCGGGCGCTGGCCCCCTCCCCGCGCCTGCTGCTGTGCGACGAGCCGACCTCGGCGCTCGATCCAGAGCTCGCCGCAGAGGTGGTGGACGTGCTGGCCGGCCTCGCCCGCGAGGGCATGACCATGCTGATGGCGACCCACGACCTGCGCCTCGCCCGCCGGGTCGCCGACGCGGTGGTGTTCCTCGACGGCGGCACCGTCGTGGAGCAGGGACCACCGGCCGACTTGTTCGCCCGGCCCGCCGATCCCCGCACCCGCCGTTTCGTCCAGACGCTGCTTGGCGAGGTCGGCGCCTGAGGCTCAGCCGGACAGGCAGCGCAGGCTCAACAGGTCGTCGAGGGTGAGCGCAGTGCCGAAGATCAGGGGCCGCCAGGCCGGCATCGTTGCCAGAACCAAGGCCGCCCCGAGGACGAGCCAGGGGACGAACGCCGGCAGGGCGGCGCGCTGAAGCCTCACGCCGCCCGCTCCCGGCGGCCGGCCCGGACCAGCAGCCAGCCCACGATCAGCATGGCGAGGCCCCAGAGCAGGAAGCCGGAATCCCAGAACACCCACTGGTCCCGGGGCATCGTCTCGTTGACGTGGTGCACCCCGAGGATCTGGTGGTCGATCACACCCTCGACGCTGTTGAACAGGCCCCAGCCCATGAGCAGCGAGCCGGCCAGCAGCTTGTTCGACCAGGACAGGTGCCCGCGATGGGCGGCGCGCCACAGGATGAACAGCCCGAGCACCACGAACACGTAGGTGGCGCTGTGGAAGATCCCGTCCCAGCGGGTGTTCAGCTCGAGATTGGGAATGGAATCGATCGGGTACCAGCTGCTGAGCATGTGATGCCATTGCAGGATCTGGTGCAGCACGATCCCGTCGAAGAACCCGCCGAGCCCCAGCCCGAACAAGATTCCGGCGCTCAGCGGGAACGCGCGGGTCTCGGATACAGCCGCTCTCATGGCGATCTCCCGGCACGGGGATTGGACAACGGCCCCGGATTCATAACCCGATCCTCTACCCGTCCTTGCGAGCGCAGCGGCCTCATGCGCGCGCCGCGTCGTCGACCGCGGAGACCAGCCGCAGATAAACCCCAAGCCCGGCCAGAAACACCGCCAGCCCGAGCCAGGTCGCCGTCGACGCGAAGCCCGGCCCGGCGATGGCGAGTGCTCCGCTGTGCCCGGCCATCAGGTCGGCGGCCGCCAGCAGCACGCCGACGCAGCTCTCGCCGACCAGGAAGCCCGAGGCCAGGAGCACGCCGCGGCGGCGGGCGGCGCCCAGCACCGCCTCCCGCCGGGAGCCGCGGACCCGGCCGCGCAACCGGCGCTCGGCGATCCAGCCGAGAATGCCGCCGATCGCGATGGTCATCTCGACGGAAAGCGGCAGGTACATGCCGATCCCGACCGTGAGCGCCGGGAAGGTGAGGTTGCGCCGCCGCAGCCAGGCCTCCACCGCCACCAGCACCACGCCGAGCCCGGCACCGATCAGCACCATCGTCCACGGCAGCGCGCCCTCGGTGATGCCCTTGGCGATCTGGGTCATCAGGGCGGCCTGAGGCGCCGCCATGGCGCTTGCCGGATCGAGCCCCTCGCGCGAGGGCGCACCGATGAAGCCGTAGGCCTGGTAGAGCAGCTCGAGCAGCGGCGCGATCACCAGCGAGCCGACCGAGACCCCGATGATCAGCGCGACCTGCTGGTGCCAGGGGGTGGCGCCGACCACCTGCCCGGTCTTGAGATCCTGCAGATTGTCGTTGGCGATCGACGCGGTGGTGACGATGACCGCCGTGAGCAGCAGCGCCATGGCGGTGGCGAACCGGTCGCCGTCCGGCCCGCCGACCTGGCCGAGGAACAGCGGCAGGAGCAGCGCGGTCGCCATGGTGGTGAGGATCCCGATCCCCGAGATCGGGCTCGACGAGGAGCCGAGCAGCCCCGCCAGGTAGCCGCAGGCGGCGGCCATCAGGAAGCCGAACAGGACCGTGAACAGGGTCGCGGCGAGCGCCAGGGTGATCATGGTCCCGCCGAGCCCGGCCGGCCCGGCGAAGGCGCCGAACAGGAGCGCCAGTGGCACGCACAGGGCGAGCGCCCCGGCCCCGACCCAGGCGATCGGCAGGTCGCGCTCCTCGCGCGGGTGATCGGAACCCAGGCTGCTGCCGGTGGTCGACAGGGCGGTGCGGATGCTGGCCGCGATCGGCCGGGCGAGCGAGGCCACGGTCCAGAGGCCGCCCACCGCGATGATGCCGGCCCCCATCAGCCGCACCTGCTCGGACCAGACCGCCTCGGCGGCCTGCCCGGCGGTCTTGCCGGCGTCGGGCGCGAGCGCGGTCAGGATCGGCACCGCGATTCCCCAGGCGATCACGACGCCGGTGAGCAAGGCGAGACAGGCCCCGATGCCGACCAGGTAGCCGACGCCGACCAGCGCCAGGGAGAACCCGGTGCCGGTGCGGAAGGCGGCGCCGCCGAGACTGATCGCGCCGGAGAGCCCGTCGCCCAGCAGCTTGAGCCCGGTCGTGGCGAGCCCGATCGTGCCGGCGACTCCCGCCGCCGCCAGCAGGTCGCGCAGGCCGTGGCCGCCGGCATCCTCCTGGCCGGTCTTCAGAACCTCGGCGGCCGCCACACCCTCTGGGTATGGCAGGTCGCTGCCGGAGACGAGCGCCCGGCGCAGGGGGATCGAGAAGGCCACGCCGAGCAGGCCGCCCAGCGCGCAGACCGCCGTGGTCTGCCAGAACGGGAAGCCGCTCCAATGCCCGATCAACACGAGGCCGGGCAGCGCCAGCACGACGTTGCACAGGGTGCCGGCGGCCGAGGCCTGGGTCTGGACGATGTTGTTCTCGAGGATGCCGGCCCCGCCCATCAGCCGGAACGCACCCATCGAGATCATTGCGGCCGGGATCGACGACGAGAACGTCATCCCGGTCTTCAACCCCATATAGAGGTTGGCGGCCATGAAGATGACCGTGATTGCCGCCCCGAGCACGATCCCGCGCAGGGTCAGTTCCGCGTGGTGGCCCAGGGCCGCCGGCGTCGTCGTGTTGCGGACGTCCATCGTGCACTCGTGATGTCGTCTCGCAAACCACCCGGATCCGGAAACCTATCCCGCCTGCGGCGTTGCGACGGGTTTACGGTGCGGGGGGCCGGGACTCGGAGCCGGCCTGGACAACGATCGAGCGGTGCGCTCACGAATGCGCGTCATCTGCGGGCCGCCGAGATCGGCAGCCCCATTACCTCCTTCGCAGGGCCCGTTTTTGTAGTCGGCCCGGCTCGCTCGGCGAATGCCGCTGCCGGGTCAGGCTCTTCCCGATGCGCTCAGGATCGGGGACGCCTCAGCGCGACACGGCCGGGCTGGTCCGGCTCGCCGGCTCGGCTCGCCGGGCCCGGACCACGAGCAGGCCGGCGATGGCCGTCAGGACCAGGGCGCCCTGGATTCCCAGCGCCTCCCAGCTGCCGTTGAAGCCGATATCCGCCACGAAGCCCGGCACGCCGTCATCGTGCACGGCGACCAGCCCCTGCTCCTGCAATTCCTGGATCGCGGCCCCAACGAGCTTCAACCCCATCACGAACAGGAACGCCGAGGTCAGCACGAAGATCGGCCGCAGCGGCAGGCGCAGCGCCAGCCATTGCATGGCGGCGTACAGGGCGATCAGCGCGAGCGCCGCCGCGCCGAGCCCGCCGAACAGCGGCCCGTCCCAGCCGCCGGCGGTCCGGGCGAGCGCGTGCAGGAACAGCACCGTCTCAGCCCCCTCGCGGAACACGGCCAGGAAGGCGATGCCGGCCAGGGACAGCACGGTCCCGGCCCCGAGCGCCTGCTCGGCCAGGCGGTTGAGGTCCGCCTGCCAGGCCTTCGGATCCTGCCGCAGGAACAGCCAGCCGCTCATATAGAACATCAGGGCGGCGGCCAGCAGCATGACGCCGGCCTCGATCAGGTCGTTGTGGTTGCCGTCGTAATAGGTCTCGAACACCCAGGCCATGCCGAGACTGGCCAGCACCGCGGCCCCGGCACCGAGATAGATCGGGGCGATCCGGTGACCGGCATCGGCCCGCCGCATGAAGGCGGCCAGCGCGGCGACCACCAGCAAAGCTTCGAGCCCCTCCCTGAACAGGATCGTGAAAGCCTGAACGAACGTCGATCCATTGTCCATGAGAGACCTCTTTTGTGCTTACGGATCATACGAAACGGGCGCCGAACTTCTAGCGCAATATTTTTTGATGCTTCTAAGAAGCGACGCGAATCCGCGGCACCGTGCTTGGCACCGCCCCTGCGGCCGCGCACCCGTTCCGCGCAGCACCCACCGCGTCCGCGCCCGGCGGGACGCGCGGAGAACGAAGCCCCGCACCCGCTCGCTCGGCCCCGGCGCGGCATCGCCGGCCTTCGTTTGTGACCGTCGCCGAGCGCGTGTTACGCCTTGCGGAACGACAGGTTCCAGCCGTGATCGGCTGCGCGCGACGCGACGGATACGCCTCCATGCACGACCCGACCGGTTCATCATCGGGCTCCGCGCCGGTTCTGGCCGAAAGGCCTGCGGCGTGATCTCGATCTCGGGCCTGCCGGCCTTCCTGCTCTACGTGGTGACGGCCGGGGGCCTGATCGGTCTCTATCTGCTCGTCTATACCCTCGCCACCGCCCACAACGAACTCGCGCTAATCCGCCGGGACGTGGCGGCCGCGGCGGTGGCCCTGGGCTTCAGCCTGGTCGGCTTCGCGCTGCCGCTCTCGGTGGCGATCTACAACGCCCAGTCGATCCTCGATTGCATCGTCTGGGGCCTCGTCGCCCTCGTGGCGCAGATCCTGATCTACTGGCTCGTGCGCCTCGCGGTGCCCGATCTCTCCCGGCGCATCGAGGACGGCCGGATGGCCGCCGCCGTGCTCCTGGGCGCGGCCTCCTTCGCGGGCGGCCTCGTCAACGCCGCCGCGATGACCGCCTGACATGGCGGAGGCGCGCCCGGTCGGGGTCGGGGAAGACCCCGCCGAGAGCCGTCGCCGCAAGCGCTCGGCCGCCATCTCCCTGGTCCTGGTCACGGCGGCGGGCGCCGCGGCGCTGAGGCTGGGCTGGCTCGATCCGTCCCAGAAGGAGGAGGACGCCCTCGTCTACGACAGCCTCGCCGCCTGCATCGGCCAGGGCCTGCGCACGGAGGATGCCTGCACGACCGATTACGCGGCGGCCCAGTCGGCCTATCCCGCCACCGCGCCGCGCTAAGCCACCGCAGAGGCCTGCCGGGCGCATCACGGTGCCGATGGCTGCGTCGCCGGGGAGACGATCGCCCCGGACGCGGCCGGGTCCTTCGTGCCCCTGATGGCCGGCTACATGATCGGGCGCACGCTGGAGCAGGGCCTGCCGGCCCAGCCGCTCTACCGGCACGCGGAGGAGCCCCCGGCGTCCGGCGGAAGCGGCGGTGGGGGCGGCGGCTACTGCACCGGTTCGGGCGGCCGGGTCTACGCCTCGGCGGGCCGCCCGGCGACCCGCGTCGCCTCCAGCGTGGCGCGCACGACGTCATCCGCGCCCCGGATGGTCTCCCAGGGCGGGTTCGGGGCGACCGGGCGGGCGATCGCGTCCGCGGGCAGCCGTTCGGGCGGGTTCGGAGGCGGCTGATGCGCCGGGTGTCCCTGCCGGAGCGGCCGGATTGGCGCGATCACGCGGCGCGGGCCGGCTTCACCTTCCACACCTTCGACGACGAACCCTACTGGGACGAGAGCGCCTATTACGCCTTCACCCTGGCCGAGATCGAGGACGACATCGAGGCGCCGACCCGGGAGCTCCACGCCCTCTGCCTCGCCTTCACCGAGCGGGCCGTGACGGATGGCGCGATCCTCGCCTCCCTGGCGATCCCCGAACTGGCCTGGGACGCCATCGCGGACAGTTTCCGGCGGCGCGACCCATCCCTCTACGGCCGGATGGACCTTCGCTACGGTAGCGCCGGGACCGGGCCGGCCAAGCTCCTCGAATACAACGCCGACACGCCGACCGCCCTCTACGAGAGCGCCGTGTTCCAGTGGCTCTGGCTGGAGGATGGCCTGGCCCGCGGAATCCTGCCCGCGTGGACGGACCAGTTCAACGCACTCCACGAGCGGCTGATCGCCCGCCTCGCCGCGATGGGGCTCCCCGGCACCCTGGCCTTCACCTGCTATCCCGACGTGCCCGAGGACCGGGGCACGGTGGCCTACCTCCAGGATTGCGCCGTGCAGGCGGGGCTCGCCGCCCCGTTCGTGCCGCTGGAGGCGATCGGCCTGTCCGAGGACGGGCAATTCCTCGGCGGCGGCCGGCCGCTCGCCGCCCTGTTCAAGCTCTATCCCTGGGAGTGGATGTTCGGCGACGCCTTCGGGGCCGCGATCGGCGCCGCGCCGACCCGCTTCGTCGAGCCGCCCTGGAAGGCCGTGCTGTCCAACAAGGGCCTGCTCGCCCATCTCTGGGCGATGGCGCCCGGCCACCCGAACCTGCTCCCGGCCTATTTCGAGGCCGATCCCGCCAAGGCGGCCCTGGGCAAATCCTTCGTGCGGAAGCCGCTCGTCTCGCGCGAGGGCGCCAACATAATGCTCGTGCGCGACGGCGTGCTTCTGGAGCGCGACGAGGGCCCCTACGGACGCGAAGGCTTCGTGCGGCAGGCACTGGCCGAGCTTCCGGTCTTCGCCGACCGCCATGCCCTGGTGGGCAGCTGGATCGTCGGCGACGAGCCCGCCGGCCTCTGCATGCGTGAGGGCCCGCGCCGCATCACCACCGACCGGGCGCGGTTCGTGCCCCACGTGATCGACAGCTGAGGCCGCCTGCGCACGACGGCGCGGGCGGCCCGATTCTTGGCCGGGGTCGCTAAGCCCGCTCCTCCGTCCAGGGCCGCAGAGGCTCGGGAATGCGGAAATCCTCCGGCGTGGCGAAGTCGGAGGCCGCGCCCCGCATGGTCCGCGCGGGCCGCGCGAAGCCACTCCGGTCGCTGTAATCGAAGGCGCCGGGCCGCGAGAGGCGCTTCTGGCCGATCAGCCCCTGCGCGCAGATCACGTCCAGGACCGTGACGCCCGCGACCGCGGCGGTGGCGGCGGCGAGGTTGGACTGCTTCGGGTTGTCGTCCTCGAAGCCGGTGGCCAAGGTGGCGAGATCGAGGGCATCACCGCCGACGCGGGCCAGGATCCAGGGGGTCGGATCGTGGCTCATGAGGATCGCGACGCCGGTCGCCACCTCGCGGACGCCGTAGGCCTGCACCAGGGTCTCGCGGCCCTTGAGCCCCAGCGCCCGGCACAGGCCGTGCGCGGCGGTCAGTTCCAGGAGGCCCAGCCCGATCGAGAACCAGCCGAGGCCCCGGGCCAGTTCGTCGTGCCGGGTATAGGCGCCGCCGCCGGGGGCACCACGGGGGGCCGTGCGGGGGGCGGGAGATTGATGCGTGCTGTTGCTCATGGCCGGATCACCACCTTGATGCAGCCGTCCTGCTTGTCGCGGAACACCCGATACATTTCCGGGCCGTCCTCCAGCCCGATCGTATGGGTGATGACGAAGGACGGATCGATCTGGCCGTCCTCGATCCGCTTGAGCAGGTCGGGGGTCCAGCGGTTGACGTGGGTCTGGCCGGTGCGGACCGTCAGGCCCTTGTTCATCAGGGCACCGATCGGGAATTTGTCGATGAGGCCGCCATACACGCCGGGGACCGAGAGCACGCCGGCCGGGCGGCAGACCATGATCATCTGGCGCAGCACGTGGGCGCGGTCGGTCTCCAGCAGCATCGCCTGCTTGGCCCGGTCGTAGACGGCGTCCACGGCGCCCATGGCATGCGCCTCGAGCCCGACCGCGTCGATGCACTTCTCCGGGCCGCGGCCGTCGGTCATGTCGTTGAGGCGGCCGACGATGTTGGGCTCGGCGTCGTAGTCGATCACCTCGGCACCGCCGGCCTCGGCCATCTGCAGGCGCTCGGGCACGCGGTCGATCGCGATGACGCGCTTGGCCCCGAGGAGCAGCGCCGAGCGGATCGCCATCTGGCCGACCGCGCCACAGCCCCAGATCGCCACCGTGTCGGTCGGCTGGATGTCGCACTGGACCGCGCCCTGCCAGCCGGTCGGGAACACGTCCGACAGGAACAGGAGCTTCTCGTCCGAGATGCCCTCGGGGACCTTGATATGCGTCGAGTCCGCGAACGGCACGCGCAGGAATTCGGCCTGGCCGCCCGCATAGCCGCCGGTCAGGTGGGTGTAGCCGAACAGACCGGCAGTCGTGTGCCCGAACGCGGTATCGCCCAGCCCCTTGTTGCGGTTCGAACGCTCGCACACCGAGAAATTGCCGCGCCGGCACTGCTCGCACTGGCCGCAGGTGATGGTGAACGGGACAACGATCCGGTCGCCGACCTTGAGCGCCTTGTTGTCCTTGCCGACCTCGACGACCTCGCCCATGGCCTCGTGGCCCAGCACGTCGCCCGACTTCATGCCCGGCATGAAGTGATCGTAGAGGTGGAGGTCCGAGCCGCAGATCGCGCAGCTCGTCACCTTGATGATGGCATCGCGGCCATCCTCAATCTCCGGATCCGGGACCGTGTCGCAGCGAACGTCACGGGTGCCGTGCCAGACGAGTGCCTTCATGGGAGCGATGTTCCGGCTGTCATTCCACGGGTGGTTGTCTGAAGACTAACCAACACTCGGGAGGATTGTTCTGTCCGCACGGCAAAACGGCGCTCCGGGGCCGGCCCGCAGGCCGACCTCCGGAACGCCGCGAGCTCAGCCGATCTGTTCGGACTGGGCGGCGCTGTCGGGACGGGCCGGGCCGAGCACCGGCTCCTGACCCATCGGCTGGTTCTGGACGATGCTGTATTGGCCCTTGCCGTCGAGCGACGGGCCCTGGGTCCAGCGGCCTTCGGGCGGCGGCGAGCCGTCGGCCGAGGACGAGAAGAAGTTGTAGTTGAACTTCTGGTTCTCTTTCTCCTGCGGGAAGGAATTCGGGATCGGCAGGTTGCCCTGATGGCCGCCCAGCTCCTCGATCACCGCCAGCCATTGCTGCTGGTGCATCGTGTCGCGCGCGATCAGGAAGCTCCACATGTCGCGCATGCCGGCATCGTTGGTCGCGTTGTACAAGCGCACGGCCAGAACCCGGCCGGTGCTCTCGGCGGCGACGTTGCAGTACATGTCAGCCGCGATGTTGCCGCTGGCGTAAATGTGGCTCATGTCGAAGGGCAGGCCGTCGGAATTGCCCGGAAAGGCCGCCATGCCGGTGGACAGCAGCGTCTTGTGCAGCATGCCCTCGGCGATGTGGCGCGGGTTCTCGCCGCCCATCACGGCCCCGACGATCGCGTCGGCGGCGCCCGCCTCCTGCACCTTCGTGGGGGCGGTCTCGAGGTTCATCGCCACCGCGGTGGCGAGCATCTCGATATGACCCAGCTCTTCCGTGGCGGTGTTGAGCAGCATGTCGCGATACTTCGTGGTCGGCGCGCGATTGCCCCAAGCCTGGAAGAAGTATTGCATACACACGCGGATCTCGCCCTCGATCCCGCCGATCGCCTGCTGAAGCATGCGCGCGTAGATCGGATCGGGCTTGTCGACCTTCACGGGGTATTGGAGGCGCTTGTCGAGGTAATACATGCTGTCCGGTCCTTGCTGGAGGCACGGCACGGGACTTCACCGCGCGCGCTTTCGGGGACGCGATGGCCCGTCAGGGCATCCCGCCTCGCTCCTCGACCAACCGCGCTTCGGGCTATTGGTTCAGTATTCTTTTAAGACCGGCAGGCCATTTTCAGCCTAGTTCGCCCATAAAATGGCGTAAAAACCAAACCATGTTAGTGGATGGCACGCCCAAGCTTCTGAGACTGTGAGCCAAGATAAACCTATGTTGCGATCGATCTTCCGGTAACCTTGGCAGCACGGAAGGAACCCGAACTTTTTGCTGGCACAATGGCTTCGGCCACCGGGCTGCGTTGCGCGGTGATCGCGCGCCAAGGCGGCGTGAACGGGCCGGACGCTCGGCTTGATCAGGAATGCGGCCGTCTGCGGCCGCGCGGCCCGGCGGGGATCGAGGCGGGTCCGCGGCTTTCGGTAAGCAGCTTGCGCCAGCGGGTCAGCCGCTCCGGGTCCAGCCGGCCGTCCGCGATGGCGGCCTGCACGGCGCAGCCCGGCTCATGCGCGTGGGTGCAGTCCCGGAAGCGGCAGGACGGGGCGAGCTCGGTGATCTCGGCGAACAGGGTCGCGATGCCGTCGGCGGCGTCGCTGACCTGGAGGGTGCGCATGCCCGGCGTGTCGATGACCCAGCCGCCGCCCGCGATGGCGTGCAGCGACCGCGCCGTCGTGGTGTGGCGCCCCTTCGCGTCGTGCTCGCGAATGCCGCCGGTCTGCTGGGGCGCGTCCCGGCCTGGGCCGGTCAGGGTATTAACGAGGGTCGATTTGCCGACCCCGGACGAGCCGACCAGCGCGATGGTCTGCCCGACGCCGCACCACGGGGCCAGGAGGTCCGCCGCCTCCGGGACGCGGGGATTGACGGCCAGCACGGTCAGCCCGCGCTGCAGGGCCGCGGCCTGGCGCTCGAAGTCGCCCGGATCGGCGGTCATGTCCGCCTTGGTGAGCAGGATGACGGGATCGGCGCCCCCCTGGTTGGCCAGCGCCAAGTAGCGCTCGAGCCGGGCGGGGTTGAAATCGGCGTTGCAGGAGGTGACCACGAATAGGGTGTCGACATTGGCCGCGGCGGCCTGAAGGGTCGCGCTGCCCTCGACGCGCCGTTCCAGGACGGTCTTGCGGTCCAACCGGCGCTGCACGGTCAGGGTCTCGGGATCGACCAAGACCCAATCGCCCACCGCGAACGCACTGGTCTTCGTATGGATCGGGAGCGCCAGCTCGACGGGGCCGGCGGGGGACAGGGCGGTCAGGCGCGCGCGGTGGACCGTGGCGATCCGCATGGCCGCCAGCGCGGCCTCCTGGGGGCTGCGCTGGTCCTCGAAGAACGCGGACCATCCCAGACCTGTCGGGGACATCGCAAGGACGGGGGCGGGATGATCGATCACCGCGTTGCCCATGGCACGGCCCCGCGCGGATAGCCAGGGCGCCTGGCGGACCGTCCTCGAAGCGGCGGGCGGGGCGGCTCTTCAGGCGAGCGGCCTGCGCACGGCGCGGGGAGGCGCCGGATCGATGCTGGCCGGTCCCGCGTTTCCCGGGACGGCTCATCGCCCCGGAGGATCGTCGTGGGACTCACTGCTTTCGTCTTCTTCGTCGTGCCCTGGATGCTGGTCGCGGCCTGGCTGTTCCGGTCGTCAAATTCCGCCATCCGCATGGGCCTGCCGGCGACGCCCTGGCGCCCGCTCACGGATTTCCCCCCGCCGGTGCGCGACCAGCGGACGATGGTCGACACCAGCGCGGTGCCGAAGGGCGCAGCCGGGCATACCGCTGACGACAAGCACCGTCCGTTCGAGACGCCGTAGACGGCCGCTCGGTCGCGACCACCGCAGGGGACGCCCCGTCGTCCCGACGCGCCCGCACCGGCAGCCCTCGGTGGCAGGCTCCAGGGTTTCGGAGCTTCCGCGCCCGGCGCCGCGCGCTCCGTATCCCGTGGCACCAGAGGCCATCCCGGTTCGGAGCCGAGGGCGATAACGAAGCGCGACAGGATCCTCTGCCGTGGGAGCCACGATGTTCACACATCGCCGCCGGAGGCGAACCAAGGCCAACCCCACGCGCGCCTTCCCTCCCCCCTTTGCGGGGGAGGGTGGACCTCGCGTTGGCGAGGATCGGGAGAGAAGAACCCGGGTTCAGGACAAGGCGCGACCGGCATGACGGCCAATGCCGTCTTCTGAACCGTTGCTCCCCTCTCCCGACCCCCTTCGGGGGCCACCCTCCCCCGCGGAGGGGGAGGGAAGGCGCGTGTTGGCCACGGACAGACGTCTCTTGCCGCCGAGAACCGTCCGGACCGCGTTCTATGAACCCGCTCCCACACCCAGGCGAGTGGACCCGCGCCTCATGCGGTCGAAGCCGGGAGAGCCGGCCCCCGTCGCCCAGAATCAGGTGCCGGCATCGGAAATCCCGCGATCAGCCCGGACTCTCCAGCAGATGCAGGGCGAAGCTGCCGCCCTCGGCCTGCCAGAGGCCGCGCGGCTGCCAGCCGCTCCGGATCGCCAGGGCCTGGAACGCCGCCGGGGTGTATTTGTGGGACGTGTCGGTCCGGACGTGCTCAGCGGCCGCGAAGGCGATGCTCGCCCCGCCCAGCCGGTAGGTCGCCGGCCGGTGCGCCACGAGATGCGCCTCGACCCGCAGCGGATCGGGGCAGAGTGTGATCGCGTGCCCGAAATTGTCGAGGTCGAAATCGGCCCCAAGTTCCCGGTTGAGCCGGACCAGGATGTTGCGGTGGAACGCCGCCATCAACCCGTCGGCGGCGCCATAGGCGCGCTGCAGCCGCTCGGGCGCGGTGGTGGCATCGGCCCCGACCAGGAACAGGCTCGGCCCGAGCGTCGCCCGGGCTCGTTCCAGGAACAGGGCGGCGTCCGGGGGCGCGAAGTTGCCGATGCTGGTGCCGGGATAGAAGCCCAGGATCCCGCCCGGCCCCGCCGCGACCGGAAGCTGCACCGGCTTCGAGTAATCGGCGCAGACCGGCACCATGGCGATGCCGGGATAATCCGGCGCCAGGCGGCGGATCGCGCCCTCCAGGTACTCGCCCGAAATGTCGATCGCCACGTAGGCGGCCGGCGCCGTCAGGGCGTCGAGCAGCGTGCGGATCTTGCGGCTCGCGCCGCTGCCGAATTCCACCACGGTCACCCCCGGCGCCACCTGGGCCGCGAGCTCCGCGGCGACCCGGGGCAGCAGCGTCATCTCCTCCTGGGTCGGGTAGTAATCGGGATTGTGGCAGATCCGGTCGAACAGGTCGGAGCCGGTCTCGTCCCAGAGATACTTGCCCGGCAGGGTTTTGGGCTCGGCCGTCAGGCCCGCCAGGGCATCGCGCAGGAATTCCTGCTGCGCATCGGGGATCCCGATCGGTGTGCTCACGGCCGGGCCACCGTGACGACGACCAGGGCGAGGCGCTCGACATCGGCGTAGACCGCGTTCGCCAATTCCTCGCCGTACTCGTCCGGGTCGAATTCCCGGTAGGTCCAGTCCAGCCCGGCCCGGCCGCAAGCCTCGGCGACGGCGTCGCGGAACGGGTCCGCCCCATCGACGATCGCCGCACCGGTGAACATCACGAGGCTGCCCCCGGGGGCGAGCCGCTCGATCGCCTGCTCGACCACCGCCAGCGGCAGGCCGGCGCCCAGCGGGCCGCCGCCGTGCCGGTAGGCCCGGGCCGCGGGATCGACCATGAAGGGCGGGTTCGACACGATGAGGTCGAAGGTGCCCTCGACGTCGCGCAGCATGTCGCTGTGCCGGGCCTCGATGCCGTCGGTGCCGGCGAGCCGGGCGTTGACCCGCGCGGCCCGCAGCGCGGCGGGGTTGATGTCGACCAGCACCACCTCGGCCCCCGGCGACCGCTTGGCGATGCAGATCCCGGCCGCACCCGAGCCGCAGCCGAGATCGACCGCCCGGCGCACCGGGGTCTTGCGCGCCGCGAGATGCGCCAGCACCGCGCCGACGAAGCGCATCGTGTCGGGCCCGAAGAACACCGCGTCGGTCGCGCTCGGCGGGTAGGAGGAATGGGCGAACAGCTCGTCGTCGAGGCTTGAGAACCGGACGGTGGGGCGCAGGAGTCCGTCCTCCTCGACCACCGCCCCGGCCTCCCGCATCAGCGCCAGGAGCGGCGCCGGCAGGATCTCCGCCCGGAACGGCCGGGACCAGCCGACCACGTCGCGCAGGTTGCGCGCCTCGGCGTTCTGCGATCGCGCGTTGACGATGGCGTGGGTGGCGGGCGTCACGGTGGTGAAATTGTAGCCGGCTTCACGGAGTGCATGGCCGAGAGCCAGCAAAGCGTCCGTGTTGTCCGGGAAGGGCTCGGCCACGGGATCGGATCGCGTCATTGGGCTGTCCTCGAGGGTCCCTTCGGCGGCTCGTCGCAGAGCGCGGCGGCGCACAGGCCCGATCCGGCGAAGGGATGCACCGCCCCGCCTTGAGGCCCGGGGGCCGGACGGCGATAAGGCGGCGTGCGCCGCGGGGAAGCTGCATGGAAGCGCCGGGTCGGGTCGCCGGGGGCGGCAGGGGCGGACGCACCGCAGCCGGGATCGGCACCGGCAACGTCCAGAGGTGAATGCCCGGAAAACCGGATCGCTCCGGCATTGTTCCCGAATTTGCCGCAGATCAGGCGCTCGTAACTTATGTTATCTGGGCGATGATTTGACTCGAATACTGGTGGATCGGCGATCGAAGCCCGCCCCCCGGCCGGCTGGGATAGCGGCGCTTCTGCCACCCTCGCGCCGCCGTGATCGCCCGGCCCTCCGTCGTTAACCAACTGATTACCATGCGAACTTAGCGCAAGCACCAGAAACGGCGCATCCGCGCCGGCTGAGCGCGACCGATGATTGCCGCCGACACCGTATTGACCTGGTATGACCTCGCCGGGACCCATCTCGACATCTTCGGATCCTTGGGCCTGACGCTCGGCTTTATTGCCGGCCTCATGCCGCGCCGCGCATGGATGCTTGGCGGCTCGGCGGCCTGCGCCGCCTGCTTCGGCGCCCATTACCTGACCCTGGGCGCCCTTACCGGCACCGCGATGTGCGCCATTTCGGTGGTGCAGAGCCTTGTCGCCCTGACCTGCCTCGGCGCGCCGAACCGGAACGCCTGGGTCCATCCTCTGTTCGCCGCCACCACGCTGATCGCGGCCTGGCTGACGATCACCACCTGGAACGGCACGCCCTCGGCCTGCGCGGCGCTCGGCGCCCTGCTGGCCACCGCCGCCCGCCTCAACGCCGCGCCGCAGACGATGCGCCTGCTGTTCCTGGGCGCCTCCCTGTGCTGGGCCGGCCACAACCTCCTCGTCGGCTCGGTCTTCGGGCTGACCTGCGACCTCCTCACCATCCTGGGCCTCGGGATCGCCCTGTGGCGCGCGCTGCCGCCCCGTCCGGTCACCGCGCCCGGCTATCTCCAGGCCTGAGCGCACGCGATCGGGCCCGCGATCGGATCTGCGTCGATCCATCCGGGAAACCCTTCGGCCTCCGGCGGTTGCCTGACTTTCCGGCCGTGACGCCGGGGCGACTGGAGGATTGGATCTTGGCAGAGGCGACCTATCCGCCGCTCGACGTGCTCAAGCCAGTCGCCGAGGGCGTCTGGATCGTCGATAGCGGTCCCCTGCGGATCCTCGGGATGCCGCTGCCGGTCCGGATGACCGTGATCCGGCTCGGCGACGGCAGCCTGTGGCTGCACTCACCGACGCGCTACGATGCGGATCTGCACCGCGCCCTGGTGGCGCTGGGGCCGATCCGCCACCTCGTCGCGCCCAACATCGCGCATTGGACCTTCCTGAAGGATTGGCAGACGCATTGCCCGGAGGCCCTGACCTGGGCGGCGCCGAACCTGCGCCAGCGCGGCCAGGTGCGCCGCTCCGGCCTGAAGATCGACCGCGAGCTTGCCGACGCCCCACCGCCCGAATGGGATGCGGATCTGCGCCAGATCGTGGTTCCGGGCGGGCTTGGCTTCCGGGAGGTCGCGTTCTTCCACGGGCGCAGCCGGACCCTGGTGCTGACCGACCTGGTGCTCAACCTGGAAGCGGCGAAGATGCCGGCGCTCCTGCGCCCCTTGCTGCGCCTGGCCGGCATGACCGCGCCGGACGGGAAGCCGCCGCCCTATTTGCGCCTCGTGATTAAGCTGCGCCGGGCCGCGGCGGCACGGGCCGCGGCGGATCTCGTCGCGCTCAATCCCGCCGTCGTCATCTTCGCGCACGGGCTGTGGTTCGCCCAGGGCGGCACCGAGCGTCTGCGGCGCTCGTTGCGCTGGCTCGGCGATTTCAGCTGATCAGGCCCCCTCCCCGGGCAGATCCGGCGCCTCGGAGCCGTCCAGGGACTTGGCCAGCTCCATCAGCACCTCCTCGACCATGGGCGGCCACGGCACCTTCTCCTCGTCGAGGAGACGCGCCGCCCCGACCAGGGCGTTGATCTGCGCCTCGTAGACCGGCCGCTGGACCAGCTGCGCGTACCGCACTCGGGCGGCCAGGGCGGTCGCGAGGCGCTGGACCTCGGCGATCCGTGCGTTCGACGCGCCGGCGCCATCCCGGTTGCCCATCCCTCACCCCACTCGGATCCGCGTAGGGCCTAGATAGGCCCCAGGAAGGGGGCGCGGGGCAATCCCGGTCCGCTCGCCCGGTCCGCTCAGCCCGACCGGCGCACCGCCTCGACGCGGCCGGACGCGGCGTCGGCGAGGAGCTTGCGCTTGCCGGACCTGTGGCGGACGAAATCGTCGAGCGGCGTGCAGGCCGGCAGAGCGGGCGGGCCCATCTGCACGGGCAGCGTCGGCGCGTTCGGCTGGGGCGCGTCCTCGGGCAGCTCGACCCGCTGGCTCACCAGGAACGCGTCCAGATCGATGAGACGGTGGCGCAACCGCCGGATGTCGTTCTCGACGCCGTTCAATTGGACCATCAGGTCGGAGACGGTTCCCTCGCGGGCCGCGATGGCGGACTGGATGCCGGCGCGCTCGTTCAGCAGCACGGTCTTGACGGTCGGATTCATGAAGCGTCCCCGGAGCACGACGCCGCCAGGGACACGCCGTCTCGCGTCAACGCCAAGCCTCAATTGGGAGGAGGCGCTACGCCGGATGGCGAGGCCGTGCGGGCCCGCACAGGCCCGCCGCGCAACCCGTATCCAAGCGGGGATGCCCGACCCGGACGCGGAACTTTCGGTCCGTATCTGCGTCAGTTCTACGCAGACAAAAAGCGCCGGGAGGTTATCATGCGCGCGCCCTTGAAGATCGCCACGCTCGTCGTTCTGGCCTTGGGAACGCAGCCGGGCTGGGCCCAGTCCGTGAGCCAGACGGGCACCGGCGGCGGCCCGGCCACAGCCGCGAAGGCGCCCCACACCGCCGCAACCGGGCAGACGGTGCCCAATCCGAGCGCGCTCGGCCCCAACGAGACCGGCAGCATCGAGCGGCGCAACCCGGCTGAGCAGCGCAACGACGCGATCACCCGCGGCATCTGTATCGGCTGCACGAACCGATAGCCCGCCGGTTCGCGGCGCGGGCCGTCAGCTCTCGGCCCGCAGGCTCTTGATGATGCGGCCGGCGATCTTGCGCACGGCCTCGTCGTCCCGGTCCTCGCCCTCGGCCCGATCCCACAGGTGGTCCAGGCTGCGGTCGAGCTCGTCCAGAAGCTCCGGATGCCGCTGGGCCAGGAAGCGGATCGTCCCGAACAGCAAGTGTTCGGTCGCCATCTCATGACGCCTTGCGTCGGCAACCTGATCCATCGGGTTCGCACTCGTATCGGTCATGGCACTCAAACGATCCGCACGGAGCGCGGTTCAGCGGTGCCCGCGCGGTGCGACGCCGCGGCCGCCCGGGGATCACTCTGGGTCCCGATGGCGCAGCCCGGAACTGCGCCCCGCGGGGCGGGGTTTGACGGCCTCACAGGGAGGATACCGATGGTCGACGCTGCGCAGATTCAGGAACATGCCGAGGTTCTCGGCTCGGACGGCACCCATGTCGGCACGGTCGATCACATCGACAAAGGCGAGATCAAGCTGACCAAGACCGACGCGGCGGCGGGCGGCCTGCACCATTACATCCCGCTCGACTTCGTGCGGGCGGTCGAGGGCGGCAAGGTCCATCTCGACCGGCCGGCCGAGGAGGTGAAGCGCGAGTGGTCGACTTCCTGACCCGCGCCGTCAGCGCCGCAGGCCGCCGATCCAGGCGGTGAGCGGCTCGACGAACGCCGCCCAGGTCCGGGCCCAGACGGTTCCGGACCGCCCCCCGTCCGGGGGGCCGGCGGCCATCAGCGATGCCACGAAGGCGTCTTCCTGGGCCTTGCATTCGTCGAGGGCGTTGCGCTCGTCCCCGGCCCGGCTCTGGCCGGGCGGCTGGTGCGCGTAGGCCTCGCGCAGGCATCGGTGCCAGGCCAGTTCGAGCGCCCGCGGCTCGGTCGGCGCAGCCGCCATCGCGGCCGACCCGATGTCGACCAGGACGAACATCGTGAGGAGGCTGAGCACGGGCATGCGCATGCCGCCTCTATGCCTGATTCGGCCGTCCCCTGCCTAGAACGAACGAGCAACAGGTCCGGTGTCGGACGCCGCTTTGATCGGGCCCAGCACCAAGTGGTTGATGTCGCGCTAAATCGTTCAACCAAGGGGCGTGAGGACGGCTTTCCCGGTCCTGGCCGCCGAACTGCAACAGCCTCCCGGCCCCGTCCCCTGTATGCGGAGGCGGTCGGGGCGGTGGTGCGGGGCGCGGGATGGGCAAGCGGGTGCTGACCCTGGTGCGGATCGCGGCCTGGATCCTGGTGGCGGCAATCGTCGCCATCACGCTGGTGCCGATCGGATTGCGCCCGGTGGTGACGGCGGATCCCGGCATCGAGCGGGCAGCCGCCTACGCGCTCACCTTCCTGCTCCTGACCTTCGGTTATCCGCGCCGCTGGCCCTGGATCCTGATCGCGGCCGTGCTCCTGGCCGGCGGGCTGGAAGCCGGACAGACCTTGACCGGCACGCGTCACGGCCGCGTCGACGACTTCCTGGTGAAGGCGGCTTCCGCCGTCGCGGGCGGCCTCGTCGGGCTCGTCCTAGCGGCCTGGACAGCCCGTCGGCTGCCGGCGCGCGCCGGTGGCTGAGCCGGAAACCGCCGAGCTTCCGGGGCGTTATCGTTCCGGACTCTCATGCGAGGTGCTGCCATGTTCGGCGCGGGCAAGCTCACGGGGCGGTTCTGGTTTCGGAGAACGTGGACGGGCAAGCTGGTCCTGCTCGTCGAGGAAGAGAAGCCGCGGTGGTTCAGCCGCAAACATCTGAGCAAGCTGCGATGGCGCGATGCCCGGCTCCTCGATCTGGCCGAGGCGCCGATGCGCACGCTGATGACCCTGGAACGCACCTATCGGGCGGAATATGGGTCCGGCCCGGCGCTGCAGGCGGCCGTGCCGTCCGTCGGGCGCGGGGCGATCGCGACGCCGATCGGACGGGCGGCCAGCGCCTGAGCGGTGCCGCCTCTGAAAGGGCGCGGGCCGAGCGTGAAGGGCAGACTCGGCCCGCCTGCCGTTCGGCTTCGTACCCCTCGAAGCCGCAGCGACGCCTTCAAAGACCACGTCAGCGTTAAGACTTCCTGAACGGCGCCGCCCCGTTGCCGGCCGCCGTCGGCACCCTGCGCCGCCGCACCCGATCTGCCGCGACGGCGTCACCAATTTATGTTGGTATTCAACAGATATATCGGTCGATAACAGAGGCGATCACTTGTTTTTGCCCAGGCAGGTGCTTGACTGGCGGCAGACAGAGCGGTGTTCATCGCGCAGTCCCCCATCGAGAGCCACCCATGGAAGATGAAGCCGGGTTTCCGCAAGACGATCACGTCGACGTCATCGCGCTGACCGCCGACATCGTGTCGGCTTACGTGTCCAACAACTCCGTCCCGATGCTCGAACTGCCGACCCTGCTGTCGCGTGTTCACGAGGCCCTGGCCGCGCTGGGCCAGGCAGGAGCTCCGGCCGAGCCGGAAGCCAAGAAACTCACCCCCGGCCAGGTCCGGAAGTCGATCACGCCCGACGCGCTGATCAGCTTCATCGACGGCAAGCCGTACAAGACCTTGAAGCGGCACCTCACGGGACACGGCCTGACCATCGAGGCGTACCGGGAGCGCTTCGGCCTGCCGCACGATTATCCGACCACGGCGGCCAATTACTCGGCCATGCGGGCGGAATTCGCCCGGACCGCCGGCCTCGGCCACAAGCGCCGGAAGCCGGCCCAGACAGCGGCCGCCGAGCCCGCGGCCTCCGTCGAGGCACCGGCCAAGCGCGCCCGGAAGCCCGCTTAGAGCCTCTCACAAAACTCCCGCCGCACCGTCGCGTGCGAAGGGAGGGCTCCCGGGAACCGGGAGTTTTATGAGGTGCTCTTAGGCCCCGGCCCCGGGCGCGATCGATCGCAGCCTTCACGGCACGCGCGATCGCGCTCAAGTTCCCAAACCAGCGACAAATCGGAAGTCTTCATTCCCCGGCGACTTCCGATCATCGGGCTTTCGCGTTAGATCGGCTGGCCAAGATCGGCGTTCGAACCGACAGGCTGCGAGGAAGCCCGAGATGATCCGCACGCGATGCGCCGCGGCGACGCTCTGATGCCGTCCCGGATTGATCCGGGCGCGTGCGACCGGGTCGCGCCGTCCGACGAATGCTCCGCAGCAGCCTGCCCCTTCGACGTCGACATCTCCGTCGCCGGAGCGCCGAACCGGCGTTCCCGGAGCCCGCGCCTGCACCCGTGAGCGGCCCGGAGACGGCCGCCGCCGAGGAGGATCATCATGGCCGAGTCTGAGATCGAACGGTCGGCAATGCGGCGCATCGGGTGGCGGCTCGTGCCGTTCCTGATCCTCGCCTATTTCGTATCCTTCCTGGACCGGGTGAATGTCGGCTTCGCCGCCATCCAGATGAACCACGATGTCGGGCTGACCGCGACCGTGTTCGGCTGGGGCGCCGGGATCTTCTTCCTCGGCTATTTCCTGATGGAGGTGCCCAGCAACCTGATGCTGGAGCGCTTCGGGGCGCGGATCTGGATCGCCCGGATCATGGCGACTTGGGGCGTCATCTCCATGGCCATGGCGCTGGTGCAGGGGCCGTGGTCGTTCATCGGCCTGCGCTTCCTGCTCGGCGTCGCCGAGGCCGGGTTCTTCCCGGGCGTGATCCTGTACCTG
Organism: Methylobacterium sp. ARG-1; assembly: GCF_001262595.1. NCBI lineage: Bacteria > Pseudomonadati > Pseudomonadota > Alphaproteobacteria > Hyphomicrobiales > Methylobacteriaceae > Methylobacterium > Methylobacterium sp. ARG-1. Next base: position 61,246 of record NZ_LHCD01000011.1, read on the forward strand.
ACCTACTGGTTCCCCTCGGCCTACCGGGCGCGGATCGTCGGCATCTTCATGATCTCGATCCCGATCTCGTCGTTCCTGGGCTCGCCGATCTCCGGGGCGCTGCTCGGCCTGAACGGCCTGGGGCTCGCCGGCTGGCAATGGCTGTTCATCCTGGAGGGCCTGCCCGCCGTCCTGATGGCCGGGGCCGTGCTGTGGTTCTTGCCCGACGGGCCGCGGCACGCGGCCTGGCTGCCCCCGGCCGAGCGGGACTGGCTGGACGCGCGCCTGCGGGAGGAATCCGCCCGGAACGCCGCGCGTACCGGCGGGGCGGGCTCGCCGTCGCTCGGGACGATGCTGCGCGACCGGCGCCTGATCCTGTTCGCGGCGATCTATTTCGGCTCGACCGCCAGCAGCTACGGCCTGACCTTCTGGACGCCGCAGATCGTCAAGAGCTACGGCCTGACCAACTTCGAGACCGGCCTCTTGAACAGCATCCCCTACGGCGTCGCCTCCGTGGCGATGATCCTGTGGGGCCGGCACAGCGACCAGGTCGGCGAGCGGCGCTGGCATCTGGCGATCCCGTTCCTGGTCCTGGCCGCCGGGCTCGCCGGCGGCACGGTCCTGACCGGCATCCTGCCGCTGGTCGGCGCGCTGACCGTGGCGGCGGTGGGCGTCTATATGCTCAAGGGGCCGTTCTGGGCCCTGGCCACCGAGGAGCTGCCGCCGGCCGCGGCCGCCGCCAGCATCGCGGCGATCAACGCCGTGGGCAATCTCGGCGGCTTCCTCGGCCCCTACCTGATCGGCGCGATCAAGGACGGCACCGGCAGCTTCACCCTGGCCCTGGTGCCGCTGATCCTGTTCGCCCTGATCTCGGCCGGGCTGTCGCTCGTGCCGGGCCGGGGGCGCACGGCAGCGCCCGCGCCGCGGGCCGCGCCGGCCCGCTGAGGCCCGTCCGGTACCCGGCTTGGTTCCGCGGCGGCCGGCGCAGGGCGGGGTTCGCACCCGGTCCTGGCATCGGACGCCCCTTCGGCTGCCGAATGTGGGACAGCTGGATCTGCGCCGGTCCGCTTCCACGACCGTTCGGAAGGGAAGCGGACCTTGGGACAATGATCGAGCCGGGGTCAGGCGGCGCGGACGCTTTCGAGGAAGCGGGCGACCTCGGTACCGAGATGCTCGGACTGGCGCGACATCTCGGAGGCCGCCGACAGGACCTGACCGGCCGCCGCCCCTGTCTCCTCTGACGCCTATGCCACGCTGGCGATGTTGCCGGTCACCGCATTGGTACCGGACGAGGCCTGAGCCACGTTGCGGACGATCTCCTGCGTCGCCGCACCCTGCTGCTCCACCGCCGGCGATCGAGGTCGCCATGCTGTCGATCTCGCGGATCCGCCCGGTGATTCCGCCGATCGCCGTCACGGCCTGAGCGGTAACACCCTGCACCGCGCTGATCTGGCGGCCGATCTCATCGGTCGCCTTGGCGGTCTGCCCCGCGAGCGCCTTCACTTTGCTCGCCACCACCGCGAAGCCGCGGCCCGCCTCTCCGGCCCGGGCTGCCTCAATCGTGGCGTTGAGCGCCAGGAGGTTGGTCTGGCTGGCGATGGTGGAGATCATGCCCACCATGTCGCCGATGCGGGCCGACATGGCCTGCAACGCCTGAACCAGCTGCACCGTCTGGTCGGCCTCGCCCAACGCCGACTGGGCCAGTCGAGCCGAGCCGGAGACCTGCCGGCTGATCTCCTGGACCGACGAGCCCAGCTCCTCGGCGGCTGCGGCCACGGTGGTGGACTGGGAAGCCGTCTCGGTTGCCGTGGCGGTCATCTGCTGGGCGGTGGCCTGGAGTTCGGTGGCGGAGGACGACACCATCCCGACGATGCCGCCGACCGCGCGCTCGAACCCATCGGCCAGCTCGACCATGGTGCGCTTGCGCTCGGCCGCCGCGGCCGCTTCGGCGCGCCGCTTGACCTCGGCTTCCTCCAAGGCCTTGCGGGCGACCATGGCTTTGATGCCCTCGACCGCCTTGCCCACCGCGCCGATCTCGTCGCCGCGGGCCGCTTCCTTGATGTCCGCGTCGATCTCATCGCCGGCCATGCGCTGGAGCACGCTGACCAGGCCGCCGAGCGGTCGGGCGACCTGCACGACGATCGGGTAGCCACCGTAGGCAATGCTGAGCGCCGCGAGACCGAGCGCGGTCAGCAGGGCGAGGCGCGACCAGCCCGCGGTGGTCTCGGAGCGCTGAAATTCCGCCTCCGCCTCACGGACCTGCAACGTGGTCAGCTTGCCGAGCGTCGCGGTGGCGGCCTGCATACTCGTCAGCAGGTCCGCATACGGCGTCTCGAAATCCGAAGGCCCGCCGGCGGCGAGACGCTCGAGGATTTCGGCCGCGATGCCGCCGTTCCGGTCGATCCGCCCCTGCAGGTCCTTCGCGAGGGCCTCCTCTTCCGGGGTCAGGTAAGTCGCCAGATAGGCCGACCACTGCGTATGCAGGTTCGAGAGGTCCCGTTCGATCCGTTCCTTGTCCTGGCCCGGAGTACAGGCGAAAAGCCAGGTCGTATGTCCATGTACTGAGCCGTATTATTTCAACTAGAAAGCGATCCATCCCGAGCGACGTGCGTGGACTGCCGAAGACCTGAAGATCCGACGACGCGTTCACGGGTCGAGACAGCGCCTCTTTCCGACGGGCTCGGGGCACAGGCGTTGCGCCCGCTTCGGGACGAAAGGCCAAGTCCGGTTGCTACCCGAGCGGCGATCTGCATGGTCAAGGTGATCGGTTCAGATGCCGGAGCTCGCGAGAGACCGGAGCGGGCCGAGGATCCGACGCGTGCCCGGCGGCACGTGGAACCGAAACCGTGGAGTCGCTGGCGTGCGTGCTGGGTCCCGATTGTCCGAACGCTGGTTCAACCTGGCCCTCTGGCTCGTCGCGCTGCTGTTCGCGTGGTTCCTGATCGGGCTGGGCTCCCTGGTCGTCGGCGACCTGCCTCAGGTGGAGCAGCGCTACACGCTGGAGCAGTTCCTCGACTCCGACCAGGCCCGGGCGTCGAGCGAGAGGCTCAAGCAGGTCCGCCGGGAGATGGACGACACGCGGCGCCGGATCGCGCAGGATCGGCTCGCCCTCGAGGCGGCCCAGGGGGCGACCGAGGGCGCCCGCGAGACCTTCGCCAACTGGTTGAAGACCCGGGACGCGACTCAGCGGGTCGACCAGGATCCCGGCCTGATCGCGCGCACGAAGCAGCTCGACGCGCTCAAGGATGCCGAGCGGGCGGTCGAGGACCGGCTGACCACGCTGGCCCGGGCGCAGGCCGACCTGGCCGAGCGGGACCGCGAGCAGGTCCGCACGGAGAACGCCCTGCGCGCCGCGGCCCAGGAGAAGCTCGACGCGGCCGAACGCGGCCAGGAATTGCGGGTGTTCGGATACCGGCTCGCCCTGACCCTGCCGCTGCTGGTGCTCGCCGGCTGGCTGCTGCTCAAGCGGCGCACCACGCGCAACTGGCCGTTCGTCTGGGGCTTCGCCTTCGCCGCCGCCTTCGCGTTCTTCGTCGAGCTGGTCCCGTACATGCCGAGCTACGGCGGCTACGTGCAGTACGGCGTCGGCGTGGCCGTGACCCTGGTCGGCGGGCGGGCGGCGATCAACGCCTTGCACGCCTACCGGGAACGCCAGGCGCAGGTCGAGGCGCGGCCCAACGAGGAGCGCCGCACCGAGATCGCCACCGATCAGGCCCTGGCCCGGCTCGCCAAGAAGGTCTGCCCGGGCTGCGAGCGGCCGGTCGCTCTGGGCGATCCGAACACCAATTTCTGCCCCCATTGCGGGCTCGGCCTGTTCGAGGATTGCCCGGCCTGCACGCAGCGCAAGAGCACCTTCGAGCGGTTCTGCCACGCCTGCGGCACCCCGAGTCCCGGCGCGGTGCTGCCGACGGCGTAGCGCGAAGCCCTCACTCGACGGAGGCCGGCATCGGCCGGCCGGCCACCCGGCTCAGGACGCGCCCGAGCTGCTCGGCGGAATAGGGCTTGTGCAGCAGCTCGAAGCCGTGGGTGCCTTCCTGGGCCAGGACGTGGCTATAGCCGGAGGTCAGCAGCACCGGCAGGTCCGGGAAGCGGCGCGCGAGCTCCTGAGCGAGCGCCAGGCCGCCCATGCCGGGCATGACCACGTCCGAGAACACCACCTCGAACCCGCCGCCATCCGCGCCGAGCCGCTCGAGCGCCGCCTCGGCATTGGCCGCCCAGACGGTCTCGTAGCCGAGATCCTGCAGGATCTGGGTGGCGAACTGGCCGACCTCGACATTGTCTTCGACCACCAGCACCCGCTGCCCCGCGCCGAGCGGCGAGAGCGGCACCGCGGCGCCGTCGGCCGCGTCGGCCGCGCAATCGACCTCGACTTGCGGAAGATACAGGGTGAAGGTCGCCCCCTGCCCCGGGGCGCTGGTCACGTCGACGTTGCCGCCCGATTGCTTGGCGAAGCCGAACACTTGGCTGAGGCCGAGGCCGGTGCCCTTGCCGACCTCCTTGGTGGTGAAGAACGGCTCGAACAGGCGGCCGAGGTCGGCCTCGGCGATCCCCGCGCCGGTATCGGTCAGCGACACCGCCGCGAAGGCGCTGTCCGCCCCGGCATGGCCGCGGATCGCCGGCATGGTGCGCCCGCCGGCCAGCCGCAGGGTCAGCGTCCCCTCCCCGTCCATAGCGTCCCGGGCGTTGACCGCCATGTTCACCAGGGCGGTCTCGAACTGGCTGACATCGGCCCGGATGTAGCAGGGCTCGTCCGGCACCTCGGCGATGACCCGGATCCGGGCGCCGATCACCGTGTCGAGCATCTCGGCGATGCCGCGGACCTTCTGGCCGACATGGAACACCTCGGGCTTGAGCGCCTGCCGGCGCGCGAAGGCGAGGAGCTGGCCGGTGAGCTTGGCGGCCCGGTCGACCGTGTCGGAAACCGCATCGAGGTAGCGGGCCTTGCGCGCCTCCGGCAGCTCGGGCCGGCGCAGGAAGTCCACCGACGAGCGGATGATGGTCAGCAGGTTGTTGAAGTCGTGCGCGACGCCGCCGGTGAGCTGGCCGACCGCTTCCATCTTCTGCGACTGGCGCAGGGCGTCCTCGGCCCGCATCAGCTCGCTGGTCCGCTCGGCGACGCGCTGCTCCAGCGTGTCGGTGAGCGTGCGCAGCATCATGATGGCGCGGTCGCGCTCGGCTTCGACGGCCCGGCGGTCCTCGACGTTGATCAGCACGCCCGGGAAGCTCAGCGGCGTCCCGTCGGGCTTGAGGTCGACCCGGCCATTGGCCTCGATCCAGTAGTATTTCCCGTCGGTGCGCCGCACCCGGTACTGGTGCGCGTAGGCGCCGCCGCGGCCGATCACCTCGTTGATCGCCGCGATCAGCCCCTGGCGGTCCTCCGGATGGACCGTGGCGATCACCTGCTCCAGGCTGAGCCCGACCCGCCCGAGGGCCGGATCCAGGCCGAAGCTGCGGGCGAAGGCCTCGTCCACGGTGAACGTGTCGGCCTGCAGATCCCAGACCCAGGTGCCGATGATCGCGCCGGCCGACAGGGCGAGCTGGATGCGGTCGGCATAGAGCTGGGCCAGCGCCTGGCTCGCCTTCAGCTGCTGCTCGGCCAGCACGCGCTCGGTGGTCTCGACCACGACGGCGATGACCCCGGCCGGCTGCCCCGCCTCGTCGAGCACCGGCGAGTAGTCGAGGTTCATCCAGACCTGCTCGGGCCGGCCGTAGCGGTGCAGGGTGAGTTCCTGGTCCTTGTAAGACAGCGTGCCGCCGGCGAGCCCCACCCGCATGACGTTGTCGTTGAAGTCGGCGACCTCGGGCCAGCCCTCGCGGACCTTCGAGCCGAGCAGTTGCGGGTGCCGCCCGCCCGCAAAGGCCGAGTAGGCATCGTTGTAGATCATGATGCCGTCCGGCCCCCAGAGCAGCACGATCGGCACCGGCGACAGCAGCAGGGTGCTGACCGCGGACCGCAGGCTCTGGGACCAGCCGGTGATCGGGCCGAGGGGCGTGGACGACCAATCGTAGGCCCGGACGATCGCGCCGAGCTCGCCACCCCCGGGAAGGATTGCAGCCGGCATGCTTATCGCCTGCCCGGACCGCGCGGTCGCGCGGCGGCCCCCTGCCCGGCCGGACGGGGCTCACGAGCCGCCGCCCGCGATGCGGGCTTCGGCGGGATCGATACGGGTCCGTGCATAGCCATGGCAGCGGCATCGCCCGTGAGGATAAGTCTTACAAGCATCCGGTCAGCCGTGCCCGCATGTTTTCGTCCAGAGAAGCCGGCCTGAGCCCTGCCTGCCACAGTGCCGATCGACGGCGCCGGACGGGACGGGGATCGACGGATGCCTGGGACGAACGCGGATCCGGGCATTTCGGTCGCAAAACCGGCCGGATGTTCGGCACGACGACTGCGCCGGCGGGGAACGACGCACGGCCTGAACCGTCTTCCCTACACGGAGGCCGCGCTTGCTGGCCGCCGGGCGCGTTCATAGATGCCGGCGATGAGTCTGATCCCCTTCGATAACAGTTACGCCCGCCTGCCGGAGCGTTTCTACGCCCTCCGAGCGCCGACCCCGGTGGCGGCGCCGCGGCTGATCCGGCTCAACCGGGCGCTGGCCGAGGATCTCGGCCTCGACCCGGACTGGCTCGCCGGACCCGAGGGGGTGGCGGCGCTCGCCGGCAACCGGATGCCGGAGGGGGCGACGCCGCTGGCGGCAGCCTATGCCGGGCACCAGTTCGGCCAGTTCGTGCCGCAGCTCGGGGACGGCCGGGCGATCCTGCTCGGCGAGGTGCTCGACCGGACGGGGCAGCGTCGCGACATCCAGCTAAAGGGCTCCGGCCCGACACCGTTCTCCCGGCGGGGCGACGGCCGCGCGGCGCTCGGGCCGGTGCTGCGCGAATACCTCGTCAGCGAGGCGATGGCGGCGCTCGGTATCCCGACCACGCGCGCGCTCGCCGCCGTGGCAACCGGCGAGGCGGTGGCGCGCGAGACGCTGCTGCCGGGGGCCGTGCTGACCCGCGTGGCGGCGAGCCACATCCGGGTCGGGACCTTCCAGTTCTTCTCGGCCCGGGGCGACGTCGAGGGTCTGCGGGCGCTCGCCGACCACGTGATCGCCCGGCACTATCCCGAGGCGGCCGGCGCCGAGAAGCCGTACCGGGCGCTGCTCGAGGGCGTCGTCGCCCGCCAGGCCGCGCTTGTGGCGCGCTGGCTGCTCGTCGGCTTCGTCCATGGGGTGATGAACACCGACAACATGTCGGTGGCCGGCGAGACGATCGATTATGGGCCCTGCGCCTTCCTGGACGCCTACGACCCGCGGACGGTGTTCAGTTCGATCGACCGGAATGGGCGCTACGCCTACGGCGAGCAGCCACGTATCGCCCTGTGGAACCTGACGCGCCTGGCCGAGACCCTGCTGCCGCTCCTGGCTGCGGACGAGACCGAGGCGGTCGCCGAGGCGGAGGCGGCGCTCACCGGCTATGCACCGCGCTTCGAGGCCGCCTATCACAGCGGGCTTAATGCCAAGCTCGGTCTGTCCGATGTCCGGGACGGCGATCCGGCCCTGGCCGGCGACCTGCTCAAGCGGATGGCCGAGAACCAGGCGGACTTCACCCTGACCTTCCGGACCCTCTGCGCCGCTGCCGCACAGCCGGAGGCCGATGCCGCCGTGCGCGACCTGTTCGTGGATCCGACCGCCTACGACGCCTGGGCCTCGGGCTGGCGCGAGCGGCTCGCCCGGGAGGCCCGCGACCCCGCCACGACCGCCGCGGCGATGCGCCGGGTCAACCCGGCCTTCATCCCGCGCAACCATCGCGTCGAGGCGATGATCGCCGCTGCGGTGGAGCACGACGATGTTGCGCTGTTCGAAGAGCTTCTGGCGGTGCTGTCCAAGCCCTACGACGACCAGCCCGCCATGGCGCGCTATTCTGAGCCGCCCGAGGGCGGCGGGGTCGGCTACCGGACGTTCTGCGGCACGTGACCGGCTCGCAAGCACGGCCCGAGTCTCACAGGGTGTGCCTTTCGATCGATGGCCTTGGGCCTGCGATGAGTCGATTGCCGGGCCGGTCCCGGACCGGCTCGCTCCCCAGGATGGGGCGCCGGGCTCCTCGCCCGTTCCCGTGGCGTTGTACGCGGGACCGAACCTCTAGCGTTGCGGCCAGGCATAGATCTCGTGCACGCCGTCCTTGTGCCGGAACCAGTGCACCCGCGTCGCCGGGTTGAAGCCGTGATCCTGATACGAGGCGGCGATCACCGAGACGAGCGCCTGTGCCGCGCGCCGATCCGGGATCTCGTAGGCGAGAAGACGCGGATGATCCCCACCCGCCTGGGTCCGGTCACGAAGAAAGATCGAGTAAGTCTTCATCTCCATCACACCTGACTCGACATGATGCATGAGAGCAGATGCCGAACCAGACGCAATGGTTCATCGGCTGCGGGGATCAAGGTTAACGAATTTTAACAGAAATTCTGATATTTTATTTACCTGGCTGCCGGTGCGGACGTCCCCGGATGCGCGACGGGCCGGAACGACTGGGCGACGACGGCGCTCTGGATTCCCTTCCTAGAATGGTCTACCTGCCGGCCCGGGGCGGTACGTGCCGTCCTGGGGCGTGGAAACCCCTTGTTTGACGGTTTGGTGCCGGCCGAGACGGCACCCGAATCCTTGACCGCGCGGTCGGGGAGCCTGCGACGCATGTCCAGGTGTTCCGGCGCTAAAGGTCGTAGGGACCGTTCAAACACGGTTTTCCAACTCCCCGACTATGGGTGGTTGAGGAGGCTTGTCCGCGGGGACGTACCGCAGACACCCGCCTGTCGGGAGGTAGCCCATGGGCTCCGACGATCCCGCGCTGCGCGCCCGCCAATTGGCCGCCTTGCGGGCGGCCTACGACGCCTGCGCGGGGCTGGCCGACGATCGCACCGGCCGCGGTGCCGCGCTCCACGCCCGGGCGCTGCTGGGCCGAATCCTGGTTCTGCTGGGGGAATTGAAGGAGAGCCCCGGGTCCCGGCGCTGAGGCTCGGCCCGAAGCCTGCGGGATGCTACGCTGGCACGATCGATCCCGGGTCCGACGATGCGCCACGCCATCCCGAAACAGGTTAGACCGCGCCTTCTCGCCCTGGCCGCGGCGCTCGACGCCTTGCTGTTCGGGCGGGCCGCGGAGGCGACTGAGCGCCCGAGCTACGGACAGGACCGGCGCGGCCTCTTCCTGTCCTTTCTCAACGCGCCGCAACCCGGTGAACCGATCGCCCATTCGCCGCGCCTCAGCCTGTCCTTCGGCGGCGAGCCCCGGCCGGTGCTGGTCGATACCGGCTCCACCGGCATCGTCGTCTCGGCCGTCCGCATCCCGAATGTCGAGGCCCTGCCGGGCCGCCCCGGACGCCTGACCTATTCGAGTTCCGGCCGGATCATGATCGGCCGCTGGGTGACGGTGCCGGTGACCCTGTGGGGCGGCGACGGCGCCAGCCTGTCGACGCGGCCGATCCCGGTGCTCGCAGTCGAGCGCATCGCCTGCACCGACAAGGCCCGCCACTGCACAGCCGAGGAGGCGCCGGACCACGTGGCCATGATGGGCATCGGCTTCGGGCGCGAGGATGACAGCCAGGCCCAGAGCACGCCGGACACCAATCCGCTGCTCAATGCCGAGCCGCCGGGCCCCGGCGCGGTCCATCGCGGCTACGTGGTGACGCGGCGGGGCGTGCATGTCGGGCTGACCCGCGCCAACACGCGGGGGCGCTTCCGCTTCCTGAAGCTCGACCCGCATCCGCGCGTCGCCCGGGACTGGCTCGGCGTTCCGGTCTGCATCGCGGTGGACGACCGGGAGCCCGGCGCCTGCGGTCGCGCCCTCATTGATACCGGCGTGACCGGCATGTTCCTGACGCTCCCGCCGGAGCAGGTAGCGGACAGCCTCGACGGGCCCGGCGCGCTCCGGCCCGGGGCGCGGCTGCGCTTCCGCTTCGGCGACGCCGCCGGCTACACGATCGCCAGCGGCGATTCCGCCTCGCCGCTGGCGCCCGAGCGCATCGTCCTGAACACAACCCGGCCGCACCCCTTCGTCAACACCGGGCTGCGCCTGCTCAACGGCTTCGACGTCCTGTACGACGCCGATGGCGGATACTACGCCTTCCGCGGCCGGCGCAGCTTTCCGACCGGCGGCGCGGATTAGGAGCCCCCATGCTGCGCATCGCCCGCCTCGGCCTCCTGCTCCTCGTACCGACCGCCGGCTTCGCGGCGGATTGCACGCAGGCGCCCAACCAGATGGAGGCGAATGCCTGCGCGGCCCAGAGCTTCGCTGAGGCCGATGCCGAGCTGAACCGGCGCTACGCGGCCTTGCGCGACAAGCTCGACGGCAACGGCCGGCACAATCTCGTCGCTGCCCAGCGGGCCTGGATCGCCTTCCGTGACCGCGAATGCGACCTGCGCACCGGCTACGACGCCACCGCGCCGGAGGCCAACGGGACGATCATGCCCCTGCTCCAGGCCGCCTGCCGGACGCAGCTGACCCGCCGGCGCAGCGACGACCTGGCCGCGCAGATCAAGTGCCCGGGCGGCGACCTCGCCTGCACGCCCTGAGACTCCTGGCTCAGATCACCTCGTAGGCGAACAGGAACGCGACGCCGGTGATCCCCACCAGGCCGAGCAGGAAGAAATTGTCGGCCACCTGCTCGAGGAGCCGGCTGAGGCGCGGCCGGGCCTCGAGCCGGGTCGACAGGTAGGACAGGATGGCGCTCAGCAGGAACAGCACCGCGACGATGCCGCTGAAGACGTCGACCTGGCTCGGGCCGGAATAGTGCTCCAGGAGCTTCACCAGGCCGATCAGCGTGGTGCTGATCCCGATCATCGTGCTCGCGGTCGGGAGGATGTGGCGGGCCTTCTCGGGCGCCTTCGCGCCGCCTTCCCCGGCAGGTTCGCTCACCGCTGGTTCCCCCACCCAAACGGCCCGGCGCGGGACGCAAAGCCGCGCGTCATCGACCGGACCCGGACCTCCGGTATGACCGGGAGCGATTGATAACCGGTATGCGCAACTCGCTTCGTCCGCCGGATTTTGCCACGGTCCGGGGCGTTCCCCGGCCGGAGATGCCCCGATCATGCGAAGACTTGCCCAAGCCGTTTGCCTTCTCTTCGCCGGATCGGCCTGGATCGGCGCGCGTGCCGCCGAAGAGCCCGCGACGGGCGGCGCGGCCGACGCAGCCCGGTCCGCGCCGCACCGCGTCGTCTTCGCCTGCCCCGACAATCAACGTCTGATTGCAACCTTCCGGACGGTATCCACCGGGGCGCAAGCCGTGGTCGAGCCGCCGACCGGCCCGAGCGTCACGCTGCCGATCCAGCTCAGCGGTTCAGGCTTCCGCTACGCCGACGCGACCCACGAACTGCGCGGCAAGGGCCAGACCGTGACCTGGACCGACGCGTCCCAGCCTCCGATCGTGTGCACCGCGCCGCTCGCGCGCCCGCTCGGCGCCGCCCCGCGACAGCGGGCCGGCGGAAAGCCTTTGCGTACCAGCACTTCGCTTGCTGCGTGACTTGCTCTCACGCTCACGGCGCGAACCAATCTGGTTCGGATGCACTATCTACAGGGTCTATGACTGAATTTGCACTTAATCCCGATTTAATTTGAGCGGAGCGGTATTTACCGGGCCTCACCAAATGTGGATAATAGAGATACCCAACATGGATCGCGCCTCAGAATAAATACACTGCACCATATTGATATAGGCAGACGCAATGGAACCCAAGGCTGCGAAGCTTGCGATCATAATAAACTGCTACAATTATGAAGAGTACGTCCGTCATTCGATCGCGAGCGTGCTGGCGCAAGATACGACGCAGTGCGAGGTCCTCGTCATCGACGACGGATCGACGGATCGCTCCTGGGAGGCGATCCAGACATTCGGCGTTCGCGCGTTCCGGAAAGAGAATGGCGGCCAGGTGAGCGCCTGCCGATACGGCGTCGCGAAGACGAACGCGCCGTTCATCTTGTTTCTGGACGCGGATGACGAACTCGTACCGGGCGCGATACAGACGATCATCCGGCACCTCGACGCGAACGTCGCGAAGATTCAGTTCCCTCTTCTACGGATCGACGACACCGGCTCCGATCTGGGCTCGGCCTTCCCGAAGCTCGCGAATGCCCGCGATCGCGCCTCCTTCGTCGCATCCGTCGAGAAGGCCGGCACCTACATCTCGCCTCCGACCTCCGGCAACGTGTTCCGCAGGGACCTATGCGCGCTTCTGGATGACGCGCATTACGATTCCGCGGTGGACGGCGTCATGCTGCTGGCCGCGCCGTTCTACGGCGACATCATCAGTCTCGCCGAGCCGCTCGGCCGCTATCGCCTGCACAGCAAGAACAAGTCCGGGACCAACCAGCTGCCGACGACGCCGCTGCTGCGGCGACAGCAGAAACGGTTTGCCGATCGAGTTTCCCACCTCAAACAGGCGCTGAACGACCAGGGCGTTGCCCGCGATATCGGCAATCCGACCGATATGTACGTCTATCTCCGCTACGGCAATTACTGCGATATCTTGGATCACAAGCGCATCACCTGGACGACCTTCGTTCGCACCGTCAATGCCCTTCCGGCCTGGTATGGGCCGGCACGGCGCGTCTCGGTCGTCCTGTTTCTGCTGGCGAGCATCGTCCTTCCGGTCCACACGGTCCGATCGATCCTGGAGGCGCGCCTGACCCGGAACTGGAAACCGGTGGTGGCGAGCCTGCGCACGCTGGGCATGGCCCGGTCCGGCTGACGGCGCACCGCCCGGTTATCGGCGCCACTGATGGCGGCGGACAACGCGCCATGACCAGCATGTCTCGATGGAAAGCTGTATCCGAATATCGGATACTGACGCGATAGTCGTTCTCAGCCTGTTTTCCGGCGGGACCGAACCATGATTGGATGCGCAGCCCGGCACGACGTCGCCTCGCGAGACCATTCAAGTTCGATGCCTGGGTGCGGCCCGAACTATGCTTCCTGGCCGTCCCGGGGCATCATGATCTGCATGTTGGACGCGCGACGAATCTTCGATCGGGGAACCAGGCTCGGGATCGGACCGGGGGGCGAGCGGCGTGGTACCCGACGATCCCGCGGCGCGTACCGGTCTTCGGTGGCCCGTTAGGATGGGCGCATCTCCCTCCCGGCCGCGCGACGTGGTCGTCATCGGCGCGGGCATCATCGGCGTGTCCGCAGCGCTGGCCCTGCGCGCCCGGGGCCTGTCGGTCACGGTGCTGGACCGCGAGGGCCCGGCGGCCGGGGCGAGCGCCGGCAATGCCGGAGCCTTCGCGTTCTCCGACATCCTGCCGCTGGCTTCGCCGGGCATCCTCCGGAAGGCGCCGCGCTGGCTGCTCGACCCGCTCGGGCCGCTCTCGGTGCCGCCGGCCTACGCGCCGCGGATCCTGCCCTGGATGCTGCGCTTCTGGCGGGCCTGCGCGCCCGAGCGGGTCCGCCGGGCGACGGCAGCCCAGACCGCGCTCATGGATTTTTCGCGGGCTGTGCTGGAACCGTTTCTCGACGCCACGGGCACCCGGGCGATGCTGCGCAAGGACGGCAATCTCCAGGTCTACGAGGGGCAGGCCGAGTTCGAGGCCGCGCTGCCGGGCTGGCAGGTGCGGGCCGATCACGGCATCGCCTTCACGCATCTCGACGCCGCCGGCATGGCGGCGCTCCAGCCCGGCCTGTCGCCGCGCTTCACGCACGGGACGTTCACCCCGGGCTGGTTCTCGATCGCCGACCCGAAGGATTACGTGCTCGCCCTGGCCGAGTGCCTGCAAGCGGAGGGCGGCACGATCGAGCGCGCCGCCGTGACGGCGCTCCGGCCCGCTGACGACGGCGTCGCCCTTGTGACGGAGGCCGGGACCCGCCGGGCCGCGCAGGTCGTGGTCGCGGCCGGGGCGTTCTCGCACCGGATCACCCGCAGCCTCGGCGAGCGGATCCCGCTGGAGACCGAGCGCGGCTACAACACGACACTGCCCGCAGGCGCCCTCGACCTGCGCACACAGGTCACCTTCGGCGGCCACGGCTTCGTGGTCACCCGCCTGTCGTCCGGCATCCGGGTCGGCGGCGCGGTGGAGCTCGGCGGCCTCGATCGGCCGCCGGATTTCCGGCGCTCGGCGGCGATGCTGCGCAAGGCGAAGGAATTCCTGCCGGGCCTGGACATTGAGGGCGGCCGGCCCTGGATGGGCTTCCGGCCGTCCCTCCCCGATTCCCTGCCGGCGATCGGCCATGCCGCGGCCACCCGCCGGATCGTCTACGCCTTCGGGCACGGCCATCTCGGGCTGACCCAGTCGGCCGGCACGGCCCGCCTCGTCGCCGACCTCGTCACCGGCGCGGCGCCGGCGATCGACCTGGCGCCGTTCTCGCCCCAGCGCTTCCGATAAAGCTTCCACGATGGCGAACCACACCTTCTCGTGCCTCGACGGCCATACCTGCGGCAACCCGGTCCGCCTGGTCTCGGGCGGCGGCCCGATCCTCGAGGGCCAGACCATGCTGGAGAAGCGCGCCCATTTCCTGCGCGCCTTCGACTGGATTCGCACCGGGCTGATGTTCGAGCCCCGGGGCCACGACATGATGTCGGGCGCGATCCTGTATCCGCCGACCCGGCCCGATTGCGACGTGGCGGTGCTGTTCATCGAGACCAGCGGCTGCCTGCCGATGTGCGGCCACGGCACGATCGGCACGGTCACGATGGCGATCGAGAACGGCCTGGTCACCCCGCGCGAGCCGGGCAAGCTCGCCATCGACGCGCCGGCCGGCAAGGTGGAGGTGACCTACCGGCAGGAGGGCCGCTTCGTGGAGGAGGTGCGGCTGCGCAACGTGCCGGGTTTCCTCCATGCCGAGGGGCTGACCGCACAGGTCGAGGGCTTCGGCGAGATCGTGGTGGATGTCGCCTATGGCGGCAACTTCTACGCCATCGTCGAGCCGCAGAAGAGCTTCCGGGACATGGCCGACCATTCCGCCGGCGCGCTCATCGCCCTGTCACCGCGCCTGCGGGCGGCGCTCAACGCCCAATACGACTTCGTCCACCCGGAGCATCCGGAGATCCGGGGCCTGTCCCACATCCTCTGGACCGGCGCGCCGCGCCATCCCGAGGCCCAGGCCCGCAACGCCGTGTTCTACGGCGACAAGGCGATCGACCGCTCGCCCTGCGGCACCGGCACCTCGGCCCGGATGGCGCAGCTCGCCGCCAAGGGCCGGCTCGCGGTGGGCGACGCCTTCGTGCACGAATCGATCATCGGCTCGCTGTTCCACGGCCGGGTCGAGGCCGCGACCACGGTGGCCGGCAAGCCCGCGATCGTGCCCTCGGTGGCCGGCTGGGCGCGCCAGACCGGGATCAACACGATCTTCATCGACGACCGCGATCCGTTCGCGCACGGGTTCGTGGTGGCGTAGCGCGTCCGTTGCCCGGATGCGCGTCCGGCCTCACTGGGTCAGGGTGCGCAGCTCGCCGCGGGCGAGACCGGTCAGGGTCCGGACGAGCAGCCACAGGATCACCAGCGTCGCCAGCCCCAGAAGCACCAGGGCGGTGCCGTCGGCGAGCGCGCCCGGCCGCGCCGCCGCGATACGCAGGGACGCGACCGCCGCGGCGGCGAGCGGGAAGCTCACCGCCCACCAGGCGACCCGGAACGGGCAGGCCTGGACGAGCCGGGCGAGCTTGGGCAGCAGCACCGCCAGCAGGAACAGCGCGACGGTGTAGAGCGCCTCCGCGAACAGGTCGATCGTCCCGGTGGTCGTCACATAGGTCGAGAATCCGACCGCGAAGGGAGCGATCAGGATCAGCAGAGCCGGCTGGAGCGCCACCGGAAGCGGCGCCTCGAACAGCAGCCGCGACAGGATCAGCGTGAACAGCGGCACCGCGAAGAACAGGCCGACCGCGAGCCCGAACATCATGACCGCATGCATCGGCGGCAGGCCCAGCCCCGGCAGGGCGAGCGGCACGTCGAGCAGGCCGACCACCGGGACGATCCAGGCCGGCGTCGCGTGCGCCGCCTGCTGGCGCTCGCTCAGCCAGCGGGTCACGATCAGCCAGGCGAACACGGTCATGCCGACGGCGCCCAGGACCCACAGGATCTGCGCGGCGAGGAGGTTGGCCCGCGCCAGCGGGATGGGCAGGAGCAGCAGGCTGATCAGCGGCGTTCCAAATAGGTTGCCGGCGACCGGATGGAAGAACTCGGCGCGCACCGCCTGCGGGGCGATGGCGGCCTTCACGGCGTAGCCCGCCGCGATCGCCACGAAGGCGGCGAGCGCCACCCATCCCAGGACGTCGGCGATCCAGGCCGGCGCCGCGTAGCGGGCCTGGGCCAGGCTCCAGGCGACGCTGAGGCCGGTCAAGCCCATCACGGCGGCGAACAGGCCGACCGGCAGCACTTCGAGCTGCCGCCAGCCCACCGGGGTGGCCGGCGGGGCCTCGGGGGCCTTGTGCGCGGTCAGGGCGGCCTCGGACGGTTCGGCGATCCGCTCGGCCCGGTCGACCACATCCAGCATCGGCTGACTCCCTTTCCAGGCCGGCCACCCCGTCGGGTGCCGGCCGTCACGGGGGCGCGCAAGACGGCGCGTGCCCCCTTCCCCGCCCGAGCGCCCGGGCGGTCCCGCAAACCGCCGTCAGGCCGCGGAGAGCTTGGTGTTGGCGATCGGCAGGGCGCGGATCCGCTGCCCGGTCAGGGCCGCCACGGCGTTCAGCACGGCGGGCGGCACGCCGGGCAGGCCCGGCTCGCCGACGCCGCCCATCGGGGCGCCGCTCTCGACGATGCGCACATGGACCGCCGGCATGTGCTCCCGGCGCAGGATCGGGTAGGTGTCGAAGTTCTGCGCCTGGCGCACGCCGTCGCGGTAGACGATCTGCTCGAACAGCACCGAGGAGAGGCCCAGGGCGGCGGCCGACTCGACCTGTGCCCGCACGATCGCCGGGTTGACCACGCTGCCGGGATCGAACGCGATCCACAGGGTGTGGACCCGGGCCTCGCCGCCCTCGACCGAGACCTCGGCGATCGTGGCCGTCTCCGACCCGAAGGGCGAGGCCATGGCGAGGCCCCGGGCGCGCATGCCGCCCTCGGCCGCATAGGGGCCGCGCCGCCAGCCCCCGGACATCTCCGCCACCGCCGCGAGCAGCGCCAGGTGGCGCGGGCTGTCCTTGAGGAGCGCCTGGCGCAGCGCGAACGGGTCCTGGCCGCCCGCCTGTGCGATCTCGTCGAGGAAGCTCTCGTAGAACGCGTCGTTCATCGAGTGGCCGACGGAGCGCCAGAACGCGATCGTGACCGGGTGGGCGAGCTTGGTGAAGGTCATCCGCCGGTTCGGGATGGCGTAGGGCTTCTCGACGATCCCCTCCACGGCCGAGGAATCGACCGGGTTCTTGAACAGCGCGCCGAAATAGCGCCCGATCGGCCCCTCGCCGACGGTGCGGACCTCGATGGCGCTGGGCCGCCCCTGGGCGTCGAGGGCGGCGCGGAAACGGCTGTAGCTGAGCGGGCGCAGGGCGTCGGAGCGGAACTCCTCCTCGCGCGACCACAGCACCTTCACCGGGCGCCGGGTCGCCTGCGCGAGGCGGATCGCCTGCGGGAACGGGTTGCCGGGCCCGTAGGCGAAGTGGCGGCCGAAGAAGCCGCCGAGCATCGGCGAGTGGATCCGCACCTGGGCGGGCTGCAGGCCGGCCACCTGCGCCGCGATCGCCTGGAACAGCTCCGGCATCTGGTTGGGCAGCCAGAGGTCGAGCGTCCCGTCCTCGGAAAAGCGTGCCAGCGCCGAGGGCGGCTCGAGCTGGGCATGGGCGAGATAGGGCGCCTCGTATTCCGCCTCGATCACCTTGGCGGCCTTGGCGAAGGCGCCGGCCGTGTCGCCCACCGCCTCGGCGGGGAGGCCCTGACCGGTGGAGGCCTTGAGCGCCGCCACCATCCCGTCGGACGAGAAGTCGGCCGCCACCGTGTCGAGGCCGCTGGGCTTGGGCGCCGACCAGCGCACGCCGAGCGCCTCGACCGCCTTGCGGGCCCGCCACCAGCTGTCGGCCGCGACCGCGACGGCGCCCGGCAGGCGGTGCACCGAATGGACGCCCGGCATCGCCCGGATCTCGGCCTCGTTGGTGAGCGCCTCCGGCTCGGTGCCGAGATGCGGCGCGTGCTGCACGGCGGCGTAGAGCATGCCGTCGAGCGTCTGGTCGATCGCGTAGACCGCCCGTCCCGTCGCCTTGTCGTGCACGTCGAGCCGCGGGACCGGCTGGCGGATGTACCGGAAGGTCGACGGATCGCGCAGCTCCACGGCCTCGTTCGGCTTCAGCAGCAGGGCGTCGGCCGCGAGATCGCCGTAGGGCAGCGACCGGTTGGTCGCCGCATGGATCACGGTTCCGTCGCGGGTGGTGAGCTCGGCTTCCTGGACCTTAAGCCGGGCGGCGGCGGCGCGGATCAGCATGTCGCGGGCGGTCGCCCCGAGCCGGCGCATGACCGCGTAGCTCGACCGGGTCGAGAAGCTGCCGCCGGTCATGCGCAGGCCGTTCACCACGGCGTAGTCAGGGCCCGGCGGCGCGCATTCCACGACGAAGCGTGCGGGCGGCACGTCGAGTTCCTCGCCGACGATCTGCGCCATGCCGGTGGCGATGCCCTGGCCACCCTCGACGAAGGGGCTGAGCAGCTTGACGGTGCCGTCCGGGTGGATCTCCAGGAAGGCGGCGACCCGGGTGCCGGGCTTGGGCGCGATCGCGCCCGCGCCCTCCGCGGGGCCCTGCGCCTGGGCGTGGGCGCTGCGGCCCGGCAGGGCCACGCTGAGCACCAGGGCGCTGCCGGCGGCCGCCAGGAAGCCGCGCCGCGACGCCCCCTGGGCCCCGTCCCGCGCGGGTGGTTCGACCACGGTCACGGCGTCCGCGCGGGCCTTTGTGAGAAACTGGTCCATGCCGCTCTCCTCAGGCTGCGGCCTGCCGCACGGCGGCGGCGATGGCGTTGTAGGTCCCGCAGCGGCACAGGTTGGTCATCGCGTCGGCGATGTCGGCATCGGTGGGGTGCGGCGTCTGCTGCAGCAGCGCGGTCGCGGCCATGACCTGGCCCGACTGGCAATAGCCGCATTGGGGTACCTGCAGCGCCACCCAGGCGGCCACGACCTTCCGGCCGACCGCGTCCTGCTCGACCGCCTCGATCGTCGCGACGGATTGCGTGCCGACGCTCTCGATCGGGATCTGGCAGGAGCGCGTCGCCTGGCCGTCGAGCAGCACCGTGCAGGCGCCGCATTGGCCGATGCCGCAGCCGTACTTGGTGCCGGTCAGGCCGAGCGTATCGCGCAGGACGAACAGTAATGGCGTGTCGGGCTCGGCATCGATTGCATGCTGGCGACCATTGATTGTCAGGCTCACCATGATTGCGTCCGTCCGAATATCAGCAAGGGCCTGCGCCCTGCTTAAGCATGGCCGTGCCCGCCGCCTACGCCATAAAGGCCACGTTTTCGGACACGGCCCGCGCACCGCCCGCGAGCTGGGTCCGCCTCACATGACGGCGAGCGGCCCGGCGGCTTGCCGGATCGCCCGGGGGACCTCGCCGTAGACTCGCAGGAAGGACCGGCGCATCCGCTCGCGGTTGGCGAAACCGACCGCCTGGGCGATCTCCTCCAGGGGCAGCCGGCTCTCCTCCAGCATCAGCTTGGCCGCCTCGACCCGGATCGTCTCGACGGCCTTGGCCGGCGAGGTCCCAGTCTCGGCCCGGAACAGCCGCGTCAGCTGGCGCGGGCTCAGGCAGGCCACCGCCGCCAGATCCTCGGCGGTCAGGGGCTTGCGCAGGTTGCGGCGCGCATAGGCCAGGACGGTCTGGATCCGATCGGTGGGCGGGTCGACCTCGAGCAGGGCCGAGCGTTGCGCCTGGCCGCCGGACCGGCGCCGCTCCATCACCAGCCCGCGGGCCACGGAGGTGGCAAGGTCCCGGCCGTGGTCGCGCTCGACCATGCCGACCGCGAGATCGAGCGCCGCCGACATGCCCGCGGAGGTCCAGATGTTGTCATCGGCGATGTAGATCTTGTCGACATCGAGCTTGCACGCGGGATAGCGCGCACGGAACTGGGGCGCGAAGTACCAGTGGGTCGTGGCGCGCCGCCCGTCGAGCAGGCCGGCATCGGCCAGGATGAAGGCCCCCAGGCACAGGCCGGCGAGCCGGCGGGTCGATTGCGCGGCGGCGCGGATATAGGCGGCAAGCCCCGGCGCCGTCGTCGGGATGCCGACGCCGGCCGCGACCAGGATCGTGTCGAAGGCGTCCGGCTCGGCCACGGGCTCGGTGGCGACGTCGGCGCCCAGGCCGGCCCGGAGCCGGCCGCCCTGCTCCGACAGGAGGCGGACGTCATAGAGCCGCTCGCCGGCGTACCAATTCGCCATCGCGAACGGCGAGGTCACGGCCAGGCCCATGAAGTCGAAATCGGGGCAGAGGACGAGGCCGACGCGACGGGCCGCTGCCATGAAGAACCGCTCCGCTCCACCCCGATAAGAGCGGCTGTATTAGCATTCCTTCCGGGAGGGCGCGACGCGCAGAAGCACATCCCGTCGCGCGGTGCGGGTTGTGCAACGGATACCGATCGATCGCGACGCAAACCTGGCTCGGTACTCGGGACCGAATCCGCGTGCAGACGAGCCTCCGGCGGCCCGGGCCCGTGAACCTGCGGCGCGCCGGATCTCCGCGACCGGCGCGCCGGGATTCGGCTCAGTGCAGCAGGAAGTCCCCGGAGACCGCGCGCAATTCAGCCGGCTTCACGAGCTGACAATGCATGACCGTCACGGAATGCACGGGACCGTCGAGCTGCGCCTGCCAGAACGCCAGGAACTTCTTCAGCTCGGGAAGATCGGGGAACAGATCCAGCTGCTGCCAGATGAAGGTCTGGAGCAGGTTCGGGTAATCGGGGAGATGATAAAGGATTTCCGCCGTCGTCAGGCTGTAGCCTTCGATCCAGGTGGGAAGCTTTTTCAAGGTCGCCATCACCCAACTCACGCAAGCCGGTTGACCGAAGCCGTACGCTAACCCGGGCCGTTTGCCGCCTCAAGGAAGCGGTTCGTCGTTTCTGCGTTTCGACGGATGCTCACACCGCTCCAGGCCACCACGAGGCGCAGGCCCGCTTGGCTCGACAGCGGGCTTGAGGCCACGCTGACCCATGCACGAAACGGGCCGCGCGACCGGATCCGAGCCGCCGCGGCGGAGCGAGCGCCGGCTCACGCGGGAAAGGCGCGATTGAGCAGATCGTAGTTCACCAAGGGCCCCAGGGCGGCCGGGATGCCGCCGCGCTTGATCTCGCCGGTCTCGATCAGAAAGTCGGCGGTGTCCGACAGCGCCTTGAGGAACGGTGCGGTGTTCGCCTTGGCCGTGCACCCCCAATATTTCGGGCCGAGCTGCTCCTGGAACGTCGGATAGGACAGGCCGGCGAGGGTGTCCCGTAGGGGCTCGAACGGTGCGCCGAAATCCTCGGCCAGGGTTCGGGCCGTGCCCTCGGGATCCGCCCGGTAGCGATCGAGCTGGGCCTGCACGGTCCGCAGCCAAGTGATCACGGTCTCGGGCCACCGCTGCGCGAAGTCCGTCCGCACCACTGCGGAGTTCCAGAAGAGGAAGCCGTGCGGCTGGAGATCGCCGGAGACGAGGAGCTGTCGTCCGCCCGAACCGAGCAGGTCGCCCCAGAACGGCCCGTTGATGTAGGTGCCGTCGATGTCCCCGCGCTTCCAGGCGGCGATCGTCTCGGGCTGGCCGAGCGGCAGGCGCTTGATCGCCGCGGGGTCGAGCCGGTTGATCCGGATCACCGCGTCCAGAGCACAGGCCATGGTGGAGGACGGCGCCACGGCGATGCGCTTGCCCTCCAGCTGCTTGATCTCCGTGATCTCGGGCCTGACCACGAGGCGTTCGCTGGTCGCCACCACCTCGGGCGAGCCGAGGATCTGGATCGGCAGCCCGCGGGCGAGGCCAGCCACGATCGGCGCACTGCCGAAGATCGCGAGGTCGAGCCTGCCGGCCGCGAGCATCTG
The DNA here is from genome assembly GCF_001262595.1 of Methylobacterium sp. ARG-1. Lineage (NCBI taxonomy): Bacteria > Pseudomonadati > Pseudomonadota > Alphaproteobacteria > Hyphomicrobiales > Methylobacteriaceae > Methylobacterium > Methylobacterium sp. ARG-1. The sequence goes on from NZ_LHCD01000011.1 coordinate 83,151, forward strand.
CAGCGCCAGCCCGCCCGACGGAAACGGAAACCACTCCACCCGCGTGCCCAGCGCGGCCTCGAACGCGCCGTCATGCCTGCCGATCACCCAGGCCCGGGGAGCTGTCAGACGGCCGATTCGGACCAAGGTGGGCTTTGCACCCGGCTGGGCGCCGCCGCTTCCCGACCCGGCAAGGGTTCCGAGCGCGCCCGCGCCGAGCGCCAGCACGCCGCGGCGGGACGGGTTTGTGCGACCGCGCGTCATCGGTCGTTGCCTTGGCGGTTCGGGCGCGCCCGTCCGACCGGCCCCTGCTCGCGGGCGGCCCGGAAGGGACCCGGACTGCCGATGCGCCACCGTGCGATGTCAGCTTTCCCATACACGCGGTCGATCCCCCTGCGGGATGGAGCCGTGCGGCGGAGGACGGCTCGAAGCAGCAGCGGATACAGTGTGATCCGGCAGCCGATCAGGTCAACGGGATCGACTGTGCATGTCGAACGCGCTCGCGTAAAGGCCCCGATTTTTACGTTATAAAGTCGGCAGCATTGCTTAATCGATGAAAAATGCAAATCATAGCGTAGTTTCTATACATCTGTCCGGGTAACAAATTTCTACCAATCGAGTCTCACAACAGAAAAATTCCAGTTCAGCCAATGCCGTGACGCCGCGGGCATCACGAAAGCGGACACGCATGTCGTGATCCGTCGCATGCGCCGGGGTATGAACCCGTTCGCGAGGAACGTGATAACCTGTGCCTTTCCGTCCACAGAGGGACCGGTTTTGCCCACGGATCGTATTGTCCTGACCGAGAACATCGCGTCCACGGCCCGTCAGGTCTTCGCGCAGGCGGGGCTCGACGATGTCCAGGTGCTCTCGCATGCCATCGGCCTGCCCGACGCGCCGCGCATCGCCGATACCAACGTGCTCGGAATCCGGTCCCGGACCAAGATCACCGCCGAGCTGCTGGATGCGCTGCCGCAGCTGACCGCCATCGGCTGCTTCAGCGTCGGCACCAATCAGGTCGACCTCGAGAGCGCCCGGGCCCGCGGGCTGCCGGTGTTCAACGCGCCGTTCTCGAACACGCGCAGCGTCGCCGAGCTCACGATCGGCGAGATCGTCATGCTGCTCCGGCGCATCCTGCCCCGCTCGGCCTCCGCCCATGCAGGCGGGTGGGACAAGTCGGCCTCGGGATCCTTCGAGGTCCGCGGCAAGACCCTCGGGATCGTCGGCTACGGCAATATCGGCTCGCAGCTGTCCAATCTCGCCGAGGCGATGGGCATGCGGGTCATCTTTCACGACCTGACCGACAAGCTGCGGCACGGGAACACCGAGCCCGTGGAGAGCCTGGAGGCCCTGCTCGCCGCCAGCGACGTCGTCAGCCTGCACGTCCCCGAGACGCCCGGGACCCACGGGCTGATGGATGCGGACCGCATCCGGTCCATGAAGCCCGGCGCCTACCTGATCAACAACAGCCGCGGGACGGTGGTGGATCTGGACGCCCTGGCGCAGGCGTTGCGGGACGGGCGTCTCGGCGGCGCGGCGATCGATGTCTTCCCGGTCGAGCCGACATCCAACGCGGAGCGCTTCGTCTCGCCGCTTCAGGGCCTCCCGAACGTCATCCTGACCCCGCATATCGGCGGGTCGACCGAGGAGGCGCAGGACCGGATCGGCGCGGAGGTCGCCCGCAAGCTGGTCGATTACGCGCAGACCGGCTCCACCCTCGGCGCCGTCAACTTCCCCCAGGTGCAGCTGCCGCCGCGCCTGTCCGGGGCGCGCTTCCTCCATGTGCACCGGAACGTGCCGGGCGTGCTCGGCAAGATCAACGCGATCTTCTCGAGCCGCGCGCTCAACATCGATGCGCAGTACCTGCAGACCGACGGCGAATACGGCTACGTCGTGGTGGACGCCTCGGTGCAGCTGCCGGAGGCGGATGCGGTCCTCCAGGCGCTTCGAGGCATCGACGGCACGGTGCGGACCCGGCACCTCGCGCCGCGGGCGGCGTGAGCGGCGTGAGCGGCGCAGGCCAAAACCCGTCTTTCCGCGACCGCATCCCGTATTCGACAGCGCGCCGAAGCTTTGCTTTCCTGAATTCAAAATTTCTGGCAGCTTAGGAGGCCTTGAACGCGGGCGGAGCCGGGCTCCGCCGCCGTTCGGGACCGGGATCGTTCGTCGCCGCGCCGGAGCCGTCCGCGGCCGGCGCCGCGCGACGTCCAAGGGAGACCTTCACATGCCGCTGCCTTCGTCGAGGCCACGCTCGACCCTGACCTCCCTCGCCGTGATCGCGGCGGTCTGCGCCGGCGCGACCGGCGCGCTCGCCTACACCGCGGGCTGGCTCTCGCCCGACCGCCTGACGCCGACGAAGCTCGTCGACGCCCTCGCGCCGCCAACGGGGCCGGTTCCCGGGTATCGGCGCAACCACGCCAAGGGCATCTGCTTCACCGGCGTGTTCGAGGCCAATGGCAACGGCACCGCGCTCTCGCGGGCCCAGGCCTTCGAGACCGGGCGCCATCCGGCCCTGGGGCGGTTCAACCTCGGCACCCCCAATCCCGGCGCCGCGGATGCCACCGTCCGGGTGCGGGGCTTGGGGCTTCAGATCACCGCGGAGAACGGCGCAGTGTGGCGCACCGCCATGATCAACGCCCCGGTCTTCCCGGTCTCCAACCCGGAGGCCTTCTACGCCCTGCTGCGGGTGCCTGCGAGCAAGGAGCCGAACGCGATGGCGGCCTTCGTCGCGGCGCATCCGGAATTTTCGGCCTTCGGGGCCTGGGCCAAGAGCCCCGACTGGACCGCGAGCTACGCGCAGGAGCCCTATAACAGCCTCAACGCCTTCCTGTTTACCAACGCGTCCGGCGCCGAGCAGGCGGTGCGCTGGTCGTTCCGTCCGCAGGCGCAGGCGGAGCGGATCACCCCCGAGGACCTCGCCAAGCACGGCGAGGCCTATCTGGAGCAGGAGATCACCGAGCGGGTCGCGGCCGCGCCGCAGCGCTGGAGCCTGATCCTCACCGTCGCCGAGCCCGGCGACCCGACCGCGGATCCGAGCCGGGCCTGGCCGGAGGGACGGCGCACCATCGAGGCCGGCACCCTGGTGGTCGAGCGCATCGAGCCCGAGGCGGACGGCCCGTGCCGCGACATCAACTTCGATCCGACGATCCTGCCGGACGGCATCCGGGTCTCCGACGACCCGTTCCCGGCGGCGCGCTCGGCGGCCTACGCGAAATCCTACGATCTGCGCACCGCGGAGGCGAAGGACTATCCCAAGCGCACCTCGGAGGCGCAGCGATGACACCCGACGCGAAGCGCTTCACGGGGCTCCAGCGGCTCCTGCACTGGTCGATGGCCGTGTGCATCATCGCGATGTTCTTCATCGGGGTCGGCATGGTCTCGACGATCATGCCGAAATACGTGCCGCTGCTGGCGACCCATAAGTCGCTGGGCGTGGCGATCTTCGTCCTCGCCATCATCCGCCTGGCGGTGCGGGCGCGAAGCGGGACGCCGCCCCTGCCGGCGGACCTGCCGGCCCCGATGCGGCTCGCCGCGCACTTGTCCCATTACGGGCTCTACGGGCTCATGGTCGCGATGCCGCTGCTCGGATGGGCGATGCTGTCGGCCGGCGCCTACCCGGTCGTGCTCTACGGCGGCCTCCGGCTGCCCGCGATCCTGCCGCAGAACCCCACGCTCCATACGGTGCTCTGGAACGCGCATTCCTACCTCGCCTTCGCGTTCTTCGCCCTGGTGCTGACCCATGTCGCGGCGGCGCTGTTCCACGCGCTGGTGCGCCGGGACGGCGTGTTCGCGGCGATGGCCCCGGTCGGATCGCGGAGCGGCGCGACGACCCGGTGAGCCGGTATCTGCCGTTCGGGACGCGGCGCTAGCGCAGCACACCCTCCGCCAGCGCGCGCTGGATGCCGCGCACGTCGGCCCCCTTCTTCAGGGTGCGCTCGATCGGCTGCGGCGTGCCCGAGACCCAGATCTTGAGCTCGGCGTCGAGGTCGAAGGTGCCGGCCGTCTCCACCGAGAAGCGGACCACCGCCCGGTAGGGGATCGAGGTGAACTCGACCTTGCTGCCGGTGACGCCCTGCACGTCGATCAGGATGATCCGGCGTTCCGTGAACACGAACACGTCCCGGATGATCTTGAACGCCAGGCGCGCGGTCTCGCCATCGATCAGGATGCCCGCGAGCCGCCGCTCCAGGGATGCGACGTCGACCTCGCTGCCGTGGCCGAGCAATCCGTCCAGCAAACCCATGGCTCGCACGCTCGCTTCGCCTGTTCCGGGGCCGACACCATGCCGTCCGGGATCCGCGCCGGCAACAGGGCGGCGGTCCCGACCGGCCCTCCGACGCGTTGGCGTTTCGCAGGGCCGGCGCTAAAGCCCCCGGCATGTTCGATGACGCAGCCGCTCGGCGCTATCTCGCTGGCCTGGCCCCGGCGGCCCCGGGCTCGGTGCGCTGGCTCATCTATGACCAGGCCCGGCAATGGGTGTCCGTGATCGACACGGAGCTGGCCGCGCTGCGGCGGGATTGCGCGCATGTTCTGAGCACCCTGCCGGAGGAGGACCCGGACGCGTCCCTCGCCGCGGCGATCCGTGAGTTCCTCGCCGAGGGGGCCGACCGTGCCCCGCACGTCATCGCCCTCTCCTGCGTCGTGCTGATGCAGAGCACGGGCGATCGCGACGCGGTCTTCGCCCAGGTCCAGTCCGGCGTCATGGCGACCCTCGTCGACGCCGAGGCCGTGGTGGTCAGGCCCGTCGCCGCGTGACGCGCCGGCGGCGTGTCCCCTGACGGATTGCCGCGCGCGATCACCGGCGTCTCGACGCGGCCCCTTCGCACTTGGATCCGCGGCCTCAGGCGACGACGAGGTTGAGGGTCCGAGTCGCGGGGGCGATGGCCACGCGCCGCCCCCAGTCGAAGGCGAGGAAGTCCTGCTCGATCCCGTCGGCGAACACGACGCCGCCCTCGTTCATCCGCGAGGTCACGGTGAGGGACTCGGCAGCGAGCTTGCCCGCGCGCAGGCCCGTCGCGGTGGCGACGCTGGCGAACGGCTCGCGGACCCAGTAGCCGACCGCCGCCTCCTCGACGCCGACATCGAGGGCGATGTGGGTCGCCTCGGCGATCGACCGGGCCCAGCCGGTCAGGCCGGTGCCCGACGCCACGATCAGGCCGCTCGACGACTGGTCCTCGGCCCGGCCGTGATCCTCGATCCGGTAGCGGGCGGATTGGTGGCTGCGATGGCCGACGAAGATTTCGTTCAGGGCGAGCAGCCGCTCACCGCCGTCGAGCATGGCCTGCACCATGGTGCGGCGCTCGATCGGTGCCGCGCCGGCGATGCTTGCCGGCAGCAGGGCGCCGAGGCGCTCCACGGCGGCGCGGGACAGCACGCCGTCGTAGAGGTCGGGCGCCGGATTGACGCCGACCACCGGCTGCCCGTCGAGATATTTCGCGACGTTGGCCACGAGCCCGTCCTGGCCCACCGCGACCACGACGTCCTCGGGGGCGAACAGGAAGCGGTCGAGGTCCGGGCGCCGCACCAGCGCCTGCCGCCACTCGGTCGGCACCGTGGCGCGGGCCTGGGCGAGGACCGCGTGGAAGCGCGCGTGGCGGTCCTCGATCGCCGCGATCGACTGCCCGCGGCTCTCCAGGAAGAACCGCACCTGGCCCCGCGTCGCGTGCCGGGCGAGCAGCAGCTCGTAATCGGTGTCCCGGATCACGAAGACCACCCGGGGCGTGACGGAGGGCATGGCACGCCTCCTCAGCGCGGCGCGACCGGCAGGGGCATGGCCCGGCGGAACTCGCCCAGGGCCGACGCTAGGAGATCGGGCGTGACGTTGAGGTGCTCGATCGTGTCGAGCTTGCCAGCCAGCTCCCGGGCGGCCAGCCCGAGCAGGACGGTCGGCGGCATGTCCCGGTAGATCGCCGCCCGGCGCTGCTCGGCCTCGATCGTGGCGCCCTGGACCAGCCGGATCCGCTCGGCCTCAGCCGCCGCCTCCAGCCCCTGGGCCTCGGCCAGGCCGGCGGCACGATCGCGGGCGTTCTGCGCCTCCTGGGTGATCAGCAGCGTCTCGCGCCGGGCGAGCTCGGTCTTGGTCGCGAGCTCGTTCTCCGCGATGGCGCGCTCCTTCTCGACCGCGAGGGCGCGACGGGCGAAGGTCGCCTCGTCGGCCTTCTGCTGCAGGGCCTCGAAGGTTGGGGTCTGCAGGGCGCGCTCCAGCTCGCTCGTCGGCGCCAGGTTGGTGAGCCGCACGGAGACCACCGCGACCCCGATCTCGGCGAGGGCCGGGGCCTCGGCCAGGACCGCCTCCAGGGTGAGGCGCAGCGGCTCGGGGCCGGCATCGAGCAGGGCGCCGATCGGCTTCGCGCCGAGGTGCTGCAGCACCGCCTGGCCGGCGATGCCGTTGAGGCGCGCCTCGATCCGCTCGATCGGCTCGCCCTGCAGGCGCCCGGTGGCGAGGTTGATCGAGAAATCGACGCGGGTCGCCAGCAGCTCGGGATCGACCACGTGCCAGCCGATCGTCCCCTGGACCGCCACGGTCTGGAAGTCCCGGCTACGGCCGCGCACGAACAGCGTCGTCTCGCGGTCGTCCACCGGCACCTCGCTGATGCTCGCGGTCTCCGGCCGGAACCAGAAGACCAGCCCGCGCCCGCTCTCCCGGACGCGGCCGCCGCGGTAGCGGATGATGTGGCTGCTCGCCTCGCTCCTCAGCTGGGCGATGAGGCCGATATTGCGGATCGTTGCCATGACATCCTCCTGGCGGGTCAACGGGACGGTCGGAACCGGTAGAGCTCGGCCGGGCGGAACGCCGTGCCGGCCTCGCGCGCGCCGGTCGGCTCCAGCCAGCCGCGGTCGAGCATGCGGCGGCGGAAGGCGGGCTTGTTGAGCGGGGTGCCCAGGATCGCGGCGTGCACGTCCTGAAGCTGCCGGAGGGTGAAGTGCTCCGGCAGGAGCGCGAAGGCGACGTCCGAGTAGTCGAGCTTGCCGCGCAGCCGCAGCACGGCGAGCGCCAGGATGTCGGCGTGGTCGAAGGCCAGCGCGCGCGGCTCTCCGCGCTCCGACAGGGCCGAGACCGGGCCGCCAGCCTCGCCCGCCCAGGGCACCGCGAGGGTCGCGGCCACCAGCCCCTTGCCGCTGTCGAGCGCCGCGGCGAAGGCCGGCTCCGGCAGCAATGCCAGATAGGCCACGGAGACGATGCGCATGCGCGGATCGCGGTCGAGGGCGCCGAAGGTGTAGAGCTGCTCGAGCCGCGCCCGGGCGATCCCGGCCTTCTCGCGCAGCACGCGCTCGGCCGCCGCGTCCAGGGTCTCGGCGATGCCCACGAAGCCGCCCGGCAGCGCCCAGCGCCCGGCATGGGGATGCTGCGTGCGCTCCGCCAGGAGCGCGGTCAGGCGGCCCTCGCATAGGCCCAGCAGGACCAGATCGACGGCGAGCGCCGGCCGCTGGAAGGCGGCTGGGTCGTATCCGGCGAGGAATTCGGACTCGGTCATGGCATCAACTATGCTCAATTTGAGCATAACTAAGACGCAGATTGCGCATAAGTCAAGCGCCCCGCTGGCCCCGTCGCGCGGCGTCGGAGGGCGGACATGTCCGGACCCGGGCCGCACCGATCCGCCGGGCGGCGACCGGCCTGTGCGGTTGCGCGCCGAACGATGGCGAAGCTTCTCGTGGCCGCCGAATCCGGCGCGGGAGACCTGATGTCCGAGCCGCCCTCGACCCGCCCGCGCCCGAGCCGCCGCCGCACGCTCCGGACGAGCTCGGCTCCTACGCGCGGGAGGGCGTGGCCTGGATCGAGGGATGCGACCTCACCCTGCGCCCCTTCTTCGGGACCGCCGGCGCGATCTTCGCCGACCGCACCGAGATCACCTGGGATTCCGGCCTGTCGCGCCTGGTGTTCCGCGAGGCCGAGCGCATGGACGCGCCCTTCGCCCAGTCTAGCAGCGTCGCCGTCCCGAGCCAGTCGGGCATGATCTACCTGGTGACCAACTGGCACGGGCAGCATCGCCTCGCGGTGCTGTGCCGCCCGAACATCCAGGGCGAGATGTACGGCATCCTGACCACGCTCCATGCCGACCGCGGCACGCAGCTCGCCCCGGCCGCGGCACCCCTGGCGCTGATCCCGGAGCGGACGGCGGCGGACTTCGCCTACGGCCGCATCGCCCCGCAGGAGCCGGGTCACGCCCGGTACCGGGCCTATCTCGACCGGGTGCGCGAGGACGGCTACGCGGCGTTGTTCACGGACGTCTCCTGATCCGCAGGTCAGTTGCCCTCACCTGTGACACCGGCCTCGGGACACATGCCGCGCGATCGCCTGTTTCCTCTTCGGACACAGACGAAAGACCCCCATGATCAAGTATATCCTCGCCGCGGCATCGGTCGCGGCGCTGACGACGCCTGCCCTGTCGCAGGTGATCGAGACCCCCACGAGCACCACCGTGATCGTCCCGCCCGGCGCGCCCGGCGTCGTCACGCGCCAGCCCGGCTCGACCGGAGAGGACGAGGCCGCAAGCTACTCGCCGACCGGCCGTGCTGCCGACGGCATCGCGGCCGACTCGGCAGCGGCGGGCAACGCCAACCAGCCCGCGCGCGTCGGCACGACGGGGAGCGGCGGCGGCGGCAGCGGGAATGGTGGCGGCGGCTGAACCGGCCCCGCTCGAACCGACCCCGTCGCGGCGCGCGCCGGACGGGGTTTTTTCGTCCGCCAGGACCAGCCAGAGGCCCCGGAGTACCGGGTTTGAAACCGTCGCCCCCTCCCCCCGAGCGGTGCCGCATCGAACGATGCCGGACGCCGCTGCCCTGAAAGGCGCCCCGTGCTGCTTCGCTCCGAGACCCCGCCGCCGCCCGGCAACCTGCATGTCGCTGAGCCGCCCGCTTCGGACCGGCCGACCACGGCCATGCTCAAAGCCGACATCGACAGCGGCGCCACCGGTGACAAGATCGCGGCCTACGATCCGGGCCTGTCCCAGCTCGGGACGGATGACGAGGCTGCGGGCAACCCGCCATCGCCCGAGCGGATCGCGCTGGCCCGCAAGACCCAGGCGGCCTCCGCCAGGGTTCGGAATGCGGCGCGGCCGCGCGGGCTGGATGCCTGGATCGTGCTGGGGTTCGGCGGGTTCATCGGCGGCATCGGGGTCGTGCTGAGCACCGCCATCTGGCTCGGACGGTGACCGCGCAGCGCGCCCGGTGCGTGTGGATCGGTCAGGGGCAGCTGCTCTGAACACCCCGGATCGCGAAGCGATTCTTTTGGCGAATAGGGCGGAACACAACCAGAACGATAAATATCGTCTGAACCATCGACGTTACGGAGGTTTAACCCAGATCAAAGTCGGTCCGCGGGCCGCCCACATCCCCAGAACGTTCGGGCCCACATCCGACCATGCGCACACTCGATCTGCACGCCCCCACCTTCGGGTCCTCTCACGATCCGATCCTGCACGGCGTCGCCACCGGGCTCGCCGATCTGTTCCCCCCGGTCGACCATCCGGCGGGCCTGGTGGACGAGCCCGCTATGCCGTCAGACTTCGCTCTCGCGCCGGACACGCCGCCGGACGCCGAACTATGATGGTACGGCGACGGCCCGGCTGACCGGCAACCCGGAGGCCGGGCGCATCAACGGCCCCTGCGGCGTCATCCCGCTTCGGCGGGCTGCTCGATATTCGAGGCGACCGTGAAGCCCTCCCGATCGAACACGTTGTAGATGATTGCAGCGGGCTCCAGGCCGAGGCCGGCGATATGCGCGACCGCCGCCTCCTTGGCGTCGGCGACCGTGTCGAACGGCTCGGGCAATTGGTACATTTCCGGCAGTTCCTCCTCACCCGCGCTCTTCACGGGCGGCGTGGTGATTTCGACCGTATAGGGCATGGAAGTGCCTTCCTGACGTCCAGTGGAACCTGCCGCGGACCGTGGGCCGGACGACGATCGCAGACCAACCCAAAGGTGCCGGAGCCATTCGCCCCGGCCGGCTTCCGTCCTGGCCTGCGATCGATCCCGCCAAGACTCGCGTCGATGCGATTGGTAACGCACGGATACGGAAAACCGTTGCTCAATACGGCTTCGCGCCGGCAAACGTCTTAACCCTGCCGCGGAAACACGATGGTGCCGGGCGCTCCGTCCCTGGCCGCCGGGCACGAGGCTCAACCCAGGCGGGTGCCGCGACGGCCGATCGCGCAGAGCTTCCACCGGCAGGATGTGCTCTCGCGCACCTCGCGGGAAGCAGCCCGGGCGTATCCAGGGCTGAGGCCGTCTCCGCCCCCTCGGACGGCCCGATCAAGCGGCGCAGTGACCTCCCCGGTTGCTGCGCCGTTGTCGTTCCAGGTCCGTCGAGCTTGAGGGTCTCGCGCCAGGCGGCGCGTCCACCGAGCCCCGGTATCGGAGCGGGCCGAAAGCGCTCCGGGGCGTGCACGGGTTCGGCGTGCAAGGGTTCGCTAACCGAAGCCCCCCACCTTCGGGCTCATGTCCAAGCGAACGATCCGAACTGCGAGAGGCGTGCTCTGGGTCGCGGCCCTCGCGCTCTGCTGTTTCTCGGCCGTGATGCTGGCGAAGGCCAACCGTCCCGTGGATCGGCCTGCCGCGTCTCCGGCTGCCTCCGATCCCGCAACGACCGGGGCGATCGAGCAGGCTCCGATCCGATGGTGCGGGGCCGCCCCGTGGTGCCGCTGACCCGCGATCCCTTTCACGCCGCAATCCCTTTCACACCGCCCGACGAGGACACCGTGCGAACCTGGATCTCTCTACCGATCGTGCTGATGCTCAGCCTCGCGACGCAAGCGCACTCCCAAGGCCTGGAGCGCGGCGCGCGGGATGGTCGGGAGCGCGGCGAAGCCATCGCGGGTCCTCTGGGCGCTGCCGTCGGCGGCGCGATCGGTGCCGCAGTCGGCACGGCCAACAACATCCTGGGCATCGACCGACGCGACCGCTTCCGCATCTACGTGCTCGGCGAGCGGCGCCCGTCCTTCGCCTATGCGGGACCGGTGCGGGTCGGAACCGTGCTGCCGGAGGACGGCGTGGTCTATTACGACGTACCGCCCGAGTTCGCGCTTCCGAACTACAATTACACGATCGTCAACGACCACCCCGTGCTGGTCGAGCCGCGGACGCGCCGGATCGTCGAGGTCATCGAGTAGGGCCGGGAAGCATCGCGGCGCGCCCCGCAGACGACGGGGCGCGCTGTCAGGAGGTTACTTCAGGCGCGCGGCAGCCCAGGCGATGTGGTCGGCCATGAAGGTCGAGATGAAGAAGTACGAGTGGTCGTAGCCCTCGCGCATGTTGAGGGTCAGCGCGATGCCGGCCTTCTTGCAGGCCTCCTCCAGCAGCCAGGGGCGCAGGCCGTCCTGCAGGAAGCTGTCGGCGGTGCCCTGATCTACCAGGAATTCGGGGAAGCGCTTGCCGTCCTCGATCAGCGCGGTGGCGTCGTGGGCGCGCCAGGCGGCCGGGTCGGAACCGAGATACTTCTCGAAGGCCGGCTTCGACCAGCCGGCCGTGGAGGGCTGGGCGATCGGCGCGAAGGCGGAGCAGGACTTGAAGCGCTCCGGGTAGGTCAGCGCGATGGTCAGAGCGCCGTGGCCGCCCATGGAATGGCCGAAGATGCCCTGGCGGGTCATGTCGGCGGGGAATTCCTTCGCGATGAGGGCCGGCAGCTCCTCCGTGATGTAGCTCCACATCCGGTAGTTCTTGTCATAGGGCGCCTGCGTGGCGTCCAGGTAGAAGCCGGCGCCGGAGCCGAACTGCCAATTGCCTTCCTCGTCCGGGATGCCCGGGCCGCGCGGGCTGGTATCGGGGGCCACGATGATCACGCCGTGCGCGGCGGCGGCGGCACGGTACTCGCCCTTGTCCATGACGTTGGCGTGCGTGCAGGTGAGGCCGGACAGGTACCACAGCACCGGGACCGGGCCCTTCTCGGCCTGGGGCGGCACGAACACCGCGAAGGTCATCGGGCATCCCGTGGTCTGCGCATCGTGCTTGTAGACGCCCTGCGTGCCGCCATGGGCGCGGGCTTTCGAGACGGTTTCCATCGGCTGTGATCTCCTGCGAGTGGGCTGAGACGATCGTCTTCAGGAATGCGCGGCGCTCCTCCCTCTTGCGGGGAGGAGTTGAAGCTGGGGGTGGCTCAGCCGGCCTCGGCCGGGAGAGGGTCACCCGACCACCCCCGCCCCTGCCCCCTCCCCGCACGGGGAGGGGTGGTGATGGTCAGTAGACGACCACGGACCGGATCGACTTGCCCTCGTGCATGAGGTCGAAGCCGTGGTTGATCTCGTCCAGCGGCATGGTGTGGGTGATCAGATCGTCGATGTTGATCTTGCCCTCCATGTACCAGTCGACGATCTTCGGCACGTCCGTGCGGCCGCGGGCGCCGCCGAAGGCCGAGCCCTTCCAGACGCGGCCGGTGACCAGCTGGAACGGACGGGTCGAGATCTCGCGGCCGGCCTCGGCCACGCCGATGACGATCGACTCGCCCCAGCCGCGATGGCAGCACTCGAGGGCCTGGCGCATCACGTGGACGTTGCCGGTGCAGTCGAAGGAGAAGTCGGCGCCGCCGCCCGTGAGATCGACGATGGCCTGGACCACCTTGTCGGTGCCGACCTCGTTCGGGTTGATGAAGTCGGTCATGCCGAACTTGCGGGCCATGGCCTGCTTTTCCGGGTTGATGTCGACGCCGATGATCTTGTCGGCACCGACCATCCGGGCGGCCTGGAGCACGTTGAGGCCGATGCCGCCGAGACCGAACACCACCACGTTGGCGCCGGGCCAGACCTTGGCGGTGTAGATCACCGCGCCGATGCCGGTGGTCACGCCGCAGCCGATGTAGCAGATCTTGTCGAAGGGGGCGTCTTCACGGATCTTGGCGAGCGCGATGGCGGGCAGGACCGTGAAGTTCGAGAAGGTCGAGCAGCCCATGTAGTGGAACACGGTGTTCGCGCCGGAGGGGCTGCCGCCGGTGGAGACGCAGGAGAACCGGCTCGTACCGTCCGGCATAACGCCCTGGCCCTGGGTCGCACGAATCGCGGTGCACAGGTTGGTGCGCTGCGACAGGCAGGACTTACAGTTGCGGCATTCCGGCGTGTAGAGCGGGATGACGTGGTCGCCGGGCTTCAGCGTGGTGACGCCGGCGCCGACCTCGCGGACGATGCCCGCGCCCTCATGGCCGAGGATCGCCGGGAACTTGCCCTCGGAATCGAGGCCCGAGAGGGTGTAGGCATCGGTGTGGCAGATGCCGGTGGCCATCAGCTCGACGAGAACCTCGCCGGCCTTGGGCCCTTCGATGTCGATGGTCTCGATCGTGAGAGGCTTCTTGGCCTCCCACGCGACCGCAGCGCGCGTCTTCATCACCTGTTCCTGTTGTCTGGACGATCACGGACGGCGCCGAACTGCCGACTCTTCGGCGCGCCTCGCCCAAGGGCGGCACACCGAACGGTCCGAAAATCTGGCGTGTGTTTGATGCTTCTCGCGCCGGGATGCAATGTTTGCGGCCGCGTTTCGACCGCGCGCCCCTCCGGACGGTCCGGGGAATGGGTCGCATCCGCACGGCGCGGGCCGCGCGCTAACTCCCGGGCATGGATCGCACCTTTCCCATGACCCGCGCTGCCGGACTCGACCGGCTCGCCGCCTTCCTGGCAGGCGCCGGGGCCGATTACGCCGCCGCCCGCAACACCGATCGCGGCCCCGGCCTCGAGCCGACCACGTCGGCCCTCTCGCCCTATCTGCGTCGGCGCCTCGTCACGGAGGCCGAAGTCGCTTGCGCGGCCGAGCGCGCCTTCGGCGACGGCGGCGCCGAGAAGTTCGTGTCCGAGGTGTTCTGGCGGACCTACTTCAAGGGCCACCTGGAGACCCATCCGTCCGCCTGGTCGGAGGCCCTCGCCCTGGCCGCGTCCGACCGGGCGCGGCTCGCCGCCGAGCCCGGCCTGCGCCGGACCTACGAGACCGCCGTCGAGGGCCGGACCGGCATCGACGGCTTCGACGATTGGGCGCGCGAGCTCGTCGAGACCGGCTGGCTGCACAACCACGCCCGGATGTGGTTCGCCTCGATCTGGATCTTCACCCTGCGCTTGCCCTGGGCGCTCGGCGCCGAATTCTTCCTGCGCCACCTCGTCGACGGCGACCCGGCGAGCAACACCCTGTCCTGGCGCTGGGTGGCGGGCCTGCACACGCGGGGCAAGCATTACGTCGCCCGCGCCGAGAACATCCGGCGGTATACGGAGGGGCGCTTCGATCCCGCCGGCCTCGACGAATACCCGGACGCCCTCGACGAGGCGATGCCGCCCCGCGAGGTCGCGCTGCCGCGCTCCGATGCCATACCGGCCGGCGACGTAGCGCTGCTGCTGCATCTCGACGACCTGAGCCCGGAGAGCCTGCCGCTGGGGGCAGCCCGTGTCGTCCGCGTGGGCGGCCTGCTGGCCCACGCCCCCGGCGCGTCCGATCGGGTGCGTGCGGCCGACGCGGCGGCGATGGCCGATGGCCTCGAACGTGCGGCGGCCCAGTTCGGGTGCGCGGCGCGATTGGTCGAAGAGGATTGGTCCGGGGACCTGCCCGTCGTCACCGCCTGGGCTCCGGTGGGTCCGTCGGCCGATGCGCTGCCGGATGCGTGCACCCGGATTCGCCGGGAATGGGACGAGGCCGCCTGGCCGAGATCCAACCGCGGCTATTCCCGCCTGCGCTCGGCCATCCCGGCGGTGCTGTCCGCCTGACGCCCCATACCGGCCTGCCGCAGATCCGCGGCTCGGCCATCCGGACCCCAGAGTTGTCCGCTCATCCGGCTTCACTCCTCATGGAGGTTGCCCCGGCAAATACGGTATGGAGCAGCCGGACGACCCGGCCGTTGTGAGAGCGGCGGGCAGGTATGGCGATGCGAGGTCGGGATTTCGCCCCATGGATGTCGAAAACGACACGTTGCGCCGACGTCTGCGTGAGGCCGAGGCCGAGATCGAGCGGCTGCGGTCGCGCAACGAGAGCCATGTGCATACCCCGAGCGCCGGCCAGCGCACCTCCGCGGCCGGGGCCGATCTGCTGTTCACGGCGGCGGAGAAGACCCGCATGCCGCAGATCGTCACCGATCCCAACCTGCCCGACAATCCGATCGTCTTCGCCAACCGCGCCTTCCAGGAGCTGTGCGGCTACGGCGCGGAGGACCTGATCGGCCGCAATTGCCGGTTCCTCCAGGGACCCGGCACCGACCCGTCCGACGTCGCCAAGGTCCGCGACGCCATCGCGGCCCGGCGCGACGTGGTCGTCGAGATCCTGAACTATCACCGCGACGGCACGCCGTTCCGCAACGAGCTCTACGTCAGCCCGGTCTTCGATCCGGCCGGGCAGCTGCGCTACTTCTTCGCGAGCCAGCTGGACGTCACGCGCTTCCGCACCGAGGAGGAGCGCCTGGCCGAGAGCGAGGCGCGCTACCAGACCTTGTTCGAGGCGATCGACGCCGGCTTCTGCGTCGTGGAGATGCGGTTCGACGCCGAAGGCCGCGCGGTCGATTACCGGCTGATCGAGGTCAACCCGGCCTTCGAGCGCCATACCGGCCTGCGGAACGCGGCCGGGCGCTGGGTCAGCGAGCTTGTCCCCGACCTCGAACCGTCCTGGTTCGAGACCTACGGCGCGGTCGCCATGACGGGGCAGCCCGTGCGCTTCGAGAGCGCCGCGGTGTCCATGGGCCGGTGGTTCGACGTCCATGCCCTGCGCGTGGGCGAGCCGGCGCGGCGGCGCGTCGCGATCCTGTTCAACGACATCACCGACCGGCGCCGGCTCGAGGATCACCTCGAGACCGCCGCCCGCGAGCGGACCGACGAGCGCGATACGCTGTGGCGGGCGAGCCGCGACCTGTTCGTGGTCTGCGGCTTCGAAGGCCTGTACCGGGCGGTGAATCCGGCCTGGACGGCGACCCTCGGCTGGACGTCCGAGGATCTCGTCGGAGCGCGGTTCGACGATTTCGTCCACCCGGACGACAAGAAGCTCGCGGCGCAGGCGTTCGAGCGCGTGATCACCGCGGGCGACCTCGACGACGTCGACATCCGGTTCAGGACCCGCGACGGCGCCTACCGCTGGATCTCGTGGAACGTGGTCCCGCGCGGCGACCATTTCTACGCGGCGGGCCGGGATGTCACCGACCGCAAGGCCCTCGAGGAGCAGCTCCGCCAGTCCCAGAAGCTGGAGGCGGTGGGCCAGCTTACCGGCGGGGTGGCGCACGACTTCAACAACCTGCTCACCGTCATCAAGTCGTCGACCGACCTGCTCAAGCGCCCGAACCTCCCCGAGGAGCGCCGGACCCGCTACGTCGACGCCATCTCGGACACGGTCGCCCGGGCGGCCAAGCTGACGGGCCAGCTGCTGGCCTTCGCCCGGCGCCAGGCGCTCCAGCCCGAGGTGTTCGACGTCGGCCGCGGCGTGGCCTCGGTCTCCGACATGGTGAGAACCCTCACGGGCTCGCGCATCCATGTCGACATGCAGGTCGTGCCCCTGCGGGACGCGATGGGGCGGGAGAGCCCGTGCCTGGTCGACGCAGATCCCAGCCAGTTCGATACCGCGCTGGTCAACATGGTGGTCAATGCCCGGGACGCCATGTCGGGCGAGGGCCGGATCACCATCCGGGTCCGGCCCGTGGGCCTGGTCCCGGCCGTCCGGGCGCATCCGCCGATGCGGGGGGATTTCGTCGCGGTCTCGGTGGCCGATACCGGCACCGGCATCGCCCCCGGCGACCTGGAGCGGATCTTCGAACCGTTCTTCACCACCAAGGGGGTCGGACAGGGTACGGGGCTGGGCCTCAGCCAGGTGTTCGGCTTCGCCAAGCAATCCGGCGGCGAGGTCGTCGCCGAGAGCCGGCTGGGCGAGGGCAGCACCTTCACCCTGTTCCTCCCGCGGGCGGTGGCCGCATCCCTGCCCGAGGCCGAGACGCCCGAGCCCGCGGCGCTGGCCGACGGCCACGGCACCTGCGTCCTCCTCGTCGAGGACAACCTGGAGGTCGGCTCCTTCGCCACGCAGGCCCTGCAGGAACTCGGCTACCATACGGTCTGGGCGACGGACGCGGAGAAGGCGCTGCGCGAGTTCGAGCGCATCCCGTTCCGCTTCGAGGTCGTGTTCTCGGACGTGGTGATGCCAGGCATGAACGGGGTGGACCTGGCCCGCGAGATCCGCCGCCGGCAATCCGACCTGCCGGTCGTCCTGGCCTCGGGCTACAGCGACGTGCTCGCGGCCCAGGGGACACACGGATTCGAGTTGCTGCGCAAGCCGTACTCGGTCACCGATCTGTCGCGCATCCTGCGCCGCGCCGTCGAGCGGGCCAAGTCGGCCCGTCGGTGACGGGCTTCATCGGCAGCCCACGCAGACGCGGTTGATGATCCGCTGCGCCCGGACGTGCTCGTCCTCGACGGTTGCCGGGCGGGACTCCCGGTTCGTCCAGGACCGGACAGGCCGGATGACGGGGTCGAGGGTCGGGACGTCGGCCTGCGTGAACCGGGGGACGGGCTCCGCCCGGGCGGCAGGCGCCATTATCAGGACGAGAAGAAGAGTCCCGCCGAAAGCACCCGCGGACGCTGCTGCACGGTTGAGGATCATGTCGGCGTATTCCCGTTGCTGGAACCCGAGGGATAGGCAGGCGGGATTGCAGCGGGATTTCGCGTCGCGCAGGAATGATTACAGCAGACATGCCGTTCGCTCGGGCCGATACGTCAGATGTTCGGGCCGCGAACAGACGCGGGCGGCACCGATCTCTCGAATCGGTGCCGCCCGGATCATGCGGGGTTTGACTGTCACTCTCGGCAGCCGGAAATCTGACCGTCGGGTCGTTCAGGCGGCGCTGCGCACCCGCCCGGGTTCGGCGTGCCGTGCGAGGACCCGCAGGATCCCCGCCCGGGCATCGTAGGCGGTGAACTCGGCGGCGAGGCGCCGAGCCTCCCGGCGGTGACCGGGTTCGTCGAGCACGGTCCGTACGGCGCGCCGGAGCGCCTCCGGGGTCGGATTGTTCGTGCCCAGGTCGATGCCCGCCCCCGACCAGGCGATGCGGGCGTTCACGTCGGCCTTGTCCTCGGTCAGGCCCGCGGCGACGAGGGGCACGCCGAAGCTGAGGGCCTGGTTGACGCTGCCGTAGCCGCCATTCGTCACCATCGCGTCGATCCGCGGCAGAATCCACTCGAACGGCAGGTAGTCGGCGAGCCGCGCATTGGCCGGGATCGGCCCCGGGATGGTGTCGCGCGCGCGTCCGCCGGCCGTGACGACGGTGAGGATGTCCGGCTCACCGGCGAGCGCCGCGAGGGTCGGGCCGACCAGTAGGCCGAAATCGTGGTTCGCCAAGGTGCCCTGTGTGACGAGCACGACCTTGCGGGAGCCGTCGAGATCGTTCGCCCAGGCCGGCAGCGGCGCCTGACCCGGCACGATCGGCGGCGTGCCGACGAAGGTCACCGCCGGCGGCAGTGGGAACGGGTATTCGAAGCTCGGGACGGTGAGTTGCAGGTAGGTGTCGGCGAGTTGCACCACCGCATCGAACAGGGTCCAGGACGGGACCGGAAACCCGAGCTCCTCCAGCACACCCGCCAGGCGGCGCGCGACGGGCCGATCGACGGCCGCATCGTGCGCCCGCGCGATCCGCGCATAGGCGTCCCGCTGCTCGAGAGTCTCGGCCGGCGGCAGCCCGAGGAAGATCGGGGCCTTGTCCGGCCGTGAGCAATGCAGGATCGACGTGCCGCACAAGACGATGGCCGGCCGCTTCGATCGCGGCCCGAGCAGCAGGGGCAGGACGCCGAAGAACATGTCGTCGCCGATCACGACCGTGGCCGGGAAAGCCCGAAGGGCTTCTTGGAGGCCGCGATGCTGATCCGGGATCCGCTCGATGAAGATCCGCTCCATGGCGACGCGCAGCCAGTCCGGGCCGGGCGGGGTCTGCGCCAGCTCGGGAACGACCGCGACGAGATTGCGCCCGTCGAAATCGGCGATGCCCGGCAGCGCTGCGAACCGGGCGCCGGCCGCCTCGATGCGGTCGCGGAAGGCCGAGCCCGACAGCACCATGACCTCGTGGCCCTCGTCGGCCAGTATGCGGGCGATGGCCAGTATCGGGTTGAGATGGCCCGTCGCGGGCGTGGAGCAGAGGAGGATCTTCATCGCGCTCGTCCTGTCTTCGCGTGGGGAGCGGGCACCGCGCCGATGCGGCGACCCAGGCGCGAGGCTGGGGGCCGCCCGTTACGCGACGGCTGCGGATGGACGCCGAAACGGTTACGGCTGGAACGCCCGGCCGCGGGGCTACCAGGCGACCCGCAGCGCATCGATGCGGCGGATGCCGCTGTGCCCGTGCAGCATCGGAACCGGGCCGGCGAAGCGCAGCCGCGGAGCCAGCCGCATCAGGGCGCCCAGCCCCTCCTCCAGCTCGATCCGAGCCAGGGCCTCTCCGAGGCACCGGTGCACCCCGCCCCCGAAGACGGGGTGCAGGCGCGGCCGGTCGGTGCGGTGGATGTTGAACGCGTCGGGCCGTTCATAGGCCTGCTCGTCGCGCATCGCCGACAGGATCGAGAGCATGATCAGGCTGTTGGCCGGTACGACGTGCCCGCCGAGGGTGATATCCTCCTTGGCGACGCGTCCGGCAGAGCCGACGCTCGGCTCGAACCGCAACGATTCCGCCACCGCGGCCGGCACGAGGCCGGGATCCTGCCGGACCGCCTCCCATTGCTCGGGATGCTGCAGCAACAGGGCGATCTGCATGGCGCCGGCCCCCCTCGTGGTGTCGGTGCCGCCGATGATCATCTGCACGAGCTGGATGACCACCTCATCCGGCGTCAGCTCGCCGGCCGCATCCGCCTCCGCGAGGAAGCGGGACAGGAAATCGTCCCGGGGTGCCGCGCGCCGGGCTTCGAGGATCTCGACGACGTAATCCTGCAAGGCGACCGCCGCCGCCTCGATCTCGGGCAGGTCCTCCGGCCCGAAGGTGAAGCTCAGGACCCGCGAGACCTCGTAGGCGAGCCGCGTGAACCGGGGGATGTCCCCGCGCGGCAGCCCGAGGATGTCGGCGATGGTCTGGGCGGGGATCAGGGCGGTGTAGCTCGCGACGAGATCGACCTCGCCCTCCTCCATGCAATCCCGGACGAGGGCCTCGGCGGCGTCTCGGATGCGGGGGCGCAGATTCTCGACCAGGCGGGTCGCGAAGGTCCGGGTGAACGGTGACCGGCGCCGCCGGTGGACCGCACCGTTGGCGGTGAGCATGCCGTGCGCGAAGATGTCGAACAGCCGGCCCTGCGGGATCTCGCGCATCTCCGGATAGAGGGTCTCGGTCGCCTGGACGCGCGGATCCCGCATCAGCTGATCGACGTCCTGCGCGCGCAGGACCATGTAGCCGCCGATCTCATGGATGATGAACGGCACCCGGGGCCGCCAAGTGCGGAACACGCCGTGCGGGTCGGCCTCGAGTTCAGCGACGGACAGGGTCGGGACAGCGTGGCGGGCCCCGGCGCTTCCGACGTATCCGTGCTCGTCCCTGTGACACTTCATCGACACATCCTCGCTGCTGTTCAAGCGAGAGGATTCTCGAAAGGCCGAACTACAGGACGATTTCGAAAGAGCGGCCGTTGGTTACGGTCATAACATTCGGGCCGCCCGAGGAGCCCCGGTGGCGCGGCGCCGGTGCGGCCGATCTCCGCTCGATCGACCGCCGGGCGTCGATGCCGGCGACCCGGATCCCGCGGACCCGCACGGGGCGCCAGGCTATTTCGGTCGTCAGCGATTCCGAAATCGTGCCGTAACGGGCGCGGCTCAGAACGACGATGCTTCGCAAGGAGGTATCGCCATGATCGCAAGCGAGCCCAGTCCGGACGATCGCTTCGAAATGCTGCTGCGGCGACTGATCACCGACTCGGTGATCGGCGGCACCGATGACGGCCAGCACCTCATCGCGCGCCTGAGGCGCTTCGACCTGCGGGCCCGGAGCGAGCAGCTCAGCTCCCAGACCCTCCAGGTCATCGCATCGGCCCGGCGTCTCCTGGGCGACGAGCCGGCTTCCGGCCGGACTTTCAGCGGCCGCAGGCGCGCGCAGTAACGGAAGAATGCCGGACGCCGGAGCGGAGATCGCCCCGGCGCCGCGCGTCATCCGGCAGCCCGGTCAGCGTGCCCGGGGTTTCAGCCCGACCGCGAGGAAGCGGTCGATCATCGCGTTGACCTGCTCGGCCACCTCGATCGTGTTGAAATGGCCGGCGAGCAGCGTCTTGGCGGTCACCAGCTGCGGGCAGAGTTCGCTCAGCCGTTCGAGATCGCGCGCCGACTCGATCAGCGGCACGTCGGCGGAGATGTAGGCCATCGGGATCCGGCAGGCGCGCGCGGCCGGGATCGGATCGTGGTTCTGGACCATGTTGTGCAGCGTGGAATGCGCCACGTGCTGGGGCGTCTTGCGGCAGGGGCCGAGAACATACGTGTCGAAGATCGCCTGGCGCCGGGTCGGCTCGTCGAAGGCGCCCCCGATCGACCAGGCAGCCGCCAGCGCCGCCGCGGGGTAATCCGGACCGCCGACGCCGGACAGGAGCTGCGCCAGCTCGACATTGCCGTGCTGGTCCGGCGACGGCAGGACGATGGAATCGATCATCACCAGGCCCGCGGCGAGGTCGGGATGGCGCCCGCACAATTCGAGCCCCACCGCGCCGCCGAAGCTGTGGCCGATGACGATCGGCTTGACCAAGCCCAGCTGGCGGCACTGCCAGGCGACGTCGTCGGCGAAGCCCGCGACCGTGTAATCCTGCTCCGGCGCGTCGCTGGCGCCGTGACCACGCAGATCCACGGCGACGACCCGCCGGAGCCGCGAGAAATGCCGGATCTGCGGCGTGAAGATGCCGTGATCGCCGGTCCAGCCGTTGATCAGCACCAGGGGGTGGCCCTGGGGCGTCATCGGCCCGGCCTCGACATGGGCGAGCCGGACGCCGTCGCGGGCCAGATGGACGGGCTGCCACCGGGGCGGTTCGAAGGTCATGGGAATCTCCGTATGATCAGGATCGGGGCTTCGATCGCCCGGCGGCGGGACTCGGGAGGCTTGCGATGGCGGCGATCGCCGCCAGGCAGGCCCCGAGCATCACGGCGGCCATCGACAGGGCGGAGCGGCCATCGAAGGTCCGCGCCACGCCATCGCTGGCGAGGGCGCCGACCAGCATCTGCAGGCAGATCGCCACGCCGCTGGCCGCGCCGGCAGCCTCGGGCATTGGCTCCGTGGCCCCATGCAGCGCGTTGGGCGAGATCAGGCCGAAGGCCAGCGCCGTGCCGACCATGGCGACGACCACCGGGCCCGGCGAGGGACGTCCGGCCAAGGCCGAGCCCATCAGGATCGCCGCGACGGCGGTCGCCAGGGCGAGACCCGCTCCGATCGCCTGACGGGGCCGCCCGCCCCGGGCGACGAGGCGGCCGTTCAGGAACGCGCCGGCCATGACGGACAGCGAACTCGCGCCGAAGACGATGCCGTAGGTCTGCGGGCTGACGCCGAAGGCGTCGATGAAGACCAGCGCGGAGCCGGTGATGTAGGCGAAGACCGCCCCGGCCGAAGCGGCGTTGCACAGGGCGTTGCCGCGGAAGACCGGGTCCGCGAGGATGCGCGCGTAGCCCTGCAGAACCGCGCGCGCATTCAGGCCTGGCGATGGCGTGCACCGCGCGGTCTCGTCGACATGCCGGACGGCCACGAGAGCCGCGAGGGATGCGGCGATCGGCGCCGCGTGGATCAGGCGCCAGCCGCCGAGACCCATCAGCGCCGCCCCGACCGTCGGGGCGATCGTCGGCACCACGTTGATCACGAGGACGACGAACGACATCCGGGCGCGCGCGGTCTCGCCCTCGGAGACGTCACGCACGATCGCCATGGCGGCCAGGCCCGGCCCCGCCGCGCCGAACCCCTGCACGGCCCGGCCCAGCAGCAATTGCGGCAGCGTCTGCGCGGCGAGGCAACCGAGGCTGCCGCCGATCAGGAGGAGGCAGCCGCCGATGATGGTGGGCCGGCGGCCGAGCCGGTCCGAGAGCGGCCCGTAGACCAGCAGGGCGATTCCGAGGCTCAGCAGATAGATCCCCATGGCCGAGCCGATGGCGGAGGACGGGACCCGCAGGGCGGCGGCCGTGTCCGGCAGGCTCGGCAGGATCATGTCGATGCCGAAGGTCGGGAGCGCCGCCAGCAGACCGATCAGGGCCGAGAACGCGGCGGTGCCCGGCCGGAGGCGTCTGCGCGGCCGGATCCACCCGTCGGTGAGCGGGATCACGCCCAACGCCGGTCTGCCGAATCGGCCCTGCCGGGGCGCTGCGCCGCCGCCATCGCTTCGATCTCGCGGACGAGACCGGCCGCATCGAGATCCGCCCGGACGGCCGCGCCGAGGGTGCCGGCCGCGACGCGAAACTGCGGCTCGGTGAGCAGCCGGCGCATTGCCGCGGCGATCTCGGCCTGCGGCGCGTCGGGGGCCAGGCGCAGGCCGGCGCCGCGCGCGCCGACCCGGGCGGCGTTGTCGGTCTGGTCGCGGGCCATCGGCATGACCAGCAGCGGCACGCCGTGCAGCAGCGCGCGGGACACGGTGCCGTGCCCGCCCTGGCTGACCACCAGGGCCGCCTCCTCCATCAGGGCTTCGTGGGAGGCCGCCGTCACGACGCGGACATTGGCGGGCATCGCCAGGTCTTCCGGCCTGACATGGGGACCGGTGGTCACCAGCGCCTCGGCGTCGACCGTCCCGACGGCGCGCACGATCCGCTGCAGGAGCTCGGTCTGGTTCTGGGCGCCGGTGCTGCCGGCGACGAGGATGCGCGGCCGGCTGGTGCCGGGCCAGGCCGACGGGCCACCCCGCGTCCAGCCCGGCTCGTCGAGCAGCGGGCCGATGTACCGGTAATTCGCCGGGAGCGTCGCCGCGCCGAAGTCGAAGGCCCGGCTGATCGCCAGGAGGACGCGGTCGGCCCGATCGAAATAATCGAACGCGCTCGCGACCGGCGGCAATCCCAGGCCGCGCCGCGTGGCGTTGAGGGCCGTGCGGCCCTTCTCCATGGCCGACGTGATCGCGTCGGTGGCCGCCGCCATCGCGGCGTGCTCCTCGGCGGTCCGCGGGGGCGTGAGGCCGCTGGCGGCGGGCGGCATGCCGGGCAGCGGGCGAATGCTGATATGCGGCGACAGGATCGCGTGCGGCAGGTCCGCCGCCTCGGCCGCCAGCGCGCAGCCCAGCAGCAGGTCGAGGCTCAGGACGGCGTCGGTCGGAACGCGCCGGATCTCATCGAGCGTGTCGGCCGCGTAGGCGCCGGCCGGCACGAACAGCGTCTTGCGGAACCAGTCGGCGAGGTCGGAGAAATCGGCGGGGTCCGCATCGGTGCCGACGGGAGCCCGGCGCCATCCGATGAAGGGAAAGCCGGCCGCCTCGACCTCGCTGCGCATCACCGGATCGGCCATGATGCGCACACGATGCCCCGCCCGGCGCAGCTGCCGTCCGGCCGTCAGCACGGGGCTGAGATTGCCCGTGGTTCCCCACGAGATACACAAGACGCTGAGCGACATGTGAGATGCTTCCCAATTGGACTGCGCAGGAACGCGCTGTTTCGGGATCGATCGACGATTGGATTTGGCATTCACGGCGCGAACTCGCGCGACGACGCGGCAGATCTGGAGTGTCCGCACGCATTGCTTGGAGACGCGCAGCCTGTTCCGAGCAGATCGAAGCGCCAAAGTCCGTGGCGCTCGCCGCGACGTCTTTGCCGAAGCGACGGGTTTCGGGCTGGATCTGGTCTAGCGCCGCGCGTTGCTGTTGATGCCGCGCAGGAACGCGACGTAATCCGGATGGGTGTGATGGATACAGCCGCCATGGGCGAAGCTGACCACGAGGGTATCCAAAAGCCACCGTCCGAAGACGAAGAGCGCGGGCCGGGCCGGTGCGATTGGCGACGAGGCTATCGCGATACGCTCCAGCGGAGGACCGGGGCGGCCACAGGCTGGAAGATCTTCGCCACGAGGCAACCGATCGGGCACAATCTTGTTGAAGCGCCCCGGGCCTACGCCGCAGACATCTCGGATCAGAGCGTCGGTCATAATCACCCCTTCATCCAGAAAGGGTGACGATCATATTCGGCAGTTACATCGGCATGTCAGCCATCACGGCCTCCGGTTACAAACGTAACTGAACTGCTTCTTTCCGGATCGAGACGGCGTCATTCAGAGTTTTCGTCCGCGTTGTGCTGCCTCGCACAATGTGGTGGGCGCAATCCTTTTGGGGCCGTGATATCAACTCAGCGGTGAAGGGCCGACACCCGGACACCCTTAGAAGGGCGGTCGGGCAGGGGCTGGCGACGACGGTTCGATGATCCCCCGGGTGGCGGCGTCCCCGACACGGTGCCGCCATCCAGCCGCGGAGGTCGGGGCGGCGCACTGCCGCGAAGCGTGAGGTGCCCATGATCGAACCCAGCCTGGATAGGGGTCAGGGCCGGAGGCCGCGCCCCGGCAAGACCCGCATCCTGCTCATCGAGGACGATGCGGGCATGCAGCGCATCGTCTCGGATCATTTCGCCGACCACGACGTCGACGTGACGGCGGCAACCAACCGGGCCGAGGCGGAGCGGTGGCTCGTGGAGGACAATTTCGACCTCGTGGTGCTCGATTTGCGCCTGGGCTCGGAGAACGGTCTCGACCTGCTGCGCGACCTGCGGACCCGGAGCGATCTGCCGGTGATCATCACGACCGGCCATCGCCGCGACGAGATCGATCGCGTGATCGGCCTCGAACTCGGCGCCGACGATTATCTCGTCAAACCCTACGGCCTGCGCGAGCTTCTGGCCCGCATCCGGGTCATCCTGCGGCGGGCCGAGGTGACGCCCGTTCCGCCAAAGGCGCAGGATTCGCATCGCAGTCGCTTCGACGGCTGGGTGCTCGACCGGCGGCGGCGGCGCCTGACCAACCCGGCCGGTGAGGGCGTCGCGCTGAGCAACGGCGAGTACGCGCTGCTCGTGGCTTTCCTGGATGCGCCCCAGCGCCCCCTGAGCCGCGAGCACCTCCTGCAGGCCACGCGGGTCCACGAGGACGTGTTCGACCGCAGCATCGACGTCCAGATTCTGCGCCTGCGCCGCAAGCTGGAGGTGGACCCGAGTGCGCCCCGCCTGATCGTCACCGAGCGCGGCGTGGGCTACGTCCTGACCACACCCGTCGAGAAGCTGTAGCCGTGATCGGGCGCCCGGCACGGCCCCTCCTCGCGGCGCTGCTCGGCAGCGCCCTCGCCATCCTGGCGCCGGCGGCCCAGGAAGGGCCGGCCGGCAATCCGGCAATCGCCGATGCCGTCGAGGCCTCGGCCGTCATCACGCCGGTCCCCAGCTCGCTGGGGGCCGACCCGGACCGCGTCGATATCGGCCGGATGCTGTTCTCCGATACGCGGCTGTCGCGCCGGGGCGACCGCGCGTGCATCACCTGTCACGACATCCGGACCAACGGCGCAAGCGCGGTCCCGCGGAACGTCACCACCGACGGCACGCCGGTGCCGCGCAACACGCCCACGGTCTTCAACGCCGCCCTGAACTTCCGCCTGGGCTGGGCGGGCGATATCCCGACCCTCAAGGATCAGGCCGAGCTGGCACTGACCCAGCCGGAATTTCTGGGCGGGTCGTGGCCCCGCATCCTCGACATGGTCCGCGCCGATCCGGCGCTCGCCGCCAGGTTTCGGTCCGCCTACGGCCGTGAGGCCGACCGCGAGGCCGTCGTCGACGCGATCAACAGCTTCGAGCGGCACCTGCTCACCCCGGACAGCCGGTTCGACCGGTGGCTGCGCGGCGATGCGCGGGCCATCACCGAAGCCGAGCAGCGGGGCTTCGCGCTCTTCCGCGGCATCGGCTGCTCAGCCTGCCATCAGGGCGTCAATGTCGGCGGCAATCTGTTCGAGAAGGTCGGGATCTTCGTGACGATCCCGAACAAGACCGCCGAGGTGCTGCGCGTCCCCAGCCTGCGCAACGTCGCGGTCACGGCGCCCTATTTCGACGACGGCGGCATCGCCACGCTTCCGGAGGCCGTGCGGTTGATGGCCCGGGTCCAGCTCGGGCGGGAGCTGACCACGACGCAGATCGCATCGATCGTTGCGTTCCTCGGCACCCTGACCGGATCCTACGAAGGCCACTCCGTGTCCGTGCCCCCGGCGACGCCCCCCGGCCCGCCGCCGA
This sequence comes from Methylobacterium sp. ARG-1, assembly GCF_001262595.1. NCBI lineage: Bacteria > Pseudomonadati > Pseudomonadota > Alphaproteobacteria > Hyphomicrobiales > Methylobacteriaceae > Methylobacterium > Methylobacterium sp. ARG-1. Next base: position 110,205 of record NZ_LHCD01000011.1, read on the forward strand.
CCGCCGACCATCGGCCATGAGGTTGACCGCGCAGGCCGCCGTACTCGGTGCGATGTTGGCCGCGCTGCTGACGTGGCTGCTGATCAACGGCAATGGCGAGATGGAGGCGGCCTATGTGACGATGCAGCGGACCATCGGCAGCCTCGCGCTGGCCGAATCGCGCCTCCAGCACGACGTGCTTCGGGCCCGCGCCGGGCATCTGCGCAACTACGATCCGATCGTCGCTCATCTGCGCAAGATGCAGGCGGCGGTGGCCGACCTGCGGGCGGCGAGCCGGCCGGACGACGCCGAAGTGCGGGCCCTCGCCGAGGTGGTGGACCGGGAGGCGCAGATGGTTGAGCGCTTCAAGACCGGCAACGCCCTGGTGCAGAACTCGGTCGCGTATTTCGACTCGCTGAGCGATCGCCTGTCCGAGCCGGACGTCGATCCGCGGCTCGTGCAGGCCGTGGCCGCCTTGCAGATCCGCGTCTCGCAACTCGCGCGCGACGGGAGCGCGAAGCATCTCGAGGACATCCGCGCGCGGCTCGACGCCATGGCCGCGATGACCCTGCCGACGGACCAGGCCGCGGATGTCGCCGCCATCGTGCTCCACGGGCGCCAGCTCCTGGATCTGCTGCCCCAAGTCGGCGCCGCGACGCGCTCGCTTCCGGTCGCATCGAGCGAGAAAGCCCGCCAAGCGCTGCTGGATGCCCGCCGGGAGCTGCACGCCGAGCGCCAGGCCCGCGCCGATGGCTTCCGCCTCGCGCTCTATGCCGCCGCCCTGGCGCTGCTCGCCCTCGCCGTGCGCGTGGGCCTGCTGATGCGGGCCGGCACCTTGATCCTGCGCCGGACGGTCGCCTTCCAGACCGTCGTGGCCCAGGCCGCCAACCGCTTCCTGGGGAGCCAGCCCGACGAGATCTCCGCCCACATCGTCGATGTCCTGGCCATGGTGGGCGGGGGCCTGAACACGGACCATTGCTATGTCCTGATGCTCGACGGCAGCGGCGCCGTGCATCTGTGGAGCCGGCCCGGCCTTGCGCAGCCCCAGGGCTGGCCAATGGCGCAACGCGCCCTGATCCCCGACATCACGGCCGCCTCCGACGATCTCATCTTCATCGAGACCGCGGATGCGGCCGGGCATCCTGCCTTGCGGCACGCCCTTGCCGAGCGCGGCATCGTCTCGTGGGCCTGCGCGCGGCTGCGCCGGGGCGAGCGCACCGTCGGCCTGCTGTGCTTCGAGCGCAGCACCTCCGATCTGCCGGGCTGGCTCCGGCAATCGTGCGGCCTGCTGCAGGTCGTCGCCGACAGCTTCGGCGCGGCCTTGGAGAGCCAGCAGGTCTGGGCGGAGCGCCGCGCGATCGAGGGGGAGCTGCGCCGGGCACAGCGGCTTGAGGCCATCGGCACCTTCGCCAGCGGTGTCGCGCACAACATCAACAACGTCCTCAACGTCATGCTCGGCCATGCCGAGATCGCGGCCGAGGCCTTGCCGGCGCATCCCGATCGGGCGGCGCGGCAGATCGAGATGCTGGTCCAAGCCGGCGGACGGGCACACGAGATCGCCAGCCAGATTCTCGATTTCGGGCGGCGGGGCAGCGCGATGCAATGCACCAGCGCCGTCGAGGCGGTCGTCGCCGAGACGATCGCCCAGATCCGCTCCTCGGCGGCCGACCCGACCGTGATCCGGTTCACCGGGACGGCCCAGGGGGCGATCGTCGGCGGCGAGCCGGCGCAGCTCCAGCAGGTGGTGCACAACCTGATCCGCAACGCCGTGCAGGCGTCGAGCCCGGATCGAGCCGTCGAGATCCAGCTCGACCGGATCACCCTGACGGAGCGGCGATCCCTCTCTCATGGGACGTTGCGCCCGGGCGATCATATCCGGATCCGGGTGAGCGATTCCGGCCGCGGCATGGACGAGGCGACGCTCGCGCGGATCTTCGAGCCGTTCTTCACCACCCGTCCGGCCGGAACCGGCCTCGGGCTCGCGACCGCGTTCGAATTCGTCCAGGAGCAGGACGGCGCCTTCAACGTGCGCAGCGTGCCCGGAGCAGGCAGCACGTTCGAGGTCTGGTTGCCGGTGATGACGCCAGCCATCAGCGACGCATCGCGGGCTTGCGGCGCCGTGATGATTCTGGGCCGGACGCGCGCCGCGGTCCAGGAAGACGAAGAGACCCTGGCGGCCCTGGGCTACGAACCGGTCGGATACGTCGACCCGGAGGCGGCCTTGTCCGCCCTGCGCACGGCGCCGGAGCGGTTCGATCTGCTGATCGTCGAGCACCCGCTGCCCGGCTTATCGGGCCTCACCTTTGCCCGCCGTGCCGCCCAGATCGCGAAATGGCCCATCGTGCTCTCGTTGTCGGCATCCGAGGCCGTGCAGCCGGAGATCCTCTCGGCCATTCCCGTCGTCGAGGTCGCCCGCCGACCCTGGCGCTCCAACGCGCTCGCCTTGACCCTGCAGAGACACCTTGCCTCCGGCGCCAAGCTGGCCTCCGGCGCCAAGCTGGCCTCCGGCGCCAAGCTGGCCTCCGGCGCCAAGACCGCGCCGCCGCCGCGCAAGCTCTCGAAGCGTTGAGGCGCGCGCGATCGCACCAGCTCCGGGGCTCCTCGAGCCGATCGCCCGCCTGAACGCCTTGCCGCACGCGACCGTCCGCCGGAGGCCTCAGCGCCACGAAACCGCCGGGGCCATGCGCGGCCTGTTTCAGGCGTAACCGAGCCGGCGGTCGGTTGAAATGGCACCGAAACCGCGCCTGGATATCGCGGTCGCGGGCGGGCCGGGGCAACTGGGCCTGTATCCGCAAGACCCAGAACCGGCCGGGCCGAAACCAGCCGGCATGATCCACCGTGGCATGGTGTTATGCGCATGAAATCCTTTGCTCCCCTGCTCTACGCCGCCGGCGTGTTTTCGGCGTCCGTCGCCTGCGCCGGGTCTCTCAAGGCGGAGCCGCTGCCGCTGTCCCACGGCACTTACGTCCAGGCGGATCTGGCCTGCGAGGGTGCGCCGTTTGCTGCCTTGAGGACCTATGACGGGCAGGGTCTGGGCGGCCCGCACGACAGCAAATGCGTCAGCAAGATCGTAGACGCGTACGGCAAGACGTACAGAATCGCGACCTCTTGCGCCGCCGCCGGGGACGGAAGCCCGGTCGCGCCCACGACCACCTCCGAGACGGTATTCGTGCCGTCGCGCCGAAGCTTCAAGATCGCGGATGGGTCGGCTGGCGACCAAGGGGGCGTATCGTACAAGCTCTGCCCCGGAAGCAAGTAACACCCAGCAGGGACTTTGACGGGATTCCAGCCGCTGGGCTTTCGAGCAGAGAACGCGCTGAATATGTGGCGGCGCTCCATCGCGTACGCAGGCGGGCGATGCCGGCTTGCGACCGGTGGACGGCGATGCGTTCGATGGTTTGCGCCGTATAAGCGGCGTCGGATCGGGATATTCGGGACCCGGATGAGGTCAGGCGAAAGGTACCATGCATAGCCCTGGCCACCGTTTCGCCCCCCCGGCGCCGCCGCTCGCACCCGACCGCGTCACCGGTCTCGGCGTGCTCATGCGGGTCCGGCGCAACGCCTTCTCGGCATTCCCGGCACGCTGCTTCACCACGCCGGCGATCACGTACCGCCTGGGCATCACCGACCTGATCCTCGCCAACACCCCCGACGCCATGCGTCATGTCCTGGCGGATCATCCGGACCGGTTCCGCCGCGTGCGGGCGACAGGGCGCGTGCTCGGTCCCATCCTCGGCCGGGGCCTCGCAGCGGCGGAGGGGGAAGCCTGGCGGCGGCAGCGGCGCACGCTCGCGCCCGCCTTCACGCCGCGGACGCTGCCCGTCCTGTCGCAGCATATCGCGGCGTGCGCAGAGGCGACCTGCGCGCGGATCGAAGCCGCGAAGGGCGGCCCGATCGATCTCCTGTCGGCGATGCAGGACCTGAGCCTGGATATCGCGGCGCGCTCGATGTTCTCGCTGGAGACGGCGCGGTTCGGGCCCGAGTTGCGGCGCCTGCTCCTGTTCTATTCCGCCACGATCGGACGTCCCCGCGCGAGCGATTTCCTGCTGCCATCGACGCTGCTGACGCCGACAGATGTGCGGCGCGCCCTGTTTCGACGGCGCTGGTCGCGGATCATCGCCGCCGTCATCGCGGAACGCCGGTCCGCGGCGTCGCCGGATACGCCGCGCGACCTGTTCGATATGCTGGCGGATGCCTACAAGGACCAGGACGAGGGCTTGTTGGCCGACGAGGTGTCGACGATGCTCTTCGCCGGCCACGAGACGACGGGGCTAACCCTTTTCTGGGCGTGCTTTCTCCTCGCCAACGCGCCCGAGTGGCAGGACGCCGTGCGCGACGAGGCGCGGGCCTGCGACGTGTCGCCGGGTTCGGCCGGAGAGGCGCTGGCGCGCCTGCCGCTGACCCGGGCCGTAATCGAGGAAACGCTGCGCCTGTATCCCCCGGCCTATATGTCGGCCCGCGAAGTCGCGAACCCGCACGACCTCTGCGGATCACCGGTCCGAGGTGGCAGCCTCGTCCTCCTGCCCTTCTGCATGCTCCACAGGAACCCTACGTTCTGGGCCGCCCCTTCGCGCTTCGATCCATCGCGCTTCCTCGGCGCTGCGAGACCGGACCGGTTTACCTTCCTGCCGTTCGGTGCCGGACCGCGGGTCTGCATCGGCGCGCAACTCGCCGTCGCGGAGAGCGTGCTCGTCCTCGCTCGGCTCCTGCGCGGCAACGCGATCGCGATGGAGCAGGCTGATCCAGTCCAGCCGATCGGATCGTTCTCGACGCGGCCGAGCCATGTGCCGGTGTTCAAGCTGCGCCCCTGCCTGCCTTAGGCACTCGAACGGGCCGGCATCGGAAAGGATCGGTCGAGCCCAGATCCGTGCAGCCATCACACGCTGGTGCCGGAACCGGGGTGACGTCTTCCGGTGCGGTAGAGAAGCGAAGCTTAGGTGATCATCCCCGGATACCACCCGAGGCTCCCGCCGTCAGTGCGCGGCGACCTGCTTCGCGAGTTCGGGGCGGCCGGATTCATCGAAGGCTCGCGCAAAGCTGAACCCGGATGCCGTCGGTCCCGCGTCGGCCAGGATTTCCAGACGTCGGACGCCGTCCGACCAGGTGGGGACGACATCCTCGGGAACCCACCACAGAACGTAACCGGGCCATTGCGGTCGCTGAAACCAGGCCGAGCGCCGTTTCAGGGCGTCGCGATGCAGCCCACCGTAGGAGAAGCAGCGGGCGGCTTCGCAATCGCGCCACAGCGACAGCGTTTGAACCATGCTGGCGCCGCTCGCCTTCCAGTTCGCGTCGAAGAAGCGCGGCGCCACGTATACGCCCCAGGCCCCGAAATCCTCACCGGGACCGGCTCGCCCAAGCAGGTCGGGACGCGCCTCGCCCGCGTGAGCGATGAAACCGTCCGCACCGCCCAGTGTCGGGAATATCATGCGGGCCATGCCGGCGAATTCCGTCAGCGCCTCGGACTGATACGCGCCCTTCAGAATTCCGAATGTGTATAGCGCGATCCGGGCCATTCGACATCCTCTATCGCTTTATTGAATATTTCGCTGCGTTTTCTGCTTAAGACGCACCTATTCCTAGGGCACATCCGTTGAGAGCGGAAAACTATGATACCCGCTCGCATCCTCGCTGATGCCGACCCGCGATCATCTGTCAGTCCAGCCGCGTGTTCGGCTTGCCGAGGCGAAGTCTTCGGCATCGGCCAACAGCTTCATCATGGGCATCGTGCGGCGGAGGTCGTCCAAAGCGGCCATCGCGCCGACCAGACCGGCAGCCTCAGATTATAAATACAAGCCTGGTCCGGTCAACGTATTTTGGAGTCGTTCACATCGTTACACATGAAACGAAAGATTTTGGATTTGTATCAACGCTGTAACAATTTGGATCTATCGAGACGTGAACCTTGCCTTGATCCGATACATTCTGAAAACGTGATTTTATCGACGCCACGACACGGGAGATCAAATGCCAAAGTATTGGTTCGTGACAGGCAGTTCCCGCGGCCTCGGCCGGGCGATCGTTATGGCCGCCCTCGAGGCCGGGCACACCGTCATGGCGACCGCGCGCAACCCCGGTGACCTCGACGATGTCGTCACCCAGTATCGTGGACGCATAATCCCCTATGCGCTCGACGTCTCCGATGCCGCCGCTATCGGCCGGGCGGTCGCTGACGCGAAGGACGCATTCGGCCGGGTCGATGTGGTCGTGAACAATGCGGGCTATGCCAGCCTGGCGTCGGTCGAGGACATGAGCCAGGACGCCTTCGCGGATCAGATGGCGACGAACTTCTTCGGCACCGTCCATGTCTCCAAGGCGGCCGTGCCGATCCTGCGCGCGCAGGGCGCCGGGCATATCTTCCAGATCGCGTCTGTCGGAAGCCGCATCGCGTCGGTCGGCCTCTCCGCATACCAGGCGGCCAAGTTTGCCGTTCGCGGCTTCAGCCTCGTCCTTGCGCAGGAGCTGGCTCCGCTGGGGATCAAGGTGACGATCCTGCAGCCGGGCGGCGTGCGGACCGATTGGGCCGGCTCCTCGATGATGATCCCGGCAATCAGCGAGCCCTATCGGCAGACGGTCGGGCCCTTCGCCGAGATGTTGCGGGCCGGGTCCGGCAGGGAGCCCGCGGATCCGAGGAAGGTGGCCCGGGCGATCGTCGATCTGTCCGGCCGTGACGATGCACCGGTCGAGCTCCTGATCGGCGAGGATGCCTATGCCTATGCGCAACGCGCAGCCGATGCCGTGGCCGCGTCCGACCGGGCCTGGAAGGACCTGACTGTATCCGTCGCCTTCTGAGGCCGGGCGCCGAGTGCGGGCCCGGGCCTGACCGAATGCCGATCGAACGCCCCCGAGCGCGCGTGTTTCGGACGCTTACGCCCGCACCGTTATGCGGTCGCGGCCCCGGAATCCGCGTCTGCGCTTGGTCGCCCCTGCGGGCTGTCCTGATGAAAGCGGAGTGCTGCGTGCATGGCGCGTGAACAGGCCCGATGGGGCTGGACGTGGGGGCGCCGCCTGATCGCCGTCTTCGCGGCGATCGTGATCCTGGTCGGCATCGTCGGCGCGGCGGTTCTCGGTCCGATCCTCCTCAGGCCGAATGCCTACAAGGCCGTCACCTCGATCGAGACGCAACCCACCTTCCACGATCCTGCGCTTCTGGCGCAGGCCTGGGCTTTGCCCGTGGCCGAGAAATACCGGCAACGGCCCTACGAATACCAGAGCAACCCCAGTTTCTGCGGTCCGGCCAGCGTGGCGAACCTGCTGCGCTCGCTCGGCGTCGATTTCTCGCAAGCCGATGTGATCCGCGGCACGACGTTCCAGCCCTGGTTCGGCATCCTCGTGAACGGCCTGACGCTGGACGAGCTGGCGGATCTGATCCGCAGGCGGCTCGATCGCCCCGTGCGCGTCGTGCGCGATCTCTCGTTGGCCGCGTTTCGCGAGGCGATGCGCAGCAGCAACGATACGAGCAAGCGGCTGATCGTGAACTTCCATCGCGGGCCGTTGTTCAGCCGGGGCGCCGGGCACTTCTCGCCGGTTCTGGGCTACCTGCCGGACAGGGACCTGGTCTTCGTTGGCGACGTGAACGGAAACTACACGCCGTTCCTCGTCGGTACGGAGCGCCTCTGGCAGGCCGCGACGACGATCGACGGCACGTCCGGCAAGGCCCGCGGGTTGCTGGTCATCGATCCGGCTCTTCCGTCGCCGTGATGGACAGCCCGCCCGCGAATGGTGCGCCCCTCGTGCCGACGCAGCCCGGCACCATCGCGTCGGTTGCGATCGCCGGGTCGCGTATCGAAAGGCCGATCGCAGCCGCATGCCGGGTGTGATCCCGATACGGCACGGCGCGAGAGACGCGATCACGTCAGCGCGGTGCATGCCGCCATGACCCTTCCCGACAAGGGCTGATCTACGGCCGGGGAAAGCGCACGCACCGGTCCCCACAGCGCCTTGCCTCCCGCCTCGGAGCGCGGCTTCGCAGCGGCAAGACGCTAAGGCCGGACACGTCGCGAGGCCTGGACCGCGACGTGCACGTCCCATAGCCACCGACCGGACGGTGCCGTCTCGCTCGCGGCCACAGCCGGCTGAGCGAAAATGCGATCTCAGCGCACCGCACATTCAACGGGAACGGCGAAGACGTATCCGACGCCGCGCTCGGTCAGGATTACGGCGGGTTGGCTCGGTTCCGTCTCGATCTTCCGGCGCAGCCGCAGGATCTGCACGTCGATGCTGCGATCAAAGACGTCCTCGTGGATGTGAGTCGCCTGCAGGAGGTACTCGCGGCTAAGCGGGCGCTGCGGCGCGTCGAGAAAGGCTGCGAGCAAGGCGTATTCCCCCTTGCTGAGGTCGACATCGACGCCGGCGGGATTGGTCAGGCGCCGCCGTCGCCGGTTGAGGACCCAACCCTCGAATCGTCTGCACGGCGCATCGTGCGAACGATGCCGGGCGTGTCTCGCGGCTCGGCGGAGCACGACGCGCACACGGGCCAGGAATTCGCGCAGGCCGTAAGGTTTGACGAGGTAATCGTCCGCGCCGAGCTCGAGACCGAGCACACGATCGATCTCGTCGCGGCGGTGCGCCGTCGTGAGGATGACGGGGATGTCGCTCCGCGCCCGCAATGCGCGCAACAGCTCCAGCCCGTTCTCCGAGCCCGGCCGCAGGTTGAGCGCCACGAGGTCGAACTCCGTCGGGTCGGCCAGCAGCGCTTGGGCCTGCAGCCGGGTCGCCGCCGGCATGACGGACACCCCGTGCTCCGAGAAATACGCCGAGACGGTCCGCTGCACGTCCGCGTCATCGTCGAGCAGCAGGATGCGGATACCGGGTGCGGGCACGGCACGTGCTCCTGTCGGCTCATGGGCGCTGAGACGTTATCGGGAAGGGCGCGCTTCCGCTTTGGTCGGCCCGACGCCCTCCGGGCGGACGGAAGCGCTTCGTCTTCCGTCCGCCGGCTCATCGAACCGCCCGGCGGTCCGTCAAGGTCGGTTCAGCGGCAGGCGCGGACGTAGCTGCCCCAGGCGGGGCTGAAGACCAGGCGACAGCCGCCGTAGTAGGAGCTCCGGTAATAGCCGCCCGCGGGATACCCCCAGCCATAGCCGCCGAAGCGGTGATGGAAGCCGCCATGATGGAAACCACCATGGTGCCCGAAACCGCCATATCCGAACCCACCGTGCCCGAAACCGCGGGCCTCGGCGCCTCCGGCCCCGCCGGCCAGGGCTGCCAGCGCAAGGCCGGCTAGAATCACAGTCTTCGTTGAAGTCGTCGTCATGGTGGATCTCCCTGTTGCAGTACAGGCACCATGCATCGGACGAAACCATAGAACTGTGATCCGGATCACTGTTCCAGTTTGGAGCCTCCGGTGAGAGCGGAAAGCCGGCCGGCACCCCATGAGGTCGGTCCTCCGCGCCATCCCGGTACCGGGGCTACGACCGGGTCTCGCGCCGGTGCCGCAGCCAGACCTCGAGGGTCTGGGTCCGCCCGCGGATCGACGTCGTCCGCCGCTCGAAGGTCCCCTCGGACATGGCGAGGCCGGCCGCCTCCGTCAGCTCGGCGCTGAGCGCCAAGCGGGCATTGGCCTGCGCGGCGACGGCGAGCAGGCGGCTCGCGACGTTGACCGTGTCGCCCGTGGCCGTGATGTGCTGGTTGGTGTCGCTGCCGAGCCGGGAGAGGATCACCGGCCCGTAATGCGCCCCGATGCGCACATCGAGGGCCGGTTCGGCCTCCGACAGAGCGGGATTGCGCGCGATCCAGAGCCGCGTGCGCGATATCAGGTTTTCGGCCGCTTCGACGGCGTTCGATGCCTGATCGGGATCCGGGTCGAGCGCGCCGAACAGGATCATGGCGCCGTCGCCCATGAAATTGACCACGAGGCCCCCGTGCCCCGTCACGGTCTCGTCCACGAGATCGTGGAACGCCTTGAGCATCCCGCGGGTGCGGACCGGGCCCAGATGCTCGCTCCGGCGGGTGAAGCCGGTGAGATCAACGAACAGAACCGGGATGTCCCGCGCGACGGGGTCCGCCAGGTAGGCGGGATCCAGGGCGAGCCGGTCGGCCAAGGCGGCGGGCTGGAGCCGTCGCAGGACCTCCTCGGACCGCGCCACCCTGGCACTCTGGCGACGCTCTAGCGTCTGGCGGCCGGCCGCACAGAACAGCGTCGGAAGCCCGGCTGCGGCGAGCGGCAGGGCAGCACTCAGCCAGAGGCCGTGAGCGAACGCGAAGGCGCCCGCGACCAGCCACCCTGCGGTCAGGAGGAGCGCGACCAACATGCCCGGACCCGGCGGCAGAAGCGCGATGAACAGCGCGGCGCCTGCGGACAGGACAAGGGCCGCCGCTGCATCGAGCCGCCGCACAGCCGCATCGCGGACGAGACCGTGCCCGGTCGTGAGATGGGCGATGCCGGTCGCGAGAAGTTCGACGCCGGGCATGACGGGGTCGAACGCCGTGACGAAGGTGTCGCCGCCTCCGAGTGCCGTGGCACCGATCACCACGATGCGATCGGCCAACGCCGCGGCCGGCGCCGTGCCGTCGAGGAGGGACGCCGCGCTCACCGTGGCGATGGTGCGCCGTGGACCGTAAGGGCGCAGCGGAAGGTGATAGCCGAGGTCCAGGGGAATCGCGGCGGTCCCGATCTGGACGCGGCCCTTGGTCAGGACCGGATCGCTGCGGGCCGCCAGGGCCGCCGCACGCAGGACGAAGGCCGCCGACGCGCCCTCGCTCGTCCGCACGATCAGCGGAAGGTGGCGCGGAACGCCCGCAGCATCCTCGGTCACGTTGACGAGGCCCGAGGCAATCCCCTCGCCGATCTCCGGTGTCGGCCGGTGTACGGCGGCGGCGACCGGGATACCGTCCTCGCTCGCGCTGCGGTCGAAGACCGCCGCCGAAGCCAGGACGGCGTTCGTCTTGCCGAGAGCCGCGGCGAGCGCGCGATCCGCCTCCGGCTGGCGGCCCGCATCGAGGAAGAGCACGTCCACGGCGATCACCCGCGGGTGGGCGTCCGCGATCGTCTCGATGAGCCGCGCCATCGTGGCCCGCGAAACCGGGAAGCCTCCCTCGCGCCGGACGGTCTCGTCATCGATCGCGACCACCGCGAGGTCGGCGGGTGGCGTGCGCGGACCCGCAAGGCGCAGGCGCAGGTCGGTGAGCGCCGATTCGAGGCGATCGAGCGGCGTCGCGCGACCAGCAAGGTGCACATGGCCGAGCCAGGCCCCCCATCCCAGCGCGCCAAGGAACGCGGCGCATACGAACCAGCGCTTGGTTCGGCGGAAACCCTGATCGGACCTCGGGACGGGATTTCGGTCGGCGGCGCTCAACGCCCGAAACGCTCAAGCAAGCTCCTGACGCGCTCCTGCGGCCAGCGCCGCACCTCCAGGGCGTCGCGGCCGTCATCGACATCCACGCCCTCGCCCGGCCCCAGCGTGACCGCGATCTGGGGGGCGTCGCGCCGGGCCACGTCGACATGGCCTTGCTCGACGAAAACGGAGGTGCGCGCGCGGGTCACATCGACGGCGTAGACCGTGCCGCGCACCGAGGCGATCGCATGCGGGGTGAGGATCTGAAAGCCTTCGCGGCGGACGCGGCGGCTCGCCGGGATGGTGACGAAGACCGCGTGGCCGCCGATCTCGGCCCCTTCGAGGTGCCCGTCGCCGTCCCGATCCACCGGCCGCAGGGTGCCCGCCGTCTCGGTTTCCAGGACGAGGCCATCGGCGCACCGCAGAACCCGCAGCGGTGGGTCGAAGCGCGTTGTCTCCGTACAGCGCGTCTGGGCGCCGACGGGGCCCGCGACGACGGTGAGGACGGCCACCACCGCAAGACGCGCTCCGGTTCTCATTCCATCAAACTCCCTCGCCAAGTCATGTCTGCGCCCGGTCCCCGAGCGCGACGAGACGCTGCGCAACCCGCACCGTGACGCGCGAGCGGCCCAGATCGATGATGCCCGCCCCCCGCCAATCCTGAAGGATCCGGTTGACGCTCTCCCGGGCCGCGCCGACGAAGGCTGCCAGTTCCTGCTGCGTCACCGGGATCTCGGCACCGTAATCCTGCGACAGCATGATCAGACGCCGCGCCAGGCGTGCGTCGAGCGGCAGCAACGTCGCCTCCTCCATGCGGTCGCTCATCCAGCGCAGACGCTGGCACAGCAAGCCGATGATCTGCGCCGCCAGGGTCGCGTCACGGGCGAGGAGCTTGAGGAAGTCCCGCCGCTCGACGACGAAGAGATCGGTCGGCTCGAGGGCTACCGCCTCCGCGGTCCGCAGATGGCCGTCCAGGAACGCGATCTCGCCGAAGACGTCGCCCGACCCCAGCAGGTTGAGCGTGACGGCACGCCCAGCGTCGGTGCCGGCTCCGATGCGAATTTGGCCGCGGCGTACCGCGTAGAGCGCGTCGCCCGGGTCGCCCTTCTGAAACAGGATCTCATGTCGCGCGAGACTGCGCGTCGTGCAGAGGCCGGCGATGGTCTCGATGGCGTCCGAACCGAGCCCGGCGAAGAAGGCATTCGCTGTGAGCAGCCGGATGAGCGTGTGCGACGTGCTCACGACTTCGTCTCTCTGGCCCGCGAACGCCGGCTTATGCGCGCTTCCTGGACCGGTCGGCAAGGCTTCCAATTCGCTTCTCTGGGCAGGAACCCGCACCAATACGCCGGGTGCCCCTATGATGGAGCGCCTAATACCCGACATCTCGGAGTCCGGGCCGCAGCATCTGCGTACCGCGCCGACGACGCAAGGGCGCGCTCGGAGCGGCGCAGGCACACGCGCGATTCGAACCTTCGACGCCGCGGACGTTCCTCGAATTGCGGCTTCGGGAGCGACGCGCCCCGTGCGACGACGAGCCAGCACGGGGCCGCATGGAAGCCGGGGCCACGCCTGCGTCCGAGAAAATGATGACGGCCTCGTTCGGGGACGGGGATGCGACTTCAGGATGGAAGTCGGCTCAGAAAGCCGAGCACGGCTTTGAAGTAGTTCACCTGGTCGTCCCACATGGCGAGGTGACTGCCGGTGTCGCTCAAGAACAGCTCGGCGTTCGGGATGAGCCGCGCCTCGCGGCGTGCACTCTCCGGATTCATCTCGTCGTACCGCGCGCCGATCACGAGCGTCGGCGTCGCGATCCGGTGCAAATCCGCCCACCGGTCCCACTCTTTCAGCTCACCCGTCGGCGTGAACTCGTTCGGCCCCTGCAACTGCCTGTAGATGTCCGTGTTAAGGCCGGAAAGGCTGCGCTGGATGGGGCTCGGCCATGGGTCGAGCCGGCAGATGTAACGGCTGTAGAGTTCGCGCTGCACGAGGTCGGCATAAGCCTCGCTGTCGCCCAGTCCAGCCGCCTCCAACGCCGTAAGACGCATCCGCACGTCTTCCGGAAGCGTATCGCGCAGGTGACGCCAGTAGGCGCCGTAATCGGCGAAGCTGGCGCTCATATTGGACAGCACGAAGCCGCTTAGCCGCTCCGGGTGACGCAACGCGTATTCGATCCCCAGGATCGCACCCCAGCTGTGCCCGATCAGCACGAACCGTTCGAGGCCGAGCCCGGCACGCACGGTTTCCAGCTCGTCGAGGTATCGCGGCAGCGTCCACAGGCTCCGGTCATCCGGACGATCGGAGGCGCCGGTGCCGAGCTGGTCGTAGAAGTACAGCGCATAGCCCGCTTGCGGCAGGAAGCTGGCGAAGCACTGCATGTAGTCGTGCGACAATCCCGGGCCGCCGTTGACGAGCAGAACCTTCTTTTCTCCGGAGCCGAGACGCTGCGTCCAGACCTTGTTCCCGTTCGGGAGCACGATCCATGTCACAGGGCCCGGATCATCGGTCGATACGGGCGCAGCCGATGCTCGCAACGACCGCAGCATTGCACCCGCGCCGATGGCCGCTGACCCGAGTAACACTTGTCGCCTGTCCGGCTGCATCATGCTTTGATCCGATCGCAATGCCATAAAGCGTCGCCATCCACCTCGACTCAATTTTCGACAACGCGGTCGGTGAGTGTCCGCAAGGAACAGCGCGTGATCCTGAGTGCTGATGCCTCGACCTGCCGCGTTGCATACCCACCGATCACCTTCGCGATTTCAAACCGACGCGGGCATTGAAGCTGATTTTCACGGGTCTCCCCGAATTGTAATATGTGGGTATATTGTCAGATGCATACATTGCATGACTGCTACAGAAAGAGCAATTCCGGTTACAGCCGTAATTTATCGAGCAAATCCTGGGCTGGGTGAGGCTCATGTCTTAGCGCGTCAAACAGAACGGGCACGGATTGCGCGGGCGGGCGTTAGCAGTGATGTCTTTTCTGCTTCTGCTCGATGATCTCTGGGGCGAGATTGCGCCACTTCTAACGCCGCCGCGCCCACGTCCAAGAGGCGGCCGGCGGCCGATTGAGCATCGCGCTATGTTGACCGGCATTCTGTTTGTGCTGCGCTCAGGCGTTCCGGCGGAGATGCTGCCGGCGGAGATGGGCTGCGGCTGTGGGAGGAGTTGCTGGCGACGCCTGCGCGACTGGCAGGAGGCAGGGGTGTTGGCGCGCCTGCATCAGGTCCTGCTGGAGCGCCTGCTTGCAGCCGGCGAGATCGACTGGAGCCGGGCGAGCCTGGGCAGCGCGTCCGTCCTGGCGAAAAAGGGGCTCTGCCACCGGCCCGAACCCAACGGACCGGGGGCAAGCCGGGCACCAAACGCCACCTCGTCACCGAGGCGCGCGGCCCCCCCTTCATGGTGAGCTTGTCGAACCATCGGCTTCTGCCTGAGCGGGGCCAATCGGCACGACAGTCCGATGCTGGCCCCGACGCTCGACGCCATCCCGCCCCCGCGGAGCGGACGGCGCGGGCGACCGCGCAGACGGCCCGGCAAGCTGCACGCCGACAAGGCCTACGATGCCAAGCCACACCGCCAGGAGTGCCGGGCCCGCGGGATCGTGCCGCGTATCGCCCGCAAAGGCATCGAGAGCAGCGAGCGGCTCGGGCGTCACCGTTGTGTCGTCGATCCTTCGACAAGCTCAGGATGAGGACACCCACGCGTGGTTCAACCGCTTCCGCCACCTGTTCATCCGTTACGAGCGGCGCGCCGACATCTACGAAGCCCTCACCAGCCTCGCCGCAAGCCTTATTACCCTAAACCAGATCAGACAATTTTGTTAGGCGCCCCAAGAAGATGTGTCGCAATGACCCGCCTGAACTGCGCGTCGTCACAGGTAACTCAGACCGGGCCAGGATACGCGCCGCTTGAGTCCGACCATCCCGTGGCAGGCGGCGTAGAGGGGAAGACAGAGCGCGGCGGCGATCAGCCAGATCAGGGCGGGCGCACCGACTTCGATCCGGCCCGAAGCGGCGACGAAACCGATTCCGGCCGCGGCCGTTTGCAGGGCGCGCAGCAGGAATAGGTGCAGGAGATAGAAGAACAGCGGCGCACCGCCGAAAACCTGCAGCCCGCCCGAAATCGCCGTCGGAAGGCGCTCGAACAGCGCCAGCAGAACGAGGCCGAGGCCAAGCGTCGCGAGGAGGAAGTCGGCGGAGGGCGGGTACTTGGTCAGGTTGAGGAAAGCCAGTGCCGTATCGACCATCGTCGCGCCGGGCTGCCAGGGCACGGGATCCCCGTAGCCGTTCAAGCCGCGCAGGACGGCGAAGGCAGCGAGCGCTGCGCCACCCGCGATCGCAAGCCGGCGCCGCCTATGTTGCGCCGGTACGGCGCCGCTGAACCAGGGTCCCAGGGCGTAGCCGGCCGCGATGACGCCGATCCAGGGCAGGACCGGGTACGAAGTCCGTGCCACGCCCCAGGGAAGGGGTATCAGCCCGCGCTGGTGCAGGATCGACCACAGGGCATAGCTGGGCTGGTCCGGCGCGAGGGCGATCCCGTCGAGGGCGTTGTGCCCAAGCATGACCACCAGCGCGAGGACTGCAAGCGCCGCCCGCGGCAGCCAGAGCAGGCCAGCGAGCGCGACCATGCTGACGCCGATCGCCCAGATCACCTGCAGGTACAGGATGGGCGGCCGCAGGCTCGCGGTCCAGGCGAAACTCACGAGGGTCACTTCCAGCGCGACCAGGAGCAGGCCGCGCTTCAACAGGAAGGCGGCGGTGGCCGCCCGTCCGCCGTGTTTCTGACCGTACAGGCGCGCCGACAGGCCGGTGAGCAGGATGAACACCGGGGCACAGATGTGCGACGCGATCCGCGTCCAGGCGAGCGCGGCCGGGGTCGCGGCGAGGTCCATCGGGTCACGGACCTGGGCGTGCAGGTAGACGAACTCGCGCACGTGATCGACGAGCATCAGCAGCATCACGAGGCCGCGCAGCGCATCGATCGAGGCGATGCGGTGTGACCGATGCTGCGTCGGGGCGATGCCTCCGGGGGTCATCGCGTGACGTCCGAGCCGAGACGGCGCAGGAGCCGACGCACGTCGGCCGGCGTCCAGACCGTTCCACCGCGGGGCTTGCCGATATCCCGGCGCGTCATCTCCGACGCGATCCCTTGCGCCGTTCGGCCGGTCTCCCGCGCGATCGTCTCGATCAGCGGCTGCAGAGCGAGGACGTAACGCCGGGCCCGGGCGGAGGCGGCGTTGCGCCCGGCATCACCCGGGCGACCGGGACCCGGCTGCGTGGGACGCTTCTCGGCCATGCGCGCCATCAGAACCGAACCGTGAATGAGCCGGTGAAGCGCCGCGGCGAGCCCGGGTACACGCGGAATACGTTGAGCGAACTCTCGTAATATTCGGTGTTGAAGATATTTTCGACGTTGAGGGCCAAGCGGACGTTGTCGAAGCGGTAGTAGGCCAGGGCGTCGACCGCGATGTAGGCCGGCAGGACGAAGCCCGAGCCCGCCGCATCCCCCGCCCGCTCGCCCACGCCGCGGACGCCGCCGCCGATCCCGAACCCCTTCCAGTCGCCGCCCTGCGGCTCGTAGACCGCGAGCAGGCTACCCGAATGGCGCGGCACGTTGATCAATGGCGCGCCCACCGGCAGCACGTTGTCCTTGGTCACCACCGCGTCGGCGAAGACGTAGCCGGCCAGCACCTTCAGCTCCGGCGTGAGCTGCCCCTGGGCGGTCAGCTCGAAGCCCTGGCTGCGCACGGCGCCAGCCGCAAGCGAGAAGCCGCTGTTGTTCGGGTCAGGGGTGAGCACGTTCTGGCGCTCCACCCGGAAGGCCGCCGCCGTCAGCAGAAGGTTGCCGCCGAACAGCTCGGACTTCACGCCGACCTCGTAGCCGAGGCCGGTCTCGGGTGCGAGCGGCACTCCCCGTGCCACGGATGCGGCGTCCGGGCCGATATTCGGGCGGAAGCTCGTGCCGACATTGGTGTAGAGCGCGAATTCCGGGATCGGGCGGTAGACGAGGCCCGCCCGGGGTGAGGCCGCAACCCGGGATTGATCGACCTGGCTGCGCGGGGCCCGCTCCCGGAACGACTGCTCGAAGATGTCCACGCGCATGCCGACGAGCGCCCGCCATTGCGGGCTGAGGACGATCTCGTCCTGGGCGTACAGGCCGGTATTGGTGACGCGCTCCAGATTGTTGCGCGGGATCGTGATCGGCGGCAGCGCCTGCCCGTAGACCGGCGCGTAGATGTCCAGCGCGAAGGGGCTCGTGCGGAAGTTCGAGCGGAAATATTGTGTGCGGCTGTCCGTGCTCTCGCGGTCGACTCCCAGCAGCACGGTGTGGCCGATCCCAACCGTGTCGAAGCGCCCGAGCAGTTCGGCCTGACCGATCGCCACGTCCCAGCGGTAGTCACGCACGTTGCGGTCGCGCGACACCGTGCGGTTGTCGGCGGCAAGCGAGCGGACCTCGGCGGACTCGCCCTCCAAGTCGCCCGTGTTGAGGTAGGTCGCGAGCCGCATCTGCCACGCATCGTCGAAGCGGTGGTCGACGCGCAGCTGCAGGGTGTTGTTGCTCTGGTCGGTGCTCTGGCCCGGCTCCCCCAGGAAGCGTGAAATCGGCAGGAAGCCGAGCTGCTTGTTGATCGCGATCACCCCGCGGTCGAACACGATGCGGTTCTTGACGAACTCGGTCTCGACCGTGACCCGGGTATCCGGCGTGACCTGCCAGCTCACCACCGGCGCGACGAGCAGACGGTCGCTGTTGACGAAGTCCCGGAAGCTGCCCGCCCCCTGGGCCGCGAGGTTGAACCGGTAAAGGACCGTGCCGTCCTCATTGAGGGCGCCGCCGGCATCGACCGTGCCGCGGGTCAGCCCGAACGAATCGACCTGGGTGCCCATCTCGACGAAGCGCTGGGCGGTGGGCTGCTTGGTGATGATGTTCACCAGGCCGCCGGGATCGCTGCGTCCGACCAAGCCGGCGCCAGGCCCCTTCAGCACCTCGATCCGCTCGATGTTCTGCGCATCGGGCGGGGGCGGCGTACCGCGGTTGAGGGGGAAGCCGTTCTTGTAGATCTCCGAGGTGGTCACCCCGCGGATGGCGTAGCTGAAGATGCTCAGGCCGCCGAAATTGTTCTGCTGCGCGACGCCGGGGAGATAATTGAACACGCGATCGACGCGTGTGGCGGCCAAGTCGTTGATCACCTCCCGGGGTGCAACGGTGACGACCTGCGGCACGTCGATCTGCGGGGTCGCGGTCCGGGTCGCGCTGACCGCCCGAGTCGCGCTGTAGCCGGGGGTCGGCCCGATCAGGCCGATGCTGTCCGACGCGCTCGTCGTACCGGGGGCCGCGCTGCCGCCGACATGCTCGACCGAGACTTCCTCCAGGGCGACGCTCTCCTGCGCGCGCGTCTCGCCGATTGGCGAACCCGCTGTGAGGACCGCCGCGAGGGCGACACGCGGGCTGTGGCGGCGGAGCCGCGACCGTGAGCGGATCCGCGGGCCGCGGGCTTTCGCGAACGGTTCGGTCGTAGTCGGCTTCGGGCGGACTGGCACCGGCACACTCTGGGTTATTGAGCCGGGGGCCAAGCGTGAGCGCGTGCGCGCGACGGGCCCGCGTGGCCGCGCCGGACATGCGTTCCACCGGGGCACCCCGCCCAAGGGTTGTCGTCGCGCCGAGGCAGGTCTCCTGGCTCGCGGGTCACGATCCCTGCCTGGCCTTCCCGATGCGCGGCATCAGTGACCGAGGAGCAGCAGGAACTCGCCACTTACAGTTGCGGGGGCAGCTTCAGCTTTGCCGTTGTCGGCGCACTGAATTCCCATCTTCGCCTACGGACCGAAGCCCGCGGGAACCTTGGCCGATCGATACTCGCCGCGGCGCCCCCCGGGGTCAACGGCCTATGCACAGAATGCAACGTTGTTACATTCGCTGTGGCGCGACGGCCACATATACGGGTCGCGCGACCCTAGGGGTGGTTCGAGTCGTGGTCGGCGCACTCAGGGGGCTGGGCCAAGCGTGCGAGCTGCGATGTCAGGCCGACATTGAGTCCCCCTTGACCGCCCCAGAAGCGCACAAAAAATTTCGCCATCGGCCACTAGACGACCGGTCTAATCAGAGCTATCTCAGCGTCATGGCACGCCTAAACGCGCATACCGACACCCGGCAGGAGATCCTCGACACCGCGTACGGCCTCGTGGGTGCCAAGGGGTTTTCCGGTGTGGGGCTCAACGAGATCCTGGCTTCGGCCCGGGTGCCGAAGGGCTCGTTCTACCACTATTTCGGATCGAAGGAGGCTTTCGGCGAAGCGCTTCTGGCCGACTACTTCGAGGGCTATCTCGCCGATCTCGACGCGACCCTTGCGGAGCCCGGCCTGAACCATGCCGAGCGCCTAATGAACTACTGGCGCAAATGGCAGGCGACGCAGGGCAGTGTCGATTACCAGCGCAAGTGCCTGGCGGTGAAGCTCGCCGCGGAGGTCTCGGACCTGTCCGAGGTCATGCGGCTCGCTCTCAAGGACGGGACCGCCGGGATCATCGAGCGGCTGGCACGGGCCATCGAGGCGGGGGTCGCGGAGGGCTCGCTTAAGGTCGAGGGCGAGCCGCATACCATCGCCGAGGCGCTCTATCACGTCTGGCTCGGTGCGAGCCTGATGGCGAAGATCGTGCGGACCGACGCGCCGTTCGAGGCCGCGATGGCGACGACGCGGCGGATCCTCGGGCTCGCCTGACGCCGATCCGACGAAGGGGGAGGCAGCAGAACCATGCCGACGTATGCGTAAATCCGAGACGACCGGTCTACTTAACAGGAACGGCGTGACATCGTCGACCTGCCAAGCGCTCACAACCACAACCAGGAGAGATACGATGCCCTACGCGGCCAAGACGTTCGCCTTCCCATCCCTCGTGATCGCCGGGTTGGAGAGTGCCGTGCTCGGCATCCCCGCAGCCTCGGCACAGGAGAGGATCACCCTCGAGACCATCGGCGCCGTCCGCATGGCCAGGGCCAACGAGGTCCGCCGCGCGAGCCTCCCGGTTCGCTCGATGGAGACGGCGCCGACGCACGACCAGGTCGCAGAGCGGCCGTCGAAGGCGCGCTAACGCCGCCCCCTTCGCTCGCCACCCACGATCCGCGCGGCCCGCTCCGCGGAGCCGCCGCCCGCAATCCCTGGCTTCAACCCCGACACATACGGAGACCGATGATGAAGATCCTGATGGTGCTGACCTCCCACGATCAGCTCGGCGACACGGGCCGCAAGACCGGCTTCTGGCTGGAGGAGCTCGCTGCGCCCTACTACGTGTTCGAGGATGCGGGCGCGGAGATCGTGCTCGCCTCGCCCCAGGGGGGCCGGCCGCCGCTGGACCCGAAGAGCAGCGAACCCAGTTCCCAGACCGATGCGACGCGCCGGTTCGAGGCGGATTCGGATGCCCTGTCGGCGCTGTCGAACACGACCAAGCTCGATGCCGTCACCCACGACACCTTCGACGCCGTGTTCTATCCGGGTGGGCACGGTCCGCTTTGGGATCTCGCCGAGGACCCGACCTCGATCAAGCTGATCGAGACGACGCTGGGCGCCGGCAAGCCGGTCGCGCTCGTCTGCCATGCCCCCGGCGTCCTCCGCCACGCGAAATCCCCCGACGGGACGCCGCTCGTCCAGGGCAAGGCGGTGACCGGGTTCACGAATAGCGAAGAAGAGGCGGTCGGCCTCACCCGGGTCGTTCCCTTCCTGGTCGAGGACGAGCTCCGGCGGAATGGCGGCCGGTTCTCCAAGCTCGGCGACTGGGCCCCGCACGTGGTGGCCGACGGCCTGCTGATCACCGGTCAGAACCCGGCCTCGTCTGGCCCCGCCGCCGAGCGTCTCCTCGAGAGTCTCGCGAACACCTGACGGACAACCTCAGCCGTCCCTGAATGCCGACCGAGCCGCCATGCGGTCGGACGGCCCCGGGTCGGTGCACGCCGCCCGGTCCGGCGGAGGCTCGGACCGCAGCGGGGATTCCCGCCCGCAAGACGCATCGTGAAGGATACCGGCCCATGACTACCGACATCATATTCTCGGACGCCACCCAGCTCGCCGCCCTGATCCGCAGCCGCCAGGTCTCGCCGGTCGAGGTGATGCAGGCGCATCTCGACCGCATCGCCGCGGTCGACCCCAAGGTCAACGCCATCGTCACCGTGGCGGAGAAGGCGCTCGACGACGCCCGGGCCGCCGAAGCTGCGATCCTGGCCGGCGGCGAACTCGGCCCGCTGCACGGGGTGCCGTTCACCGTGAAGGATTCGATCGACACCGCGGGCGTCCTGACCCAGCGCGGATCGCCGATCTTCAAGGGCCGCATCCCCGAGGCGGATGCCACGAGCGTCGCCCGCCTGAAGGCTGCCGGGGCGATCCTGCTGGCCAAGACCAACCTTCCGGAATTCTCCTACTGGATCGAGAGCGACAACCTGCTATCGGGCCGGTCGAACAACCCCTGGGACCTGGAGCGCACGCCCGGCGGTTCGAGCGGGGGCGAGTCGGCGGCCATCGCGGCCGGCATGTCGCCGCTCGGCCTCGGCACCGACCTCGCCATCTCGGTCCGGGGACCGGCCGCGCAGACCGGCATCGTCTCGCTGAAGGCGACCCACGGGCGGGTGCCGATGACGGGGATCTGGCCGCGTGCACCGCGGCGCTTCTGGCATGTCGGCCCGATGGCGCGCTCGATCAGAGACCTCGCACTCGCCTTCTCGCTCCTGTCTGGGCCCGATGGGGAGGACGGCTACGCCTCTCGTACCGTCGCGGCCGATGCCGGTGTCGGGTCCGCGCCCGGCCGTCCGCTGCGGGTGGGCTGGCTGGTCGAGCCGGGTTTCGGCCCGATCGATCCCGAGGTCGCCGCGACCGTCCAGGCGGCCGCCGAGGCGCTGAAGGGCGTGGGCTGCGTCGTGGAGGCCGTACGCATCCCGGCGCTGGAGCGCGACTTCGCCCTCGACGTGTTCAACAAGCTCCACGTCATGGAGATGAAGCCGGCCTTCCGGGAGGCGACGGAAGGCCGGGGCCGGGACGAGCTCTATAAGATGGCCAAGACCATGCTGGCGCTCCCGGACACGTCGATGGACGACTACGTCGCGGCCGAGCAGGCGGCGGAGCGGCTGCGGGACGGCTATGCCGCGTACTTCCGGCGCTACGACGCGCTGATCACCCCGGTCCTGCCGATCCCGGCCCACAAGCACGGCGTCACCGAATTCGTCATCAACGGGCAGACCGTCGACGCCACCTATCTCCAGGGCGCGACCGTGCCGCTGAACGTCACCGGCCTGCCCGGACTGTCGATGCGGTTCGGGACCAGCCGCGAGGGACTGCCGATCAACGTCCAGGTCGTGGCCAGCTGGCAGGCCGAGTCGACGATCCTGCACGTCGCCACCTTGCTGGAAGCGGCCAGCCCGGTCCGCGACCATCATCCGAGCCTCTGAGGCGCTGGGCACGGAGCGGGGCGTTGCAGCCTTGCTCCTCCCGGTCGGCGGGCCATGGGCCTGCCAGCCAGCGCAGGATGGCCCGGCGTACCGCGCGGTGCGCCGAGCATTGACCGATCGTGAGAACGCCCCGCCGAGCTATGCGATCTCGGCCGCGCAACCCCTCCTGGCCGAACAGCGCGCAACCGCTCTGGTTGTCCGGTCCTGACGGATCAAACGCCCCCGCCCGGTTCGCCGGTGCGGGCTTTTTGTACGGCTCAAACTTCGCCAGCCCAGACGTCGCCAGAGAACGCCGGCGCCCCGAAGAGGCCGCGATCCGGCCCGCGGTGCGATCCAGGCAGCGTGCGTCGCACCGGCCACGACATCGTGCAGGACCACGGGTGACCGACGGCAAGAGCGGTCATTGCTCGTCAACCGGGCCACCGCGCTGGAGTTTCTTTCTCGTACAGGCCCGAATCCGATCAGACCGCCGGCAACACTCACCAGAACCAGATCACTCGGCCCGCAAGGTTATAGATCGGCACCCAAATCGCCGCTGCGGATAAGACGGAGGCTACGACGAGCGGCAGCGGCGGGCGGGTGCCCGACGTCCTCGTTGGCCGCGCAGTCGAAATCACGTCGTCCACTTTCGTAACCCCAAAAATTGCCATTCGGCGGATCAAGCCGTTGAACCACTCGATGACCGGCGCGGACGACTGCAAAATCCCCTCGGGATTTGCTGTACTTGCTGGAACCGGATGAGAGCGGCTCTATGGCAGAACCACCGGATCAGCACAGCTCACTCAGTCGGGTGGTCAGCCATGACGTCACCGCTGGCCGGTTGCGGCCAGACATGGGTCCGCCGAAGGCGCGCAGGGCGACGAGATCATGTTGGTCCCTCGGCTCAGCAAACCGATCCGAATGATCCTAAGCCGGGGCGTGACCTCAAGTCTGGCCGTGGTGTTGCGGGGCATGGCCGACAGCGAGGTCAGCAAGGCGAGCGAGCGAGTTCAACGGGCCGGCGGATATGTTCCAGTGCGCAGATGCGGCTATGGCAGCCTGGGCCGCAGCTTCAGCCCAGGTTCGCGCGCCGGTTGAGAGAGGGGCCGGAATAAGCCGTTATCGAGAACGTCTACCTCTGGCTGCGCCAAGCTTCGCCTCGCCATCAACCTCGCTTGGCCTACGAGGAAATCCATGCGTTCAACCGTTTTCGGCGCCGTTCTCGCCTTCCTGATCCCGGTCTCAGCACTGGCCCAGGAGGCCGGTGATGCGGCGGCCGGCGAGAAAGCGTTCGCCCCTTGCAAGGCGTGTCACAACTTCCAGAAGAATGGTGTTGGCCCGGACTTGAAGGGCGTCGTCGGGCGCAAGGCCGGCACCTACGAAGGCTACAATTTCTCTGCGGCCCTCAAGAATTCTGGCATCACCTGGGACGAGGCCAACCTTCACGAATGGCTGAAGAACCCGAAGGCGAAAGTGCCGGGCAACAAAATGATCTTCCAGGGCATCGCGGACGACAAGAAGATCAACGACGTGATCGCTTACCTTAAGACGCAGTCGTGAACGGACCGCGTTCCTGAATTCTGCGAGCACATGAACCAGCTCCAACAGCATTAATCTCAGACCCGCCCGGCATCGCTGGCGCGGGTCTTCATTGCGCATCGGGCAATCGAACGGCGATAATTGACCTCGGTTTTGAGGCTCAACTTTCTTGCTGCAAGCCGTTTTGCGCGTCGAAGACGGTCGCCGGCGCAACGGATCCGGCATCGATTTCCTCGGTCCCCGCCGGCCCCGACGTCCGGGACTCTTCGTGACTTTCCCCCCTGGCAACACGTTCAGGAACACGAGGGGATGCCGGAGGCGGACGATGGAGACGATGCGGATACTAGGCTTCCGCCGCGGGTTATCCGGTATCGACTGAACTGGAGATCTGCCGTGAAGAAGCTCCTCCTTGGTGCGTGCGCCTTAGCCCTGTCATCCTTCGTTGTGACGCAGACGACCACACCCGCCGACGCGCGCTCACGTCATATGAAATCGGCCAAACGGACCGGCATCCCGATCACGAACAATACCGGCGGACGCGGTTCGTCGAGCTCTGCTGCGGGCGGCAATGCCGGCCAGCCCTCCCGTGGGTCGCGCTCGATCGGCGGCAGCGGCGGTGGTGCCGGCAATGGCGGCGGCGGCTGATCTCGATACGGCAGGGCCTCGACGCCCGCCGCACGCCGGGCGTCGACGCGTATCGAACCTTGTTTGAGCCGACCTCGAGCCACCGGCACGGGCCCGCCCAGGAGGGGGCCTGCCGCTCTGGAAGTTCGTCGAGGCATGCGGCTGAAGCGCCACCGCCTTGGCCTTCAGGCCGGCAGGATATGGAGCATCGCGCCGATCGCACCGAACATGCCCATACCGATCAGTCCCGCGGCGATGTAGATCCGCATCCGGCTTCGATCCGCGGACAGGGGGCGGGTTTCTTCGAGGTAGTCAGACCAATCGACCACGGAGCCCCGTCGGGTTGCACCAGCTTAAGGGCGCGTCCCCTATGCCTCGGCTATGACGGTGCGGTGACCTCGGCAGTTCATCGCGCCTGCTGCTGATTGCGCTGCGCACCCTCGTGCCGGTCCTTCTTCCGGCGGGTGACCGGGATCGGCGTCCCGCCCTCTCCAGCGGCAGACTCGGTCGGCGCGACATTATGGCGGCACTGCGTGCCGCCTGCATTGCCGTCCACGGCATGTGTCAGAGGCAGAGAAGGCCGCCCACACGATGTCCGTCTTGGATGCCTTGGAGTGCTTCTCGCGGACGGACGCCAGCAGCTTCTCTCACTTGATCCCCGGCGCAGCCAGACCCTGCGACGCGCCCGCGGATCTGGCGATCGGAGCCATCCTCATTCCTTCCGTCCATGGACGAGGGCCCGGCTTGCATGAATCGGCGGCCTCAGTTCGCCCCCCCCCCGCTGAGAGAAGCGACACAGTCTTCTCGAAGCATGAAGGCGTCGCCTAATCCATATTACAATTGCATGACACGGCCACACCTTCGGCTTATCGGCCATCGCGCCTTGTTCGCTTGAGGATCAACCCATATTCAGCCGACGTTCCTTCCCGAGACCGGAACCAACTCAGGGCGCGCCTTGCGGATAGGCGCGCCTTTTTCGTTCCACCAGCAGCAGGCGATTGCTCTGTCGATCCCCCGGCTCGCCCACCCCCATTGCAGCTTGCAGCTCCTGAGCGACCGGCACCCGGAGTTACGCCTCCCGCTGGCCTGCCCGCGCATCTGCCGTCCTCGACAAAGCCAAGACTGAGCACGCGCGCCACCCGCATGACGGCGGATTGCGCGCCGTACCGCAATCCGGCGGGTACCCCGGTGCTCCCCGAGCGTGAGACCGCCACTCGGGGGCAGCGATCCGGCAGATTACGGTGCGCCAAGGAGGGCGGTCTGGCGATACGCGCGGGGCGCTAGGCCGTGGCGCTCCTTGAACCGACGGCAGAAATGGGCCTGGATGGCGAAGCCGCAATTGTAGGCCAGGGTGCCGATCGGCACATGTACGAAGCTGCGACCGAACCGAGCAAGCCAGCGTCGGCCCAATTCAGCGCGAGGTTTTGGACCGGCCTGCCCCGTCTTGACCTACGATCAGGCGCGTTTCTCGCCCGATCAGGGCCAGCGCTACGGCTTCGGCTTCTGGCTCGGCGGAGCCGCCTGGTCGGTCTGCGGCTCCATCTTGGATGAATCCGCCTTGGTGGGCGTGTTGTTCTCGGCCTTCTTGTCATCGCAGCCAGTCACGCCGATGGCGAGCAGGGCGATGAGGGCGAGGGGCTTGAGGGCGTTCATGGCGGTCTCCAACACGGTCCCGTGACGGGCGCAGAGAACGCCGAGTGGACCAGGACCGTTCCGGATTGCGCTGTTCCGTGCGTAAGCCAGTCAGTGAAGCCGAGCCGCCGCGCTCAAGCCGATGCCACGCGGCGCAAGGCCCAAGGCGATCCGACGGCGCTCGGTCGGGCCACAATGCTCGTCCTCGAACGCAAAGACGACCATGCCGGTGCGTTCGCAGATCACGCTCACGGATGTCGCACCGTTCCGGGTATGCTGGCGGGGGTACTGCGCCAGGGCATGTGCGGTCGCGGCTTCGAGGCTGCGCGGCCAAAGCTTGGCGGCAACAACCCGGTGATCCTTTAAGAACTCAATCCTGTAGGCCACTGGCTTCCTCCATTTTCGATCAATATAGGCCCATCGTCAGGCCACGACATGCAGTCGAACCGCATATCTTCGCAACGATACATGCAGCCCGCGCACCTCGCGCTCGCGGGGCTCTGATGGGCACCGCCTGTCTCGCCAAGGATGCAATGACATGCAGACAATATTACTTAATAGCTTTGAATAAACAGAGACAGAAAATAATGGACGAATTTCCGATCGTCGATCAAATATCGGACCAAGCAAAACCGGCCGACCCTCGTCGCCGTAATCGTGCTTAGCGGTGATCAACCACAACTGGTTGTCGCTCGTGACCGTGCAGGAAGCATCGAAGCGGCTTGTCACCACGAGATTATGCGGAATGCGATGAAGACCGAGGCGGCAGCAAGCAACCCTATCGGCTGCCGGCCAGAAACAGCCCGGGCTTATTCCAGGTTGGCCATCGCGTTGGCCAAGTCGCACGCCATCATGGCGATCGGCCAGAATGTGGATCTGGAGCCCCCAGGCCATCGCTCCAGGTCGCCGTCGGCCTGGGGCTCACCAAGCTGGTGAGAGCTCAGTCGCGCTTCGGCTGTCAGACTGCGAGGCCTCTCAGGATCACGCCGACTGCGACGAACGCCCCTGCCGAGTAGGCGACAGTGAAGGCGAGGTCGAACATGATCTGCGGTCGCTCTCTACGAAGGCACGGCCGGCCAGTGCGGCTGCTCCGCCGAACGGACGGAACCAGACCGACAACCCAGAGCTGAACAATTAGTTTCTTGCACGCCTCTGGATTTAGCCCCCGACGCAACCGCCGTTCGATGACGCGCCGGACGATAAGAGCTCCAGGGAGTGTCGTGCCGGTGTGGTAGATATCGGCCCGTCGCCCATAGCGATGGCGTGACGGCGGGAGCGAGCGAACCAAGCCAGACTCGCTTCATCCAGAGCTTGTCGAAAGATCGAGTGCTCGCCCGTGCCGGCCCAGACTTGGCTGCTCCCGATCCCGCGGCGGGCGATGCGGCGCCCGGGTTTGGCGGCGATTGCTGCGCTGTCGCGTGAGGCGTGGCCGCAGACCTTCATGGAAGGTCGGTTCCGCCACACCGCATCGACGCGCCGCAATCGGCTTTGTCAGCGGCTCTCAGTACCCATACTCTCCGCGCGAGGGACGCTGGGGCGCACCATAACCTGGGCCGCGCGGCTGGACGCGCGCGCCGTAATCAATCTCGCGTTGCGCCCGTCGATTGGCCAAGGCGCGTCCTGCCAAACAACCGGCAACGGCCCCGACGACGCCACGCTCGGCCAGGTAATGACCCGCGAGCCCGCCGATAATGGCACCCTTGATACAGCCCTTCGCCTCGGCCGAGCCAATGCCAACCAGTGTGATGAGTGCGACCGCTGTCGCTTTAGCCATGACCCGCACGATACCTCTCCCAACCTGTGCCGGACCAACAACGCCGTTTGAAAGACGTTCCTCGGACGCGCAGCCGTCCGTGCGCGCGTGGGACGAATGATGAGTCTGCGCGCCCGCAGGCGGCGTCGAAGACACTCTCGGTCACAAGAGGAACGTCCTTGAGCGGCCTATTGGCGATCGCAGTGAATGTCGCTGGTTCCGCCGGGCAGATCGGACGACATGCGCCAATCGATACCAGACGGGCGGCTCCCGCCGACTATTATAAACGTTCAGCGGGTCAAGCCGCGCATCTGGGCATGAAGCAGACGAAGGCGATGAGACGGGCGTGGGCCAGGGTTCCGACATCGCGCTCGTCATATCTGACGGGACCGCAAAAGCGCATGGCCCAGGCCAACAAGCCCTGATCTGGCCTTGACGCTCATTCTCCCGATTGACGCCGCGATCCCGATATCGGCCGGTTTAGCCCCGTCCTACCAAGCCCGAGAGCACGGCTTCCGTACAACCGGCCGCCCGCCGCTGATGTTTGCGGCAGGTGCCTGCCTGCATCGATGCGCGGCCGGGTCTCGA